>CAZVVW010000005.1:0-71795 GCA_964630685.1 uncultured Methanosarcinales archaeon | reverse complement strand
TCAAATCAATCAAATCAATCAAATCAATCAAATCAATCAAATCAATCAAATCAATTAAAAGTACTAATCGACACCAATTTTTTATTAATTCCAGATAGATTTAATGTAGATATTTTTTCAGAATTTGAACGAATTTTACCTAATTATAGCTTATATATTTTAGATAAATGCATATCTGAAGTGAAAAATATCATAAAAACTCAAAAAGGGAAACATAGTTCAGCGGCGAAATTAGCCCTCTCATTATTGAAAAAATACCCTATAAAGACTATAAAAACAGAAAAGCATATAAATAGAACAAAACCATTATCTAAAATACCTTATGTAGACGACATAATACTTGATTTTGCAGTAAAAGGGGATTATATTGTAGCGACTCAGGATAAGGAATTAAAGGAAAAACTTAAAAAACAAGGAATAAAAACAATAAATCTGAGACAAAAAAAATACTTAATAATAACCTAAACAAAAATATAACTAAAAATAATAAAATGTTTTACAAACTAAAATTAAAAGACCATATAAGGGTACCTCCCTCATTATTTGAGTTCAGTGTAGAAGAAGCAATTATATCTTCAATTAAGAAGACCTATACCAATATGATATCAAAAGATTTAGGGATTATCATAGATGTTGTAAAAATAGCCCAAATTAAAGAAGGAATAATAATTCCCGGAGATGGAGCATCTTATTATGATACTGAATTCGAACTTTTAACTTTCAAACCAGAACTTCAAGAAGTAATTCTAGGAGGAATAAGAGATATAGCCGATTTTGGTGTATTTATGACTATAGGTCCAACAGATGGTATGATTCACGTATCCCAAACAATGGATGATTATGTATCCTTTTCAAAAGATAAATCTTTATTAGGAAAAGAAAGTAAAAAATCTCTTAAAGTGGGAGACAAGTGTGTGGCAAGAATTATTGCAATAAGCTTCAAAGAAGCAGCAAATCCAAAAATTGGCCTAACAATGAGGCAACCAGGATTGGGAAGAATTGATTGGATAAGAGAAGAAGCACAAGAAAAAACAAAAAAACCTAAATCAGATTCCACTGAAAAGAAAGGAGATAAGAATAAAAAATGAAAAACAATAAGACTTCATTAACATTTGTCTTAAAGCTTTTCATTTCAAGGAACTTAAAATGAAAAAAGTATGCAAATCATGTAAATTATTTGTAGAAGGAGGAGAATGTCCTCTTTGTAAAAGCAATAAATTAAGTACAAATTGGCAAGGAAGATTAATCATCATTGATGCAAATAAATCATTGATCGCCCAAAACATGCAAATAAAAATGAAAGGCGAATATGCAATAAAAGTAAGGTAAAAAAGGTATTAAAATGAATTTAGAGATAACCCAACAAGGAAAACAACCATTATTATCTAGAACAGAAATCACAGGTAAAATAACATTTCAAGGTGCAACACCTTCTAACGAAGACTTGAAAAAAACAATAGCTACTAAATTAAAAGTAGACGAATCTCTTGTAGTAATTAAACATATTTATACTGAATTTGGTTCACAAGAAGCAAATATTGAAGCATTTGCTTATGACGATAAAAAAGTAATGGCAGTTCTTGAGAAAAAAGCAAAAAAACAAAAAGAAAAAGAAGCAAAAGCTGCTGAAAAAGCTAAGGAAGCACCTAAAGAAGAGAAAACCCCTCAAGACTCTGAAAAACAGAACCAAGAAGATGCACCTAAAGAAGAAGATTCAAACAAAACAGAGTAGATAAAAATGGCAGAACAACAAGCAAAACCAAAATCAAGAAAACATAGTGAAAGATGGAATCATTATGAAACTTCCTCAGGAAATTTAACTCGTAAAAAAAGATTTTGTCCAAAATGTGGTCCAGGTTATTTTATGGCAGATCACAAAAATAGAATTACTTGCGGAAAATGTAGTTATGTTGAGTTTAAAGGTAAAGAAAAACCTGAAGAAAAAGATACTCAACAAGAATCAAAACAAGATTCTCCTAAAAAAGAAGAAACAAATAAACAAACAGAAAAAGCTGAATCTAAAGTTGAAGAAAAACCTTCTGAAGAATCTAAAGAATAATTAATTCTATTACTAATAAGTTTTATTGAATCATACCTAAGAATTTAGAACAAAAACTTTTATTTTTTATTTTCATTACCCATTTGTTGTTGCATAACTAAAATATCTTCAGTGGTTAATTTACCACCCTTTTTCAATTTTTCTTCAACATCTTTTCTTTTAGTCTGGATAATTTCTTCATTTTTTCTTTCAAATTTAGATTTTCTATCTTTTTTATCCGTGCTAACCTTTTTACTAAATACATTCATTTTCATTAGCACTTCTTTCAAAGATTTATTTAATTTAGTGAATTTCATTTTAAATTCAAAAAATTTCTTATACGCAGTTTCTTTTTCTTTTTTCAACTCATCAATTTGTTTAGAAAGTGTTAACATATCTAAATGAACTTCTTGACTATTTTTTGCAAAATCTTGAATTTTTTGATGGCTTTGATCTGCTGTTTTTTTCAATTCATCAATTTCTTTGGATAGTTTTTTAGTCTTATCCAACATTTTCATTAATTCAGAAGATTCTTCAAGCTGTTTTTTCTTAGATTTAATAACCCCCATTAATTTTCTTTCTTTATCAAACGCAACAGCTTCTGTTTCTAGTTTTTCCTCTAATTTTTCAATTTCATATTTGATTTTAGAAGGATCGCCTTTTATTTTATATTTTTTACTTAGACTATCTTTTTCTTTACTTAATTCTTTAAATTCATTTATTCTATTTTTAATGAATTTATTATATCTTTTTCTTTCTTTTTTAGATTTCTTTACTTTATTAGTTAATTCATCTCTTTTTTTCTTTAAACCTTTAATTCTTTTAATCATGTTTGAGATTTTTTTACTTACTTCTTCTTTTTTCTCAAACCATTCTTCTTTCTGAGAATCAGCGAAGTTCAATTCTTTTCTAACTTCAACTACCTTTTTTCGTTGTTCTTCAACTTGTTTGTATATTTTATCTCTTTCTTTACCTGACAACATTAAGCCTCACCTTAATCTTAAAAAATAATTAAAGGTAATTTATACCTCACTATTTATAATGAGGTATGGTTTACCCAAATAAAGCTCCTAATCCCTCAGCTGCTTGTTCTTCATTCACTTCTTCTTTCTTCTCTTCAGCTTTAGGTTCTTCGCTTTTTGTTTCTCCGCTTGCTTCTGCTGCTGCTGGAGCTGCTGCTGCAACTGGAGCCACTGTAGCTTCTTTCAATACTTTCTCGACATCTACGCCTTTCAGAGCATTGACAACAACAGTAACTTTTGCTTTGTCTGCTTTAACTCCTGCCGCATCCAACACTTTAGTAAGATTAGCTTCATTAATCTCACTTCCTGCTTTGTGCAAAAGCATTGCTGCATACATATATTCCATGTTTTTTACCTCCAATGTTTTGATGGGGGAATAAACCTTGAAGACAAATGAAATGAGTCTTCTTGATCTATACCTCCATAAGTTATTTTTTAAATTATGAACTTGATTCCTTCACTTCTTCTTTAGGTTCAGCTTCTACTTCTTCTTTCTTCTCTTCAGCTTCTGACTCTTCCTTTACGTTTTCCTTTACTTCTTCGCCCTTTTTCTCCTCTACAACAGGAGCATCTTCAGGAACATTTCCTTTTAATTTCAGAGCACCAGATTCAGCTTTTTTCAAAATATCTTCACTAGTTTCATTAGTTAAAATATCTTGTTCTAAAGCCAAAGTACGTGCTTCACCATGAATTTTTGGAAGCACAATAGCAATAACTTCTTCAATAGGATAATTTAGTTCAACCGCAAGTTTAAATGCTTCACTGTGAGCTGACTTCATCTCATTGAGATAAGCTTCTTCATCAATATCAAGTACATCTTTAGTTAATATATCGCCATTTTCATAAACAGCAACTAATTCAAGACCAATTTCAACAGGTTTTACTCCAAGTCTAGATAAGATTCCAGCAACATTTGCTTGGACTTCTTCTCCTTCTTTAACAACAACTTTATTTTCAATAATTTGGATTTTATTATCTTCAACTTTAGTTTTTAATCCCATAGCACCCAATTCACCAATAATGGGCCCTGGTGCAAAAGGTGTTGGTCCAGCTTTAAGAGAAAGATCACAAGGAGCTATTTGTCCAGCCTTAGCAGGAGCAAATGACTTGTTTTTCTTTAAAGTTTTGAATAATCCAAAAGGATCTTGTTTAGTAAATAGTAAAGCAGGCATACCTTTCAAGTAATCCACTAATTTCATAATATCTTTTTTATCATCTTGTGTTTTTTCAAATGCTAACTTCATCAACCTCTTCTTAGTCATAGTTAACACAACATTCTCCCTTAATTTTGCACTTATTTTTTGCAATTGTTTTGCAGGAAGATTTTCCATATTAACAACACCAATTATAGGATTTTCTTTAATTAATTTAATTAGATTAGCTACAACAATTTTTTTAGCTTCTGAAACATGGGCCTTTGGATTCATTCTTCATCAGCTCCCTTTGTTTCTTTTTTATCTTCTTTAGATTTTTCTAAGTCTACTTTTGGTTCTTCAGATTCTACTGGTTTTTCAGTTGATTTAGAAACATATTCTTTATTATCTTCTACTTTTTTAGATTTTACAGCTTTTCCACCTTTACCTTCACCACCACCAATAATTTTGATAGCAGGACCCATAGTCATTTTAACAAGAACTTCAGAAACATTATGTTTTCCAGTTGGCAAGATGGTTAAAAAATGATTATAGGCAGTTAGAATATTATCTGTAATATCTTCAGCATCCATATCTTCATTACCAATAATGGTTTTTACACTTCCTCCTTTTTTAGTGCTTAATTTTACAGTTTTTTGTAATTTGTTGTATAAAAGACCCAAACTTGCTTTTGGAGGTACAACACATCCAACTTTGGGATTAGGCATCTTTCCCCGAGGTCCAAGCACTTGCCCAAAAGCACTAGCTACTTGAGGCATTATATTTGCTTGAGCGATAAAATAATCATATTCCTTTCCAATTTTTTTCAATTCTTTTTTACTTAATTTAGAAAATCCATCTTGTCTAATTGATTTAGTACATACTTTTTTAGCTTCACTATCTAATTCAGGTCCAACTAAAGCACAAACTTTAGTTTCTTTCCCCCTAGAATGGTGAAGTTCAACAAAGTCATCAAATTGATTGTCAGATTTCTTTAAGTTTAAATGTTTTATATTTATAATTAGATCAAACTTTTGTTTAAAATTTCTCTTATTAGCTTTTTCTTTAGCTTCTTTAAGAGCTTTTAATATGTCTTCTTTTCTCATTATCTACCCTCCTATCCAATAAAGATAGTCAAACGGGAACCATGTTATCTTATGTAGAATACATAAAATACATCCCAATTTAATCAAAAAACCTCTGTTCATTTATAAATTTAACTATTAAACATATATCAACTAAAATCAACCACATCAAACATACACTTTTTCTTTATTTGAGCTACTTATAGAAATCTCACCAAATTCACAATATTCACAAGTAGAATCCATTGAAACCCATTCTCCTTCTGACTTATACTTTCCAATTGCTTCAGGAAGGTATGCTTCAACATAAACATGGCCAGGCACAAACACAAATCTGGTGCTAATTCCTACAGCCTGCAATAAATTAGCCAATAACACAGAAAAATCATCACAATCTCCACCACCACTCTTTAAAGTCTCTTTAGCTGTCTTTACATATTCATCAGGAGGATCATTGATATAATTCAAATTATCCTTATCTTTAACAAAATAAAATAATGCCTTAGCATAGCACACTTTATGCCCCATACATCCACTTTTACTAACAACACTATCAGCAATCTGTTTTACAACAACATCGCCAGAATCCAAAAACCTCAAAAAATCTTTTTTCTTATCAATTCCATGACTTTCATTACCAATTACCACACCTTCAGGTAAAACCTCTCCAAGTTTAGCAATATAATTAGGTTCTGGATCTAATTTTATGCCATAATAAGGAATAATCATAGAAACAACTATTAGCGCAAGAAACACAGCAAGAATATACCAAAGAGCACTTTTTTCTTTCTTCAACTCTTCTCTTTCACCTTTCAACTGCCCTTCAATCGCATGAGCTTCTTTAAGAAAATCTTCTTTTTTCATAATATATAGTTAACCTCATTATATCTATTAATTAAGAAATATAAAAAATTAACTAAAAACCATCCAAAAATCAATCAATAAACTATTATTTTCCAAATCTTCTTTGATTTTTATTAAAAAATTACTGAGGATTCGGTTACTTACCAAATCTTCTTTGATTTTTATTAAAAAATTACTGAGGATTCGGTTACTTACCAAATCTTCTGTGTCTTTTATTAAATTTTTCAAAAACAGCAATCAAATTATCTTTAGTAAATTCTGGCCACATCTCTTTAACAAAAAACCATTCAGAATAAGTGCTCTGCCAAGGTAAAAAGTTAGAAGTCCTCATTTCACCACCAGTTCTTATAATTAATTCAGGCGCATCATTCATATAGAGTGCATCACCAAAACTTTCTTGATTGATATCCTCAACATCAATTTCACCAGACACAACTTTTTTTGCAATCACCTTAACAGCATCAACTATTTCTTCCCTTCCACCATAAGCCATTGCAAAATTAACAATATAATTATCATAATCTTTAGTCATTTCCATCACTTTTTTCATTTTTTCATATAATTCAGCAGGAAAGTGCTCAATCCTACCAATAACTCTGACTTTTACTTTATCTTTATGCAGACTCTCCTCATTTAGCAATCTATCAAACTCATCATTAAATATTTTCATCAGAAAATCAAATTCTTCTTTAGGACGATTAAAATTTTGCATAGAAAACGCATAAAGTGTTAACTCTTTAACCCCTAACTCTTTACACCACCCAAGCAACCTCTCCAAATTTTTAGTCCCAACCTCATGACCTTTCCACGGCTGTAGCATAAGCCGTTTGGCATACCTTCTATTACCATCCAATATCACAGCAATATGTTTTGGAACATCAACATTATTTTTTTTATCAGCTTTATTGGTTTCTTCATTCATGAGAATCAACAACAACAATTATTATATAAAAGTTTTGCTACTAAAGTGATTTAAAATTACTCTAAGAATTTTTTCTCAAACACAGCCACAAACACTTCATCAGGAATTTTAATCCCTCCATCAACAAACATTCTAGCCAGCTTCAGCCCCACAGCACGCTTGTCCAAATCACCTTCCCATTTTCCATTATCTTTCAATTTATAATTAATAAGTGTAGTAACACTTAAATTATTAATATACCCTTCATTAGATTCAATAGCAAACGAACGTCCATTATAACACAGCATCTTCCGAGTTTTATCCAAGTTCACAACAACACTTTCTTTTTTCCGCTTCATAACTTTCCCTTTATTCCCGTCAAATCCAAACCCTTTTTTGTAAAGTTCCCATTTTACTAAATCAGAAATAATCTGTCGAGATTCAGTCTCATCGAGATACCCCCCCAACTCAACACTATAATGCATCTCTAAGAAATCTCTAAATCCAATTTTTTTACTCGCAGGTTCTCTAAATTTATGCACTCTACCAAGGTATTTTTTTACCTTCTGTTTAACCCCTTTTCCTTTTTTCCATTTATTTTCTACAGCGTACAAATAGTGCTTATCTTTCACCTTCTTTTTCCTCAGAAACATGGAAAAAGTTAGGCACCATCAATATATAAGCTTTTCTAAAACACTTTTTAGGAAAAATATATCTCTCCCCATCAGATCTTATCATTCTTTTATTATTTCTGCCTGGAACTTATACACTTTCACATCATCATTTCTCCAAGCATCAAACTCAAGCCCTGCTTTATGGCATGTCTGTTTTAAGAATTCTTCACTATCCCAACCATATTCTTCAGCAACCCTAGGCAACAATAATCCTTTATACATTCCGCACTCAACAATCAACCCATCTTCGCCAACTTTAATCTTATTCAGATAATCACTGGCTCCAACAGATTCATCAACCTCAATTAATTCAGGTTTAGTCAAAACAGAAATCTCAATTTTAATATCCTTCCATTCCCTTTTATCTAACGGCACAAATCTTGGATCCTCGAAAGCAGCAGCTTCAGCGCCTTTAACAACACCTTCCCACAGGGGAAAAACAGGTTCAATAAATCCAATACACCCACGAAGATTTTCTTCTTCACCAGTCATTTCATTGAGTGTAACAAACACCCCTAACTTATCAGAAAACTTCTCTTTCAATTCATTATTAACATTAAAATCTTTTCCAGAAAAACGCGCCCCTATAACTCCTTTAACTAAATTCACCAATTCCTTGGCAGAATCAATCATTTTTTTATAGACTTAACAACTTCTTTTTTAAAAGAATCAGTAACTTTTTTTAATCTTTTGATAGCATTCATCACTGCTTTTCTAGCATCGCTTTTACTCTCGACAATAAATTTAGGAACTCCAACCAATGGATGATCAATATGATATCCAGCAGATTTAGTATCTTTATCATTGTATAATTCTTTGACTAATGCATTGCAGAAACCATGACCAACACCTTCTATCTCCAATACAATCCTATTCTTTTTCTCCTCAATAATTTTAACTTCCATTTTACTTTAGCAAAAAACAATCCTTTATTTATAAAACTTACTAATTAGGCCACTTCACTCAACACTCCACTCAACACTCCACTCAACACTCCACTCAACACTCCACTCAACACTTCACTCTTTTTCTTACCAATCGCCAGCACCCAACCCTAAACCTATAAATTCTCCGAGTATGGAATTCATGCATAGCTTTTATTGGATAATCAAATTCCCAATAACCTTCAACACTAAACCCTCCATCATTAGAACACTTTTTAATGAACTCATTACTCTCACTTTTGTGAAAACTATACACAACATCTGCAACACTCATGGATTTCTTAAGAAATGCCCTATCAGCCCCCCTCACTTTGACTCCAAAAGGAGGATTTTGTATAATAACATCAACAGACTCATCAAACCCTGCCACACCACACATTAAAAAGATGGATTCACCAATCATATAATTCCCATAACCCTCACTTTTGACTTTAGCAAGGTTAGTTTTAGCCACTTCAATAGCAGAATCATCAATATCGACGAGAAAAACCTTCTTAGCACCCAATAATAACGCCCCAATACCCAATAAACCAGTACCACAACCAAGGTCAGCTATCACTTTTCCCTCTATATCTCCCTTCATATAGGCTTCCCAAAGCACTTGAGCACCTATTTCACTATCCATAATATATTGTTCAAGTCTCACTTTTGGCTTCTTAAACCCCTTTAAACTAGCTAAAAACACTGCTAATTCCCCTTTAGATCTTATATTTGTCATATATATGTTATATCTGCCTCATATTTACCTTATATCTACCTTATACTCCCCTCCATAAACTCTCACTTTTAACTTAAATTTTTTTAAATAATGGATATCATCACCATATTTATGCCATATTCATTTACAGCATTCAAGAACATCACTGATATATAACTTTTACCCTCACTATACCTATAAACTTCTTAATTCCCCTCCAATTCCCACTTTATTCTCAAAGATTCCCACATTCCCAGCCTATTTTCTCCTCTATAAACCCCAATATTTCTATTCCCAAAACATTCCCACCCTATTCCCAAACTATTCCCAATACGTTCCCACTCCATTCCCATCAAAAAAACCAATACGCCCTCAACACATCATTTTTAGCAACTTCAAAGCCCAAAACATTCCCACATTTTTCCCAACATATTCCCAAAACATTCCCAAAAATTTATATATGAGAATGCTTTTATTACAAAAATAATGTTTTGGTCTAAAAAGAAATACGCAACAAAAGAAGATATTCATTCGCTCCATTCTACATTGGCAGATTCTTTTAATAATGTAAAATCCCATACATCCAATATTTTTGAATGGATCAATTATTTTCATCTTAAACATCAAGAACAAGAAAAAATAATGGCAAACCAACAAAGGCTTCTTCAACATCTTCATGAAAAAATATCGACATCTCCTTTATCAAAACATGAAATAAGGGAAATTCTCGACGATCATTATGCATTCAAAGAATTATTAAACAGGATAAAGAGCTTTGATCAACAGATTAACACTATCATGGATTCACATCAGCCTATGCACGACAAAATCCATGAATTACACTCAAAAATAGAACAAATAGGGAACCCTCCAAAGCCATCATTTAAAGAAAAATTAATTCAAAAAATAACTAGAAATTCTAAAGGGTATGTAAAAAACCTAGTTTTTTCATTAATCCAGAAATATGAAAATATTTCCTCTTTAAAATTAAGAGAAATAGTTGTAGATGAACAAGGATTATGCTCAAAGAGTTCTTTTTACCGTATTCTTACAGAGATAGAAGAATCAGATCACGTCGATGTTGTAAGGCAAGGAAACGAAAAATTATACCTCAGTAAATTAATTAAAAGAGTTTAGTAGAAAACTATTTAAATCTCCTCTTTCTTTGTTGTCTTGTTGGGATATGGTAAACAAAAATTTAAAAAATCAAGTTTCTCGTCGAGAAAAAGAACGATTAAACAAAAAATTAAAGGCAACTTTTGATAAAATCAAAGACGAATTTGAAGAACACCTCGACGCTATAAACGAAAATACAAATGAAATCCATTCTAATTATGAATATTTATATGAATTAGATTCTAAAATAGATAAATTAAATGAGAAATTAGATGAAGTGATGATGTTTATTCAGCATCTCGGAAAAAAAACATCAAAACACAAAAAAATTAAGTTTAAAATAACCCCTCTGACGAGAAAAGAACAAGAAATTTTTCTAACCTTTTATACATTAGAGCAAGAACAAGAGCCAGTTACTTACTCAAAAATCGCTAAGTTTTTGTGTATAACACCCCCTTTAGTTCAAAACTATATTACAAATCTTATTGAAAAAGGAATACCTATCTACAAAAAATACCTGGATAAAGAAGTTTACTTAAGATTAAGCCCTCAATTCAGAGAGCTCCAAGCAAAAAAGAACATTGTAAAAATCAATGAATCAGTTTCTAAGAAGATAGTATCTCAAAAATAGATATCTCAACAAATAGTATAAATTAATTATTTTAAAAAGATTATTTAACAATATATAGTTTAAAGAATATAATAAACATAAAAACACCCTTAACAATTACACGCTTAAAACTTTTAAGCAAAGTTTAAAGGTTTTAGATATCATCCAAAGGGCTTTTTACCTTCTTCAATTCTTCTTTAGAAACTCTCGTATATATCTGGGTTGTTTGAAGATTAGAGTGTCCAAGTAATTCCTGTATCTTTCTAATATCTACTCCTGATTCAAGTAAATGTGTTGCAAAACAATGTCTTAAAGTGTGGGGACTAACGTTTTTAGTGATTCCAGCACGTTTGCTAGCGTTTTTTACTATATCTTGTACATTCCTTGCACTAATAGATCCATTTGGCCCTGAAAACACATATTCCGACTCAAAACCCTTGTTTTCAAGGTATTTTTTCAATTCTTCGATCAAATTCTCAGAAAAAATAACAATTCTATCTTTTTTACCTTTTCCGCCACGAACCCACGCAATTTTCTCACTAAACTCTAAATCCCCTTTTTTCAAGTTAATACATTCACTTAACCTCAATCCAGAAGAATACAACATTTTGATAATCAATTTACTTTTCTCAGTTCCTGCAGAATCTATCAATTTCCTCACTTCTTCTTTAGAAAGCACAATTGGTAACTTTTTATCGATTTTAGGAGTCTTGAAATTAACAACCCCTTTTTTCAGCACTTCATCATAAAAAAATTTCAACGCAGCTTTTACTAAACTAACCGAAGAAGCAGAATAGTTTTCATCAGTCAAAAGATGACCTATATATTTTTTTATATCATCTTCTAAAATACTTTCTGGCGTTTTTTGAATATATCTAAGAAATAATCGATTATAATACAAATAAGCCTTTAAAGTTTGTTTACTAAAACCCCTTAATTTCAATTCAGTTTCAAGCTTTTCTATCATTTTTACCTCTTTTTTAGACTTTTGTGCTCAAAAATACGCGTATAATGTACCTTATACGCGTAAATATATAAATCTTCCCTTAAAACCCCTATTTTTGTGCTTAAATGGACTTACTTTGCCTTATTTACACAAAAACCGCAAGGGTTTTTCATAAAAAACAACACACTTAAAAATATCATAAAACCAGCAAAAACAAAAAATATCAAAAACCCAACTTTTTTCAAAAAACAATATTTATTTTTTTATATCCAAAAAATTCTTTACACTTTTCAACAAAAAAGAGTAGTATTTATTTTCAATATTGCAATTATATAAAAAATTTAAAAATTTTTATAATGATTTAAGATTTTAAAAATCAAAATCTTTCTTGTTAATCTAACTAAAACATTTAAGAAAAGATTAAAACCTCTAAGCTCAATTTAACGTATTAAAACTTTTAAGCAAAGACTAAAAGTTATAAGCACTACAAAAAACACATTAAATCATATCTTTTACAGAATATATTTTAAAAAATAACCATTTAAAACTATAAACCCTAAAATATATATTAAAGAATATATTAAATTAACCAACATAACTCAAAGATTTACGATCCTTCTGTTTTTTGGCAGTAACTCCCCGTTCCATTAATTTTCTTAATTTATCTTCAAATTTTTCAGCTTGTTTTAATAAAGGTTTATAGTCTACATTCAACCCTAAATATTTATCTAAAACCTCTATAACTTTAGCTGCGGCTTTGCTATCTGGCAAACTAGTGTGAGTTTCAGCAAAAAAGCAAGTCATGGGAATTTTTTCTTTAATGATAACCATCAATGCAGACGTAATCCCCATAATGATTCCTTCTTTCAAGGGTTTAATCCCCATCTTTTCAATCTTTTTCTTTGTTTTTTCTTTATTAGTATGGTAAAATACACTGCTTTTTTCACTTAAAATTGTAGCCCCAACACCTTCTAAACTAATAATTTCTTTAACCCTGAGCGCTTTAGCAACACCAAATACAAAATCAGCTGCTTTCCATTCAACACCTGTAGCACCAGCAATAGAATGAATAATCACAATATTGTTTTTTTTGTTATAGAAAATACCCACAGGATTCACCATTTTTTCTTCATGAATCGCAACAGTCGCAGGAAGATCTTCAAACCAATACCTTCCGATTAATTCACAATCTAAATGGTCAATAAGATATTCAGTGGCAATAGTGCCAATCAAACCAAAACCAGGAAAACCCTCTATAAGAATTGGATTTTTTGGTTTTTTCTTTAGAGTTAATTTCATTTATTCACGCTCTTTTGTAAACTTTTCACGAATAAAACTATATAAACTTTTCTAAAAACATTAATCAGATCCAATACTTATTTTACCACATTGTTGACATAAAAATTCATTAGAATCATTATTTTTTCGCCTAATTCTTTTAACTTTTTTACCACAACATTCACATACAAATTCTACTTCTTCATAATCAGGAACTTCCATTTTTATTAAGTTAAACTAATAAACAATATAAATTTTTAGTATGGGGATCAATCATAGAAACTTTTTTATAGTATCAATAAACAATAAAAACAAGGGAGTGAATAAAAGAATCAACTAAATATATCAAGAATAATTAATATAAAAATGATTAAAAAACCATCGACTAACAATGGAATTTTAAGAGCACGCCTATCTCATGAAAATCTACTCTTAGCTGTTGCAGGAAACATTGGTTCTGGAAAAACATCATTAGCAAAACTAATAGAAAACACAGCATCAATTAACGCATTTTACGAAGAGATAGCTGAAAACCCCATACTTTCTAAATTTTATGAAGACAAGAAAAAATACTCTTTTGAATTGCAAAAATATCTTTTGAATAGAAGAGTTAAAGATTATGATTCTTTTGAGAAAGAAGGCAATTCAGCAATATTTGACCGTTCAATATATGAAGATCCTTTAGTTTTTGCAAAATCACTCAACCATTTTGGATATTTATCTGATAAAGAACACATTCAATATCTTGACTTATTTAAGGAAAAAACAGACAACATAAGGCCCATAGATCTTTTGATATTACTCCAAATATCTCCTCAACATTCTTATGACAATATCCATAGTGAAAGACAGAGAGATATGGAATTACAAGACGATGCAGATGGAACTCAAGCAATAAGTTTAGATTACATCAAACATTTAGATGGATTCTACAGAGATTATGTAATCTCATTAAGAAAATATGATTGGAATCCAAAGAAAACAATAATCATAGATAGAGATAAATTAGATTTTGTTAATAATCCGAGAGATAAGGGATATGTAATTAAGAGAATTTCAAAAGTATTAACTCCTTAATACCATATCATTTCTTTTTTTTGATTCTTTTAGCAAATTTACCTTTTAACAATCTAGGCAAACTTTTAGCCATTTTTATAAAAGCAGCATCATCTTTTTTTAATTCTTCTTTACTCATAATCTTTTTTTTCTCAAGAGTTTTTGTCTTTTTTAGTGCAGCTTTTTTTATTCTTTTATCAACCATTTGATTCACCCCTTAATAATCCCATAACCAATTAACCTAAATCTAGAACCAACCATTCTAGAAATAGTTACTCTATCACCTACATCAGCACATACAGGTAATTTTAATTTAGATTTAAACCCTTCTTTGCTCAATTCACTAACAACCCCTGCAGTTACAGATGAATTTACATTAAACATTATCACTTCATTTATCTTTATTGGTTCAACATCTAATTCTTCTTTTGTTCCCACTACCCTTTCTAATAATTTTGATTCAAGATGAAGTTCGCTCCACACTTTAGGCAATTTTCCAAACAATCCCACTACATTTCCGCTAAGATTATCTGATTTAACAATAGAAGGATCTAATGAAGTTGCTACAGCTATAGAGCCCCCAGGTCCAGCTTCTTTAATTTTTTGGGTACCACTCATCAATCCAGTTACTTTGGTTTTTATTGGCATCCAAACCTTTTGATTGTGTTCTTCTTTGCTTCTTCCAGGGAGGATAGTTATATCATCTCCTTCTTTTAACATACCTTCTTTCAAGGCGCCACCAAGTATTCCACCGACAAGTTTTCCTGGACCAGAACCAGGCTTATTAATATCAAAAGACCTAACAACAAACATAATCGGAGATTTCTTTTTATCTCGTTTAGGAGTAGGTATAGTTTTCTCTATCATTCCTATTAAATGGCCTATATTAATTGCAAATTGGGCAGAAACAGGAATAATGGGAGCATCTTTGTATTGAGTGCCTTTAATAAGCTCTTTAATCTCTTCATAATTTTTCAATACATCTTCTTTAGACACTAAATCAATTTTATTTTGAACAATTATCACATTTTTAATTCCAATAATCTCTAAAGCCATCAAATGTTCTCTTGTTTGAGGTTGTGGGCATTTTTCATTCGCAGAAATCAGCAACAGAGCACCATCCATAACATTTGCTCCACTCAACATAGTAGCCATTAAACTCTCGTGCCCAGGAGCATCAACAAAAGAAACACCTCTCAATTCTTTAGTCTTTGACTTACAGTGTTCACAAGTTTCTTTTACAGTATAAGCTTTAGCACCTTTACATTTACTACATTTTCTGAAAATAGTATTAGCATACCCCAACCTTATAGTAATTCCTTTTTTCAGTTCTTCAGAATGAGTATCTGTCCATTTACCGCTAAGTCTCTCGGTTAGAGTAGTCTTACCATGATCTACATGGCCAACTAACCCAATGTTTACTTCTGGTTGTTTGTAAGTGTCCTTTTTCACTATTTGTCACCTTTACCTTCTTTAGGTTTTTCTTCTTTAGCTTTCTCTTCTGGCGCTTCTTTTTCTGATTTCTCTACTTCTTCTTTAGCTTTCTCTTCTGGCGCTTCTTTTTCTGATTTCTCTACTTCTTCTTTAGGTTTTTCTTCTTTAGCCTTAGATTCTTTTTCGCTTTCTTTTTCTGAAAGTGTTGGAGAATCTTTTTTAGATTCTTCTTCTTTAGATTCGCCTTCCCCTATTCCTTCTGGAACAGCACCTAATTTAGATTTACCATACTTAATTATCTTAAGATTAATTTGACTGGTATTTCTACCAATTGTTCTTCCCCTTACAGTCTTTCTTTGCCTTTGCCCTTTTCTCTTTATTTTTACACCAACACCAGAGATAACTAAAACTTTTTTTCTTTCAACACCATTAACATCTTTTCGCATTGGAAATCCACAGCTATCACTACCACCAGTAATTTCAAACTCATAGCCACTCAATCCAAAAGAGTCACCTTTAATTTTTTCTCCTAATTTTTTACCCAAGAAGACTTCTGATTCAGCATCTTTTATTTCACGCTGATAACATTTGCCAGTCTTAGGGTCAGCTAAAACTAATTTATAATCTGTCATGTTCCGACCTCCCGAGGATATCTTATGTACCCTCAGCACAAGCTTATTCTATAGAAAACTAAAGGGCTGTTTATAAAAGTTTCTAATAATAGTCTAGAAATCATCAAAAATTTTCATATCCACAAATTTCTCTTCTTCCTGCCATCTGTGAATATTCAAAAAATGAATTTTATCCCCTTTTGCCAGAGAATTATTAATCATAAGATCTAAATCAGGGTAACGAGGATGTTTATCAATATCTTTTACATCTATCCACTCATTTCTCCCCTCTCTATCTTCTTTAATTAATTCTCCTGTTGGATTTTCACAAATATAAGTAAATGCGATTAAATGGTGCATAAGTTCCCCGTCATTATAGGTGTTATAATTAGATACAACTTTTAATTTCATTTTTCCTTTTAATCCAGTTTCCTCTAAAAACTCTTCTTCAGCTGTTTTAATTGGAGAATTTCCAAAATCTATTTTGCCACCAGGAATCCCAGCATACCCATAAAAAGGTTCTTTTTTTCTGATATTTATTAAAATCTTTTTTGTTTTAGAATTATACCCAACAATAAAAGAACACACAACAGGTTTATGGTTTTTATTTCCTGTCTCACCATCTAAATGGGTAACTATCTTTTTCCCTTTTGTGGTTAATTTATACTCATCATCTTTTTTAGTAACTAATCCATCATCAATCAATCGCTGTAGGTGATAATTAAATTTATTACTCTCTCCTTCTTTACCCCATAATTCATTATAGTGCATTCCAGGATTATGCATTAATTTTACGAGTATTTTCTTTTGAATTTCTTGAACTATTTCCATAATAATAAGGGAAATTACCCTTGTATTTAAATTAGTATCTCAATTTTTTTTGACAAAAAGAAAAGAAATCATAAATAAATCAAAAAAAAAGAAAAAATAAAACAAAAAAGAATCACTTTCTTTTAGCAATCCCCTTAAAAGCATCAAGCACTTCAATTGGGGTAGCAAAGATTATTGTATTACTTGCATCAGAACTCAAGTCATTCAAGGTTTGTAAAGTTCTTAAATGTAATGCACCTTTAGAGCCAGACAACGTTTTCGCTGCCTTTGCCATATTTGTTGCAGCCATAACTTCCCCTTGAGCTTTAATTATAACTGCCCTTTTTTCTCTTTCTGCTTCTGCTTCTTTGGCCATAGTTCTTTTCATATCTTGAGGTAGTTCAATATGCTTTAGCTCAACACTTTCAATCTTAATTCCCCATGGATCTGTTGCTTTGTCAACTATTTGTTTTATTCTTTTACTGAGAGCATCTCTTTCTGCCAATAATTTATCCAAAGTTACTTCACCAACAACATCCCTCATAGTAGTCTGTGAAAGCTGAGAAACAGCATAATCATAATGTTCTACTTCCAAAATAGCTTTTTCTGCACCACTAACTTTGTAATACAAAACAGCATTAACATTAACACTCACATTATCTTTAGTCATACAATCTTGATCAGGTACATCTATGGTTTTTACTCTCATATCAACCCTTCTCCAACTTTGTATAACTGGAAAAACAACTCTTAATCCAGGATCAATTATTCCTTTATATTTTCCAAGAGTAAATCTTACTCCCCTCTCATATTCATTAACAATTTTAATGCCTGCAAAAATATACAGCACTAAGAATCCAATTATTGTTCCAATCCAACCTAATCCAAACATAAATATCACCCAATTTTAATTAAACCCAATGGATTAATAAATGTTTTGAAAACTTTTTTATACCACCTCAATATTCTTAAATTATGATAAATCAAAAAGATATTCAGATAAAAGAAAAATTTGAAGAGAGATATAAACTATTAGTAGGAAAAAACTACAAAAAATTCATGGACATTTCTATGACTTTTCTTAGAAGAAGCTTAAGGGTAAACACATTAAAAATTTCACCCACAGAATTAAAAAAAAGACTCCCAAAATGGGAATTAACACAAATTCCTTGGTGTAAAGAAGGATTTTGGATAGAGCACAAGAAAAAAGAAAGAAGAGATATAGGAAATCTAAAAGAACATCAGCTAGGATATTTTCATGTGCAGGAAGCAGCATCAATGCTCCCTCCCTTGGCCCTTAACCCTCAACCAGGTGAAACCATTCTTGATATGTGTGCTTCTCCAGGCTCTAAATCAACTCAGATAGCAATCACAATGGAAAATAAAGGGATACTCATAACTAATGATTACAAAGGAATGCGTCTTAGACCTTTAGGTATAAATTTACAAAGAACAGGACTCACAAACACACTAACAACATTAATGGAGGGGAGGAGATTTAAAGGGTTTCAGTTTGACAGGATATTAGTAGATGCACCTTGTTCGGGTACAGGCACAATAAGAAAAAGTCTTAAAACATTAAGGATGTGGAACCCAAATATGATAAGAAGATTATCTGGAACACAAAAACAACTTTTAGAAACTGCTTTTAATAATCTTAAACCAGGGGGCACTATTGTTTATTCTACTTGTAGCTTAGAACCAGAAGAAGACGAAGAAGTTGTATCCTTTCTCATAGATAAATACAAAAACGCAAAATTACAAGAAATTAAACTTCCAATAAAAAGAAGCCCCCCCATTTTAAAATTTGAAGGAAAAAAATACAACAAAGAAGTAAAAAAATGCCTAAGAATCTGGCCACAAGATAATGACACAGAAGGATTTTTCGTTGCAAAGATAAAAAAAGCTATCTAAAACTGACTTCTCTTAGTATATGTGGTATGCAATAGTTTCTCAGATTTTTTACCCAATGGTTTTCCCAGATATTCTTTATAGAGTTTTTTAACAATTGGATTTTCATGAGATTTTCGCAAAGGCAGACTTTTATCCACTTGATATATTGCTTCCATTCTTTTTCTTAAAACATCTGGATCTCTATAAATTGGTTGGCCACCACCACCTATACATCCACCAGGGCAAGCCATCATTTCAATAAAATGATAATCATCTTTTTTCTCTAATAATTTATGGATATTTGTTCCTCCATGAGCAACAGCAAATTTCACTTCAGTACCATTAAGGTCAACTTTACCTTCTTTTACCCCTCTCATTCCCCTAATTTGTTTAAACTCAACTTTTGTTAAAATTTTCCCAGTTCCAAATTCATACGCAGTTCGCAGAGCAGCTTCCATAACTCCTCCACTAGCTCCAAAGACTGCTGCAGCACCCGTAGAAATACCTAATGCAGGATCAAAATTTCCATCATCAAGATTTTTAAAATCAATTTCTTTCTTTTTGATTAATCTTCCAAGCTCTCTTGTTGTCAACACATAATCAACAGCACTTTTCAATTCCTTACGCGTACTTTCAAATTTCTTAGCAGTACAAGGCATAATACTTACAACAACAACCTCTTTTGGATTCAATCCATTATTTTTAGCATAATAATTTTTAATCAACGAACCCAACATTTCATGGGGGCTCTTACACGTAGACATATTTGGAACTAATTCATGATGAAAATGTTCCATCATCAAGATCCACCCAGGACAGCAAGTAGTGATAAGTGGAAGCACTCCCCCCTTCTCAACCCTTTTCAAAAGCTCAGAAGCTTCTTCCATTATAGTTATATCTGCCCCCAAATTAACATCAAAAACTTTATCAAAACCACATTTACGCAAAGCAGCAACCATTTTTCCAGTAACAGGAGTTCCAGCCTCAATCCCAAATAACTCTCCAAGCGTAGCCCTAATAGCTGGAGCTGTTTGTACAACAACATGTTTTTTAGGATTATTCAAAGCAGAAATAACTTCCTTAATATGGGGCCTCTCAGCAATAGCGCCAACAGGACAATTAACAATACATTGTCCACATTTAATACAAGCAATATCTGCCAAATGGTTTTCATTGTAAGGTGCAATGTGCTCTTCAAACCCTCTACTAACAAAATCAATGGCATATACTTCCTGAATTTTAGCACACACCTGTACACATCTCCCACAATTAATACATTTATTATTATCTCTAACAACAGACGCCCCTAGATCTGCCTTATAATGTTTTAATGATTCAAATCTTTCTTCATTCAGCCCAACTTCTTGAAATATATCACAAATTTCAAAATCGTCATGGATATCACAACTGATATTTTTTGGCATCATCAATTCAACATTTCTCTTTCTGGCTTTAATCACTCTTTCAGATTTAGTCAAAATTTCAACACCTTCAAAAGGATAAGTAGAACAAGCAGTGACTAATTTCCCATTCATTTCCACTAAACAAACCCTACATCTCGCTTCAGGAAATAAACTTTTATGGTAACACAAAGTGGGAATAGAAATCCCCCTAAATTTACAAATATCTAAAAGACTATCTTTTTCATCAACTTCTATTTCCTCACCATTTAATTTAATTATCATTTTTTAGATTTAATATATTTCATATAATCTTCTTTAAAATACTTTAATCCAGTAAGAATATAATTTCCAGCACTTTGCCCCAACCCACATAAACTCGTTTCTTGAACATGCTCTGCAAATTCTTTCAATAATTCCAAATCCGTTTTTGTCGCAGTTCCCCCTTTTACCTGTTTTATTCTTTCTAATAATCTTATGGTCCCCTCTCTACAAGGAGTGCATTTTCCACAAGATTCATAAGTATAAAATTTGGCAATAGTATAAGATACATCTACAATATTATTAGTTTCATCTATGAAAATCATACTAAAAGCACCATGTTGACAATCTTTTTTACAAATATTTTCATGAGTAATCTCCATATTTTTCTTAACTTTCATGAACCCGCCAAAGCAACCAAAAGATACAGCTTTAATCTCTTTTTGAGGTATAACAACATCTAAAATTTTAGACATCTTAATCCCAAGAGGAAATTCATAAACTCCTGGATTTTTAACATTCCCAGATAAAGAAAACAATCTAAGAGAAGGATCCCAATCATCAAATAATATTGCCTGCGAAACACAAGTTAATGTTTCAACATTATTAACTACAGTAGGTTTTCCCCACAAACCCTCCACAGGAGGATATGGTGGTTTATACATTGCATGACCTCTATGGCCCATGATAGATTGGATTATGGCTGTTTCTTCACCACAAATATAAGCGCCAGCACCCATTACCACATCAATAGTAACATCCAACCCAGATTTCTTAACCATACGATTTATTTTTCTCCCTAACTCCTTCCTCAAATACCTATATTCTCCCCTCAAATAAATAAAACATCTTTTTGCACCAATAGTGTAAGCAGCTATAAGAATTCCTTCAATCATTGTTTCTGCATTTCGTTCAATAATCAGTTTGTCTTTGAATGTCCCGGGTTCTCCCTCATCAGCATTGCAAATCACAAATTTTTCGTCAGATTTAGTCTCAAGAGCAATATTCCATTTTCTTCCAGTTGGAAAAGAAGCACCTCCCCTACCTACCACTCCTTTTTTATCTAATAATTTCAACACTTCTTTGGCACCCATCTTTTTTGCTTTTTCCAAGGCTATAAGATCAGTTTTTAATTCTATTTGCATTTTTTAATTTTTTTAAATTTGCAAACTTTAAGATTTATTTTTAATCTTATTGTTTGCATTTTTTAATTTTTTTAACAATTTTTTAAAATCTTTTTTATTTTTTCAATAGTAAGACTTGTACAAGGTTTCCCATTAAGCAACATTGCAGGAGCTTCATCACAACAGCCAATACAAGAAGTTTTATACAAAGAAAATTTTTTATTTTTAGTTGTTTTACCAACCATTATTTTTAATTCTTTTTCCAGAAAATCTTCTATTTTTTGACCATTATTGAGCATACAACTCGGACTTCCACAGATTTCAATAACGTTTTTTCCTTGCCTTTCAGTTTTAAACATAGCATAAAATGTTGCAACACCATATAATTTAGCTAAAGGAACATTATATTTTACACTAATATTTTTCATAGATTTTTCAGAAATATAACCATACTTATCTTGGACCTTTTTTAGAATATTTATTAAGATTTTATCCATCAGTCACCTTTTTATTAAAAGATATCCATTTAGATTATACTTATTTATATAAATGTTACTAAACTCTAAATCAAAGAAACATTACGAAACTTTTTTATATACATCCAACCTAGAAGAAGATATGAAATACTTATTTATTCAAGAATACCCATTAACTTACCTTCAAGAGAACATTGAATTAGTTATTTATTCTGTAATTTGTTTTTTTGTTCCTTTCTTAATTGGACAACCACAACTACTAGTTGGAACAATAGTTAATGCATCATTAATCTTAGCAGCATTAAATTTTAAGATCTACAAAACAATCCCAATTATTGTTCTTCCAAGTTTAGCTGTATTAACAAAAGGATTAATTTTTGGACCTTTTACAATATTTTTATTATACATGATTCCATTTATATGGGTTGGAAACGCAATATTAGTTTTCACATTCAAAAAATTCAATTTACAGAAAAAAATGAATAAGTGGATAACATTATTATTTGCATCAGCATTTAAAACAGCATTTTTATTTTCAATAGCTTATCTATTTGTCAAAATAAGTTTGCTACCAACAGTATTTTTAACAGCAATGGGCTTATTTCAATTTTATACAGCAATAATGGGTGGAATATTAGCATTTAGCATTCATTCGGCGAAGAAGAGATATATTCAATAATATTTAAAATAAAAAGAGATTCAACAAAAGAGGTGAATTATGGAGAAAAAACACGAGTTCATTCTAGCATTCAATCAGATAGATATAGATGATATTCCTTTAGTTGGTGGAAAAAATGCATCTCTGGGTGAAATGTATCAGAATTTAACTCGCAAAGGAGTTAAGATACCTAATGGGTTTGCAGTAACATCTTCAGCATATAGATATTTCTTAAAAGAAGCAAAAATACAAGAAAAAATCAAAGAAATTCTAAAAGATTTAGATACTGGAAATATCCAAAACCTCTCAGAAAGGGGACATAAAGTAAGAGACTTAATTAAAAATGCAGAATTTCCAGAAGCATTATCTATATCAATTAAACACGCTTATCAAAAATTGTGCACTCAATATGGCACATTAACAGATGTTGCAGTACGTTCATCAGCAACAGCAGAAGACTTACCAGATGCAAGTTTTGCAGGACAGCAAGAAACATATCTAAACATCAAAGGAGAGGTACAACTTCTTGAATCATGTAAAAAATGTTTTGCTTCTTTATTCACAAACAGAGCAATTTCCTATAGGGTAGATAAAGGATTTGATCATTTTAAAGTAGCTCTTTCAATTGGAGTTCAAAAAATGGTTCGTTCAGATTTAGCTTCAGCAGGAGTAATTTTCACAATAGACACAGAATCAGGATTTCAAGATGTTGTGTTTATCACTGGTGCATATGGGTTAGGGGAAAATGTTGTACAAGGAGCAGTAAATCCAGACAGTTATTATGTTTTCAAACCAACTTTAAGATTGGGCAAAAAACCAATATTGAGGAAAAAAGTAGGGGAAAAGAAAATCAAAATGGTATATAGTGATGAAGGAAATTCCCCCACAAAAAATGTAGTGGTTTCAAAAACCGAAAGGAAAAAATTTGTCATAGAAGACTCCGAAATAATAACTCTCGCAAAATGGGCTTGTATAATTGAAGAACATTATTCAGAAAAAGCAAATCATCACAAACCAATGGATATTGAATGGGCAAAAGACGGAAAAACAAACGAATTATTCATCGTCCAGGCAAGACCTGAAACAGTACAATCTCAAAAAAGTGCAACAGTTCTCGAACAATATATCCTAAAACAAAAAGGAAAATTATTAATCAAAGGGCAAGCAGTCGGAGAAAAAATTGGTGCAGGTTCAGTAAATGTAATAAGAGATGTTCATAACATTGCTCATTTTAGGGAAAAAGAAGTATTAGTTACAGATATGACAGATCCAGATTGGGAACCAATAATGAAAAAAGCGTCTGCTATTATCACCAATAGGGGTGGAAGAACATGTCATGCAGCAATAATTTCAAGAGAATTAGGAATTCCATGTATTGTGGGTACAAATAATGCAACAGAAGTTCTTGACAAAGTAGGTGAAGTAACTGCATCATGTGCAGAAGGAGAAAGTGGGAACGTCTATGAAGGAATTTTAAAATTTAAAATAGAAAAAACCAACCTTAAAAAAATCCCAAAAACAAAAACAAAAATTATGATGAATCTTGCAAATCCAGAAATGGCTTTTGAAAAGAGCTTCATCCCCAATCAAGGAGTGGGATTAGCAAGAGAAGAATTCATAATAAATGATTACATCAAAGTTCACCCATTGGCATTAATTCATTTTGATCAAATAGAAGATAGAGATGCAAAAGAAAAAATAAAAGAACTTACATTCAATTATCCCGATAAAAAAGAATTTTTTATAGATAAACTTTCAGAAGGAATAGCAATGATCGCAGCTGCATTCTACCCTAAAGATGTTATTGTAAGACTCTCAGATTTTAAAAGCAATGAATATGCGAATCTAATTGGGGGAAAACAATTTGAACCAGAAGAAGATAATCCTATGATTGGTTGGAGGGGTGCTTCAAGATATTATTCTGAAAAATACAGACCAGCATTCGCATTAGAATGCGCAGCACTAAAAAAAGTTAGAAATGAAATGGGATTAATTAATGTGAAGATAATGATTCCTTTTTGTAGAACAATAGAAGAAGGTAAAAAAGTATTAAAAGAAATGGAATCACATGGATTAAAAAAAGGAAAAAATAATCTGCAAGTTTATGTGATGTGTGAAATTCCAAGTAACGTGATTTTAGCAGACGAATTCTCTAAGATTTTTGATGGGTTTTCAATAGGTTCAAATGATCTCACACAACTAACTTTAGGTTTAGACAGAGATAGTGCGTTAGTCGCACCAATTTATGATGAAAACAACGAAGGGGTAAAGCGTTTAATTAAGCATGTTATAGATACAGCCAAGAAAAACAAGAGAAAGATAGGAATATGTGGTCAGGCTCCAAGCGATTTCCCAGAGTTTGCAGCATTCCTTGTTGATTGCGGAATAGATAGTATCTCATTGAATCCCGACACTGTAATCAAAACAACTTTGCGTATAGCAGAAGAAGAAAAAAAGCTCAAAAGGAGGAAATAATATATTTAAAATGAGATTAGCAATAAATGGTTTTGGAAGGATAGGGAGAATGGTGCTTAGAGCAGGTATCAAAGACAGATCAATAAATTTTGTAGCAATAAATGATTTAACAGATACAAAAACATTAGCAAATTTACTAAAATATGATTCTGTACATGGAAGATTCGATGGAAGAGTGTCTTATACTAAAAATTCTATAACAATAAACAAAAAGAAAATACCTGTATTTGCAGAAAAAGACCCAGAAAAGCTTCCTTGGAAATCTCTGAAAGTAGATATAGCAATAGAATGCACTGGTTTCTTTAGAACTTATGAATCTGCTTTAAAACATCTCACGGCAGGAGCTAAAAAAGTAATTCTAAGCGCTCCAGCAAAAGGAGAAGGGGCAGAAAAAGTAAAAACCATTGTAATGGGAGTAAATGAAAAAACCTACAAGAAAAAGAAACATCATATAATAAGCAATGCTTCATGTACAACCAATTGCCTGGCACCAATGGTCAAAGTACTTCAGGATAATTTCAAAATAGTTAAAGGATTTATGACTACAATTCATTCTTACACTGCAGGACAAAAAATAGTAGATGCTCCACATAAAGATCTAAGAAGGGGAAGGTCTGCAGCAGTAAATATGGTTCCAACAACAACTGGAGCAGCAATAGCAATAGGTAAAGTGATTCCAGCATTAAACGGAAAACTAGATGGGATAGCAATAAGAGTACCAACTCCAGATGGCTCAATAACAGATTTAACTTGTGTACTAAAAAAGAAAACAACGTCCGAAGAGCTCAACAAACTATTCAAAAAAGCATCAAAACAAAAACTAAAAAAAGTTTTGGAATATAGCGAAGACCCTTTAGTTAGCACAGATATAATCAGCAACCCACATTCATGTATATTTGATTCACAATTAACCCATGTTAAAGGAAACACTGTAAAAATATTGGGTTGGTATGACAATGAATATGGTTATTCATGCAGAATGATTGATTTGGCAAAAATAATGTTATAAATAACCAATAACAAACAAACTAACAAACAAACTAACAAATAACAAACAAATAACCAACAACAATCAATATGATTAATTTCTTAACAAAAGCCAAAATAAAAGACAAAAGAGTCCTTCTTAGATTAGATCTCAATGTACCTTTAGATAAAAAAGGAAATATGACTGACGACAGCAGAATAAAAAAATCATTACCCACAATAAATTACATTCTTTCAAAAAAACCATCTCAATTAATTATTATGTCTCACTTGGGGAGGCCAAAAGCAAAAATAATTCCCAAATTAAAACTCACCAAAGTTACAAGAGTATTACAAAAACTCTTAAAGCAAGACCTCATGAAAACAAGAGATTGCATAAACATAAAAATTCCAAATTCAAAAATAGTGCTACTTGAAAACTTAAGATTCCATAAACAAGAAAAAGAAAATAACCAATTATTTGCAAAAAAATTAGCATCCTACGCAGATATCTATATAAATGATGCATTCGGTACAGCACACAGAAAGCACGCATCAAATAATGAAGTAACTAAATTTCTCCCAAGTTACGCAGGATTTCTTATGAAAAAAGAAATAGAAAAATTAAATCTAAAAAAACCAAAAAAACCTTTCATAGCAATTCTTGGTTGTGCAAAATTATCAGATAAAATAGATTTAATCAAAGCTCTATTAAAACGAGTAGATAAACTTCTTCTAGGGGGACTAGTGGCATTTACATTTTTAAAAGCACAAGGATATGAAGTTGGACTCACAAGAGTAGAAACATCAAAACTTAGAACAGCAAAAGCTCTCTTAAAAAAATACCCAAATAAAATCATTCTCCCATTAGATGTAAAAGTCTCACTAAATTCACTAACCAAATTTAAAACAGTTAAGATAAATAATATTCCAAAAAATCTTATTGGTTATGATATTGGACCAGATTCAGTAAAACTCTTCCTCAAAGAATTAAAAAAAGCCAAAACAGTTTTCTGGAACGGGCCATTGGGTTTTTATGAAAATAAAAATTACAAAAGCTCAACAAACCAAATCGCTAAATTTCTCTCAAAAAACCCTAAAAAAATAAAAACAATTATTGGTGGAGGGGATACAGCAAATGCAATAAGAACACTTGAAAAAAAGTTTTATCATGTTAGTACAGGTGGAGGGGCTTCATTAGAGTTTATTTCAGAAAAAAAACTTCCAGCAATAAAAGCACTAGAAATCAACTCAAGAAAATTTAATTAATCAAATCAGTACTCATTCTGCAAGATTACCTAACACTTCACCTAGTTTATCAAAATTATTTCCAATGCCTGACCAGTCTTGTTGATTCATTGAATCAAGAATCAAATTATAGTAAATATTTGCTTCTTCAATTAATTCTTCTTGACTCTGGACACTAGAGTCTTGAAGATAAGATCCTTCTTGAGATTCATCCACCCCAACATCCTTACTTGTTGAATATCCAAATAATGCAACTAAAGCAGAACCAATATCTTTTTCCATCACAACTCTTTCACCATCAGACATTAACACTCTTTTTAATTCAGGAAGTTGTCCTGTTTCTGCCTGAATATATAAAGGTTCAACATAAAGTATGCTATTTTCTATAGGTATAACAAGAAGATTTCCCCTTGTAATTCTAGAACCTTGTTGAGACCATAAGGTTAACTGCTGAGAAATTTCAGAATCTTGATCAAATTTGGCTTCTATTTGTGAAGGGCCATAAATTAATTTATCTTTTGGGAATTTATATAACACTAATTTACCATAATTCTCGAAGTCAGAACGAGCAGCCATCCAAGCAACCATATTATCTTTTTTAATAGGTGTAAAAGGAGTCATTAAAATAAATTCCTCTTCAACTTCTCCAGGAAGCTTCATAATCATATAATAAGGTTCTACTATTATTTGTTGGCCAACACCATAAACTTCTTTAGGAATTTGCCACGCATCTTCTTTATTATAAAATACAGATATATCTTCCATGTGATATGTGCTGTATATTTTAGATTGAATACTAAAAAGGTCTGTAGGATATCTAATATGTTTTTTAAGCTCTTCTGGCATATTATCTATTGATTTAAATTGCTGAGGGAATATCTTAGCATAAGTAATAATTAGAGGATCATTTACATCAGAAACATAATAATCTATATTTCCGTTATAAGCATCAACAATAATTTTTACAGAATTTCTAATATAATTAATAGGTCCATTTTTTTCAGAATAAGGGAAATTACCAGATACAGTATAAGCATCTTGAATCCAAACTAATCTTTCATCTTCTACAACTAAATAAGGGTCCCTATCTAATTTTAAAAAAGGAGTAATTTTAGATATTCTTTGTTGTATATTTCTCGTAAACATAATTTTACTTTCAGAAGTTATATCAGAAGACAATAAGATTTTAATATCTCCAAATCTAAGCGCCATTAACACTTTTTTAAAGAATGAATCAAGTTCAACCCCCCCAATACCATCATAATTAATATATTTGTTTTTATTTCCTTTTGGATAATCAAATTCATTTGTTTTTGTATTTACTAATACAAAATTATTATCTTTTTCACCATAATATATTCTGGGTTGAGAAATACGTAACACACTATCATTTACAGTATAAACAGGAGGTATATCTTTTATGAAAAAATTAGGCAAACCCTCTGAAGTTACTGAATTTACTGGGCTCATAACAGCACCAAAACCATGAGAATAAACCATATGTAAATTAACCCAAGTTTTTGCATTTTGTGCAATTTGGGCTTGTTCTAACTCTCTTGGAGCTATCATAACTTGGGTATATTTTCCATCAATATTGTACCTATCAATATCAATTCCAGAAAGATCATAATATAATCTTATTTCTTGTGTTTGTTTATACGTTTGAATTAAAGGTCTCCAATCTAATATTCTAATATTATCAATAGTTCCAGTTGCTCTATTAATAACTTGAGGATCTAAATTCATTTCAACAGAAAAATCTTTTTCTTCAACATCTGATAAACCATAAGCAATTCTTGTAAATTTTATATTATTTTCAATATATGGTTTTTCTAAATTTATTTCGTTTGGCTCAACTTTTAATGACTGAACAAGTCCAGGAATAAAAACAGAACCAACAAATGCAAATAAAAAATAGATAATTAAACCATACATTAAGATATGTCTTTTTTTGATTTGAGGATTCTTTGAAAAATAAAATACCCAAACAATAAATAATACAGCAATAACAATTGCAAGAATCATTAATATTTTGACAATAGGAAGATAAGCAACTACATCTGTATATCCTGCACCCACAACTATTCCTGCTTGCGAATACATAATTGAAAATCGAGAAAGATAATGCCTAATTGCAAGAAGTACAAAGAACAATGAACCAAGAACACTTAAATGAATCATTGCATTTTTTTTAAATCCATCAAAAATTTTCTTAACATTTAATGGATTTCCACTAACTTGGCCAGTATGAATATCAGTAACTCCAAAATCTAATTTAATAGATTGCAAGTAATATAATAAACTCAATATGATTGTAATAACAACACATATCATAAGGAATTTCCATACCATTAAAAACAAAGGCAAGGAAAAAACATAGAAAGCAACATCTTTCAAAAAAATAGGGTCTTTTAGGTTAAATGGAAATTGGTTAATATATTTTAACACAGCCATCCAATTAGAAGAAACACTAACTCCAACCATAAAAGAAATTATTAAAACTATCAATGATTTAACTTTAAAGGACATAAATCCTTTTTCTATTTTACTCAGCTTTGAAGCAATCCACAAATTAAAACTAGAGAAAGAAAGAAAAATTAATGCACCAATAAAAAACAATATAATTTTAGACGTAAATATAGTTAAAAAAATTTGAGAAAAGCCTAAAGCATCAAACCAAAGATAATCAGTAAAAAATCTTGCTAACCCGGAGATCGAAAAAAGAAATACAATTACTAAAAAAAGAATAATTGATTGTAGTATATTTTTTTTAGCCAATTTACCCATCCACTAAGTTTTATTATTTCTTGTTCTTTTTAAACTTTGCTGAAACAAAATTAAGAAACAACAATAATTTTATTTGTAGTCTCTTTTATTTCTTTTTCAAGCTTCTTTTTCAATTTGTCAATATCAATAGTATTTATTTCTTCAGATGAATTTTTAATTTTAATTTTTATAGAACCAATTTTAGTTTTATCACCCTCAATCGCCACATTCAATTTTTCAACATTTTTTATAACTGTGGATTCTTCAAATTTAACCCTTAATTGATCTAATTCCCATTTAAGCTTGTTATACTCTTCCAAAAATGATTTAAAATAATCAGCACCCAATCCTTCAAGTTCATGTAATATTTTTTCTTTCTTCTTATCCTTCAACTCAACCTCTCCTCCAGAAATAGCGCCCCCCATTTTACTTAAAATATCAGCAATTTTTAATTCAGTATCTTTTAATAGGGCCATCAGGGAATTAGCCAGATATTTCCTAACAGTCTCTTTTTCTAAAGTGACTCTTTCATATTTTTTCAATCCCGCTTCAATAACAGAAAAAGAATGCCATAACCTCATTTCTAGTTCTTTCTTTTTTTTACTTAACTTTTCTTTTTTATCAACCAATTCATTAAATAACCTATAATCCCCACCTTTTTTGATATCCTCAAGTTCTTTTTCTAAATCAACTAATTTTTTATTTTTCTCACACAATTCGTTTTTAGCCAAACGTACTTCCTCTTTTAATTCCCCTTTTGAGTTTATCTTTTTCAAAACAGCACCAACTTTTTGTTTTAATTCTTCTAATTTATCAATATCAGCATTCTTCAGAACAGTCCTCGCCCCTTTAACCAACTTATCAGTATCTCTTATGCTTTCAGCAACACTAAACGATTTATCTCCAAAAAATTCTTGTAACACTTGATAAGCTTTCATAGTAGATTTACTAAAAGTGTTAATCACATTCTCAAAATCTTCACAAAATTCAATTATCTCATCAAACTCTTTAGGGACAATCACTTCACTCATAAGCAATCCAACTTTTTGAATATAAGTTTCTCTATTACCATTAATTATTTGAACAACTCTTTCAGGAACATTTTTGTTTCTAAGTTTAGCTTCTTTTAATTCCTTAAGATTTGCATCAACTTTTTTCTTTTCATTTTCAATATTTTTTCTAATACCAGTTAGTTTAGTTTCTACATTTTCAATATTTTTTTTAAAATGAGAATCTACCCAATCACTAATTTCATCCAGCTTAAGCTCAACACCCCCTTCTTCTTTCTTAGAAAACTTCTTCAAAAAATCAAAAACCCCCATATATCAATAAAATAACTCCTGGTTTATATTTTTTTGCAAAATATTATAAACTATTTTTTCCATATTCCAAATTATGGTAAGAAAACATAAGAAAAAACCAGCATCACACAGAAATATAGTTTTAGAGAGAATTCAAACCTTATTCGAGCAAGCTCAAGAAAATTTCTCATTAGATCCTAAATTATCAGATCGTTATGTTCAGCTCGCAAGAAAATTAGCAATGAGATATAAAGTAAAAATACCTTCAAAATACAAAAGGCAATACTGTAAACATTGCTATAGCTATCTAATGCCAGATAAAACTTGTAGAATAAGAACTCATAATGGCCATTTAGTTTATTATTGTCTTAAATGTAAAAAGTTCAACAGATTCACATACAAAACCGGAAACTCTCCGATTGAAAAAAGATAGCTTTAAATATTACTAATAATTTCTTTTTCCTTGTGATTTATTATGAGAGCTAAAACCATTAACAATGACCTATCTAATTAGGTTAAGCTCCATAGATTTATTTTATTTCTTTAAAATTTCATAGGGTGCCTAAAATGTCAACTAAAAATATGACAATAGAACGAGAAAAAAAACTTAAACAGAATATCTGGAAGTTTTATTTGTATAGATTTTTCTCTAGCATGATATTTGTAATTCCAATATTTGTATTATTCTTACAAGAAAATGGACTTAGTATGACTCAAGTTATGATTTTACAAGCAGTCTATACTGCAGTAATTATGCTTGCAGTAATACCTGCAGGAATATTTGCAGATTACATAGGAAGAAAAACTGCATTAGTGATAAATTCTATATTTTTCACTCTAGGTTGGACACTTTATGCATTGAGCCATACTTTCTTTGCATTTTTAATAACTGAAATATTCATGGCCATATCAGCTGCATTGTGGAACTCTTCAGGGACAGCATTCTTTTATGACACATTAAAAGAATTGAAACAAGAAAGTAAATTCAAACATCTTTATGGGAATACAATGACTATTAGTCATATAGTGTGGGGATTGTCGGCTTTAGTTGGGGGTTACTTAGCAACATATAGTTTAAGACTTCCTTATTTTGCAGTAATACCTCCAGTGTTTTTATCAATCTTAGTAACCTTGAGTTTTACAGAAACAAAAAAATACAAACACGGAGATCAGCATTACATCACCCACCTAAAAGATGCAGTAAAATTCAGTATAACTCATCCAAAGGTGAAGTTTTTCATAATCTACGCAGCACTATTTGGGGCAGTATTTTTCAACGCATTCATGGTTTATCAACCTTATTTGAAACAGATACAGATTCCTTTGATTTATTTTGGAGTGGTGTTTATGTTTATGGATTTTATAGCTGCATTTGCATCAAAAATAGCTCATAAAGTAGAAGAATTTTTTGGAGAAAAAAAGATTCTTTTAATAATGCTAGCTTTAGCTATATTTGCTTATGCAGGAATGAGTCTCAATATACTTTATTTTGGAGCACTATTCTTATTAATATCCTCTTTTGTTGGAGGACTAAAATATCCTATTATAATGGATTATATTAACAAGCACGTAAGTTCACATCACAGGGCAACAGTTATGGCATTATCAGATTTATCTGGAAGTATGCTCTGCACATTATCAGCACCTTTCATAGGGTGGCTAATTGACTTTTGGGGATTAAAAGAAGCATTTATATTCTTTGTAATACTATTAGTAATAAATCTAATTATTTTATTATGGACTTTCCATTTGAACAATAATAGAAATAAGTTAAAATAAATTAGAAAATATTATTCACCAAGAACACTTTTACAATTAATACATACTTCTTTGTCTGCTTTTTTATCATATTTAGTGGTAACTCCCCACTGGAGAATATTATTGCAACTAGGACACTTCTCTCCATTCAAAATCTCAAACAAATTGAAAACCATTTTTAAGTAGAATAATTTATCTAAAGGTAATTAACTATATAAAATTTACCTTATTATAGTAGGAGTACATAAATTACTAATAATTTATGTCCTCTACTATGTTTGAAGAAGACTAAAATTCACAAAAAACTTTTGTCTTCTTCTATTAACTAACATTAGATAGTTTTTTATACATCTTTCACTTTTTTTATCTTATGAACTATGACCTTGAGCTGGAAAAAGTAATCACTAAAATAAAAAAAGAAAAAGCTAAACTAGTGTGCATCCAATTACCTGATGGATTAAAACCAAAAGCAAAAGAGATAACTGATTTGATTCATAAAAAAACAAACACACAAGCAGTACTCTGGGCAGGCTCTTGTTTTGGAGCATGTGATACGCCAAACATAAAACATCTTGGCTTTGATTTATTAGTTCAGTTTGGCCACAGCGAATGGAGATAATCCAAAAACAAAAATCATATGAAAAACCAAATAAAAAAAGAGATATCCAAAAGATTTAATTCATCCAAAAAAAGAATTAAATACAAGTTTCATAAATGGGAAAATCAATTAATCATTGCAGATAAAGCTCTTTATATTATCATAGTTCTTTTACTTGGCGTATTTCGTCCTGATTTTTTGATGATTGCTGTTTATTTTTTGTTATATCCTTATTTATTTTTAACAGCAAGAAAAAAGGCAGTGACCCATTTGTTAATCGCGTCTGCAGTTTCATTAATGTGGGTGTTAATTGCAAATTCACAGTATGGATATAATCAAAAAATGTTATTAATTTTTGGTTTAAATTCTTATCCACTTTTTACTTGGGCGATAGGGTTATTTGCAGCATATTTGATATATTCTCACTGGGAACACCTAATAAAAAAACACAGTTTAATAAAAAAAATGCTTCTTTTTACAGCTTTTTATTGGCTATTATTAATTTCTGTTGAGGCAACAGCATACCACACATTTAACATAAAAAATTTAGCAACAGCAAGTTATGTTGGATTACCTTTCTGTAATTGTATTCATGCACCACTTTGGATGCAAATTTCATATATATTATTAGGTCCACTTTATTTTGGTATATGTGAATTAATTGGTTTAGAAAATCCCCACCATAAAAAAAGAAAAAATAATAAAAACAAAAACAAAAAAGATAACAAATAAGTTACCCCAAACTTTTATATAGAATTACAATATAATTTAAAACATGTTAAACTACCTTTTAGCACCAATAATAGCATTTTTTGGATTCCCAGTAGGAGTTTTTTTCTCATTCACAAACCCAGAAGAGATGAAACCTGGAAAAAAGTATTTTCACTTACTTCAGAACATCTTTGTAGTACTCGTTCTTTTTCTAGTGTTGGAATTATATAACTTAAACATAATCTTTTCTGCAATAACCACTTCAATAGTTTTTATTCTATTGTTCTACTGGAAAAACAAATACAAGAGTATAATAACATACTTTGCACTTGCAATCTTATTAGCCCTATCATCAAAAAACCAAAACATATTCGCAATACAAGCAGCTTTAATAACATTATATGGAATCCCCACAGGTTCATTAGAAGCACCTAAAAAGGGAAAACTAACACAAAGGAAAAAAGAATCTCTTAAAGTAATGGCAAAACATTTAGGATTTGTAGTTTTAGCAATAATACTAATATTTTTCTTATTAAAATTTTTGTTCTAGAAAGAAAAAATTAACACAGCAATAACAATACCAAGAATTGCTCCAACAATAACTTCTGTAAATTTATGACCTGTAACATCCTTTAATTTATTTTTAGAAGATTTATTTTTGGCAATCTTATTAATCACTTTAGCGTTTTCTCCTATTTGATATCTTGCACCAAAAGCGTCTCTCATGATAACAAGAGCAAATACAGCACTCACAACAAATAATGAAGAGACTCCTTGCTCTAAAAACACGCCAGCAGTTAGAGCACTAACAAAACTAGAATGAGAACTTGGCATATGACCCATTAAGAAAAAATATTTAACATCAAATTTCCCCTTTTTTACACAAACCAAAATCCCTTTAAGCAATTGGACAAAAAACCATCCAAAAAAACAACTCAACACGATTTTGTTTTGAATTAATTCTAAAAACATAGAATATAAAAAATCTTAACCCTATATAAATATTTCCAATAACTCCAATAACTCCAATAACTCCAATAACCCAAACTTTTTTATTAACTAAACTCTACTACAACCCGTATGAACTACACAATTATTGATTGTTATACTGATGAACCATCTGGATTGGGGGTGCCACCATACTTAGGAACATTCCCAAGGTATATTTATGGAGCATTAACAGATGTAGGTAATAATCCCTCTTATTTAACAATAGACGATATCAGACTCTGGAAAAAACAGAACTCCATAGCGCCAGATAGATCAAAAGAAGTAAAAACAAATAAAAGAATATACAATCTCACAAAAAATCACCAAAAAGTCGATGAAATTCTTAAAAAAACAACTCACCTAATAATCATTGCAGGAATTAATGTTCCTGGAAAATATCTTAGCGCAGTGCCAGGCACATTATCAGAAATAACAGAGTACATAAAAGATATCAACTCTTATAAAATTCTTACAGGGCCAGCAGCACTTATAGGTTCTACACAAGAAGGTGGAAGAAAACCAGAAAAATACAACGCCAAAGCATTCGATTTAATAGATTTTAATTACCTCAATATAAACGATTACGATGAAATAAAAGCAAAACAAGGAGCACAGATTCTAAAACAGATTCCTTGGCAAGTTATAGCAGAAATAGAAACTGGAAAAGGATGTGATATTGGAAAATGTTCTTTTTGTACAGAATCTTTAAAGAGCAAGGTGCAGTTCAGGCAGTCAAAAGATATAATTGAAGAATTAAAAGAACTAAAAAAACAAGGTATTGAACATTTTCGTTTTGGCAAACAGACATGCTTTTTCTCATATCAAAATGGAAATTTAAAGGAAATCGAAAAAATTCTAAAAGCAGCGCACGAACTTAAACCAAAAACCCTCCATATAGATAATGTAAATCCAAATAAAATAGTTGGAAAAGATGGAGAAAAAATAGCAAAACTCATAGTAAAATATTGCACTTCAGGAAATGTAGCGGCTTTAGGTGTAGAATCTTTTGATAAAGAGGTCGTGAAAAAGAACTGCCTAAACACAACACCTTTAATTGCATATAAAGCAATTAAACTCATAAACAAAATAGGTTCAAAAAGAGGTAAAAGTGGGATGCCTCACTTTCTTCCAGGAATAAATATTCTTTTTGGGTTAATTGGAGAAAACAAAGACACTCATCAAGAAAACATGAAATGGCTAAATAAAATTTTAGATGAAAACTTACTACTGAGAAGAATAAATATCCGTCAAGTTACCCCTTTTGAAGGCACAACTTTATATGATACTGCAGGAACAAAATTCATCAAAAAGAACAAAAAATATTATTGGAAATGGAGAAAACAGCTAAGAAGAGAAATAGACAACCCTTTACTGAAAAAATTAGTGCCAAAAGGCACAACATTAAAAGATGTAAGGATGGAAATCTATGACGGCAACACAACATTTGGTAGGCAGTTTGGAACATATCCATTAGTCGTGGGAATAAAAGGAAAAAGACTTAAACTAAACGAATTTTATGATGTAAAAGTGGTGAATTACATGCTTAGAAGTGTAGTTGGGGAGGTAATTAAAAAATGATAGATGATAAATTAAATAATAAGTTAGAATCAAAAAATAAAGAATTAAGACTAGAAACAGAATTAGGAAATGTGGATTATTTTATCAAAAAAGGTTCAGCAAGTGCGGCGCCAGGAGATATCACTTTAAAAAATAGAACTTCAAATACTTTAAATTATGTGTTACAAAAGTTAGAGAAAGAATGTTATAAACAAGGAGCACATGAACTTGTTTTAGATATCGATTTAAATAATGACCTTTTTCAAGATGTTGTTAAACAAAGAAAGTATAGTCATATACCTGGAACCCCCTTTACAAACATAATAATTTACTATAAAAACTTAGGATAACAACGAAAGTTATTTAAATAAAACTTTAGTTTTTTATCCTCAGCATACTAGAAAATTAAATTTTTTAGTATAGCTTAAAGATTTTAATTTAAATCTTTTTGTGCCCTGGTAGCTTAGCGGTAGAGCGTGTGGCTGTTAACCACAAGGTCGTCAGTTCGATCCTGACCCAGGGCGCCTTTTTTTGGGCCCGTAGCTTAGCCTGGTAGAGTGCTCGACTGATAATCGAGTGGTCCCGAGTTCAAATCTCGGCGGGCCCACTTTATTACTACCACCATCCCTTTTTAATTTTCAAAAATGAATTACAAAATAGACCTACAAAATTATAGAATTTTAATTTCTGGATCTACAAAAGAGATTAAAGATTACATCATTTCTTTAGACCAAGTAATCACTAAAGGTAGTTGTTTGTCTCAATTAGAAGAAGACCTAGAAAACCTACACAACATTTGTGAACCAACACAGTTCAATTTCAATAGCATCGAAAGAATCTATTACACTAAAAATTCATTGCTCTTTGTGCCAAATACTTCTGCAAAAGATTTTTATTTTCCCATTCTCAAAAAACATTTTAAAAAAGCAAAAGATTATATCTCTAAATAATATTCACTGGACATCCCCACATAAAACTTATAAACTTAATAACAAACTATTTTTTCATGAGTTCAGCTAATGAAAATAATACTCAAGCAGCAATAACACTAGCATTAGAAACAATAAACATAAAAAAACAGGCAATAGTTTTTGCAAATACAAGAAGTTCTACAGAAAAAACAGCAGAAGAGATGGCAAAAACACTAAAACAATCAACCATTGAAGATTTAGCAGAAATTGAATATGATATTCTACACGCATTAAGCAAACCCACAAAACAGTGCAAGAGACTCGCATTTTGTATAAAAAAAGGAATAGCTTTCCATCATGCAGGTTTAGCCCCAGCTCAAAGAAGTTTAATAGAGGATTCATTTAGAAATGGAGTAATCAAAGTAATTTGCTCAACACCTACTCTAGCATATGGATTAGATCTTCCAGCATTTAGAGTAATCATAAGAGACCTAAAAAGATTCACTTATAGGGGAATGCAATATATCCCAGTGTTAGAATATCTTCAGATGTCTGGAAGAGCAGGAAGACCTAAATTTGATAATTGCGGAGAGTCAATAGCAATAGCCAACACAGAAAAAATAAAAGATGAAATAGAAGAAATTTATCTAAAAGGGAAACCAGAAACAATTTATTCCAAATTAGCTGCAGAACCAGTGCTTAGAACATATATCCTTTCATTAATAGCATCAGAATTTGTTGGAACAAAAAATCAATTATTCAACTTTTTCAGCAAAACTTTTTGGGCACATCATTATCAAGACATGTGGGAACTTCAGAAAATAATCGATAAGATGATGGATCTTTTAGAAGAATGGGAATTTATAAAAACAGAAAAAAAAGATTTCATGTCAGCAGACGAAGACTATAAAATAAACTCAACCAAATTAGGAAAAAGAGTCGCTGAACTCTATATTGACCCTTTAACAGCAAACTTTTTCATAGATTGTTTAAGAAACGCAGCCTCAAAATCTCCAACAGATTTTTCTTATTTCCAGATGCTTAGCAACACACTGGAACTTAGGCCATTATTAAGAGTAAAAAGAAAAGATGTTGATTTTGTAGAATCAGCCTTAGTAAGACATGAAGACAATCTATTAGAAGACGCATCCATCTATGAATTTGAATATAATGACGAATACAGCACATTTATGTCCTCAATAAAAACAGCATTATTTTTCAGAGATTGGGTCCATGAAAAAGATGAAGAGTTTCTCTTGGAAAAATTTGATATCAAACCAGGGGAGATAGCTTCAAAACTAGAAAGAGGAAACTGGTTATTATATACAGCAACAGAACTATCAAAAATTCTTCATTTTAAAGGGCTGATAGCAGATATGATAAAATTAAGATTAAGATTAAAATATGGTGCAAAAGAAGAGCTTCTTCCACTATTAAAATTCAAAAATATTGGAAGAGTGAGAGCAAGAAAATTATTCAACAACCATATCAAGGATGTTTCAGGAGTTAAAAAAGCAGATTTCATGAAAATCTCCCAACTTTTAGGCAATAACACAGCAATAAATATAAAAAAACAAGTGGGCCAGGATTTCACAAAATTAAAAGTCAAAAAAGGAAGAAGAAAAGGTCAAATGAGTTTAAAGAAATATAGCTAACCACATAACATCAATTAATTCTTAATCACTTTTTTTTCATAAAATGTCTAGAACTTCTTTTAGTTTCATAAAGTGGTTTCATAGTTTTCATCATTTCTTTTTTTGTTTTAAAATCATAAATATTCTCTAAATCTTCCCCCTTAAAATACTTTAAAATAATATCACCAAAAAGATTAGGAACTCATAAGATAGTAGAATTTTTCTTAAATCTAAATGTTCTTTGATCAGTAATGTAAGGCCTAGTATTAGTAGTTATAAATTCCTGAGCATTTAATTTCGATAATTTATTCTGTATTTCATTATGTGCTTTGCCACTCATGACAGCATGAGTAAAATAAAAGAAATATTTTGAAGGAATTCCCAATCCATGGTCCCAATGAGTGTTATTTAACCAATCCACTGTTTTCATTAGTGTTCCGCCAGTATCTATTATATCATCAGGAAAGATGATTGTTTTTCCTTCGAGAGAATCAGCACCAACTAGTTGAGGATTATCAATAGTAACAGCATCTGGCTTATTTACCATTCGCCTGGCTTTATTGAGGTAAAGCATTCCAACATTTTTAAGATATAATGCATCTCTTAATTTTTCTGAAAATTTTCGTGCGCCCTTATCGGGAGAAACAACAACAATATTCTCTCCACGGTTTTTTATTTTCAAAGAAGATTTTGTAACTAAGTAATGTGCAAGTAAACTATATGGCCAGACATCAAAAAATATTTTATCTCCATTTTTCCCTATTTCTTTTTTATAAAAACCACGTATTTTTTTATTGTGACCATGCATAGTTATAACACCATCAACTCCTGAATGAGCTAACAATTCAGAATACAATTTGGCAGCATTACCTTCTCCCATCATTCTTCCATCTTCTTTGGCACCCCTATCTTGTCTAGAATAACTTAAATCAGTAGCAACAAGATACACTCCACCAGCTCCATTTTCTTTTGCAGTACGCGCAGCAATAAAAGCACGCATAGCCATATCTTGAGGATTCTGAAAAGGCCCTTGAGTAGAAATAAGGTAAACTGCTTTCCCTTCTAAATCAGTTTTCCCCCCATTCTCATATCTAAATTTTGAATTATATTCGCCACCAGAAAAAATTCTTGGATCCATCACATTTTCAATATCTTCATGTTGTCCAACATACTCAGCAACATTCTGTGAAAATTCTTCATGAGTTCTAGAAATGGTTGCAACAACTAATTCATCTAAATTTTTTATGTTTACCATCCCCTAATAAATAATATAAAAAAGCAAAGCTTTTTATTTTTTGTTATTCTTCAACATATACATAATTAAATATATAAACTAAATACTTATGAAATTAATACTAAGTGGGGTGGTTTTATGACTGTCAAAGTAGTTGTGGGTTGCCAATGGGGCGATGAAGGAAAAGGAAAATTAGTTGATGTTTATACAGCAGAATCAGATATTGTTGCAAGATACCAAGGTGGCGCAAACGCAGGCCATACAGTCGTAGTTGGAGAAGAAACTTTTGTTCTTCATTTAGTTCCTTCTGGGATAATTCATAAAGAAAAACACAAGAAATCTATAATTGGTCCAGGAGTTGTTTTAGATCCAAAAGCATTGATGAACGAATTCAAATATCTAGATAACAAAAATATAGATCTAGAAGACAGACTATTCATTGATGGAAGAACACACCTTATTTTGCCATACCACAGAATAAAAGATGTTGCTCAAGAAAGGATAAAGAAAAGAGGAGGGAATGCCATAGGAACAACAGCAAGAGGGATAGGCCCATCTTATACTGATAAAACAGAAAGAACAGGTTTGAGGGTGATGGATTTACTCAACGAAAATTCATTTGAAGAAAATTTAAAATCTAAAATAGATGAAACCAATAGGTATATTTTCAATCTATGTCTGAATTCTTTTGATATTAATGATATTTTAAGACACCTAACTCGAGAAGAAGTTAGATCCAACCAAGATTTAATAGAAAAAGGTTTAGATAAAACTCTTTTAGATTATACAAAATATGGGAATGATCATGGAATTAAAAGCAAACAAATGCTAGAAGATTTGTTAAGGATAGGGAATAAATTAAAACCCCATATAGCAGATACTTCAATAATAATCAATAATGCAATAGCAGAAGGAAAAAATGTGCTATTTGAAGGTGCACAAGGCACCTTTCTCGATTTAAATTATGGAACATATCCATTTGTTACTAGTTCAAATCCAATTGCAGGGGGAGCTTGTGTAGGATTAGGGGTTGGACCTACAAAAATAGATGAGGTTGTAGGGATAGTTAAAGCATACACCACAAGAGTTGGAGAAGGTCCTTTTCCTACAGAATTTAAAGATCAACTCATAGATCAAGTAAGAAAACAAGGAAATGAGGTTGGAGCCAGCACAGGAAGAGAAAGAAGATGTGGATATTTTGATGCAGTTATGACAAGAACTGCAGCATACCTGAACGGCCTTACAAGCGTAGCAATCACTAAATTAGATGTATTAACAGGAATTTCTCCATTAAAAATATGCACAGCCTACAAAGTAGATGGAACAGTCCATAAAACATTCCCTTTAGATTTAGAATCATTAAGCAAAGCAGAACCAATTTATGAAGAAATGAGTGGATGGACAGAAGACATCTCTGGCGCAAGAACTTTCCAAGAGTTACCTAATAATGCAAAAGTCTATGTAACTAGAATCCGACAGTTAATGAGGGAATCTCCAGGAGGAAAAAACATAAACATTAAAGAAATTTCTGTAGGTCCAAAACGTTCTGAAATAATTAGATTATAAAAACAAGATTATGAAAAGAGTAATAACAGATGATGGTTCAGTAACTTTAAGAAATCCAGAATATGATGAATGTTATCATTCTAAAAGTGGAGCATTAGAAGAATCAGAATTAAAATACATAAAACCTTGCAAGATAACCAAAAACTCAAAAGTTCTTGATATTGGATTTGGTCTGGGGTACAATGCGGCAGCGGCTTTAGAAGTTGGTGCAGAGGTGATTTCTCTTGAAAAAGATCCAAAAGCATTAAAAGCAACCCAAAAATTATCAATACCCTTAAAATCTTACAAGATAATTCAATCAGTTGCTTCTGGAAAACCTCACGAAAGATTGAAAATAATTATTGGAGATGCAGTAAATACAATTAAAACAATCACAGAAAAGTTTGATGCCATCTTTCTCGATCCATTCTCACCACCAAAAAATCCAGAACTTTGGACAGAATCTTTTTTTAGAGATATTAAAAAATTAATGAAACCTAAAGCAATTTTAGCAACTTATAGTTGTGCAAGAATAACAAGGGACAACTTAAAAAACACAGGATTCATAGTTAAAGATGGACCAATTATTGGAAGAAGAAGCCCTTCAACATTGGCATATTTAGTATAATGGTAATTCGTAATCTTTATAAATCTACAAAAATCTAAAAGCACTATGCTCAAAAACGTTTCATTCGGAAAACCTGATTACGAGAAATTAAACAAACAAGGATTCTCTATGTTTGATATGCATGTACATACTAAATATTCTGATGGTGCAAACGGAGTTCCTACAATCCTCAAAAAAGCAAAAAAATTAGGAATTGGTTTAGCAATTACAGACCATAATGAAATAATCGGCGCATTAAAAGCATACACAAATACTTTTGGAGTTAAGATAATTCCTGGGATAGAACTAACAACATTTGAAGGCATACATCTTTTGTTTTATTTCACACACCCAAGAGATTTAGAATATTTTTATATTAAATACATAAAAGATAAAAAATTAGAACACCCAAATTTTACCACAAAAGTCAAAACAAAAGAGATTATTGAACATTCGAAAAAATATGATTGTGTTCTTTCAGTAGCACACCCTTTTGCACCATCTAGGGTGGGTTTATTTAATTGTATAAAAAAGAAACACCTGAGTGAATCTATTCTAAGAGAATTACCCACTTTTGAAGTATTATGTGGTTCAAATTTAAGGGGGATGAATAAGAAATCTATAGAGTGGGCTTGGCAACTCAATAAATCAATAACTGGAGGTTCAGATGCACACGCATTATTTGAAGTAGGAAAAATAGTTACATATTCTAGAGCTAAAGACATTAAATCTTTTTTTGAAAATATAAGAAATAAAAAAAATTTTGTAGTGGGAAAAGAACCAAAAAGTGCATCTAGATTAGCATCTTACTCTCCAGGAGTTTATCATAATTATGTTCGTCACCTAAAACCAGCACTTAAAGTTAAATATCAACACGTAATAAAAGGAAATGTCAAACGTATATTTTTAAAATTAAAAGAAAAAATAAAAAAAAATATTAAGAACTGGTTTGGCACATCTAAAAAAGAGTGATTATAAAATTTTTGAGTGTTACATTGATTTAGGATTAAATCCTTCAACCTTTATCTCTTCAATTAAGTGGTATTCTTGTTTATCAATTAGATCAAATTTATCCAATTTTTCAGAAAAACAACTAAATTCTTTCATATCTTTAAACACACATTCAGCTAAGAAATCATAATTTCCACTTAATCTAAAAATGGAATTTATTTTTTTGTGATTCATTAAAAATTTTTTAAATTCAGTGAAGTCTTTATTAATTTTAAACAACATATTAACTTTGATTCCATAACCAATTTTTTGAAAATCCAACAAAGAGACATACCTATTAATCACTTTTTTTTCTAACCATACCAATTTATCAAAAACAGTACTTATAGGGATCCCAGTATTTCTGCTTATTTCAGCTAAAGATTTTCTAGAGTCACCCCTCAAATGATTTAATATTAGTAATTCTTTATTTGATATCATTTTACCTCCACAACACTAAAATAATAATTCTATTTTGAGATTTATAAGTCTTTTTGAGAAAAATCCGTCAATATTTTGTATAATCTGAAAATTATTCAACCCTACCCATCAAATCTTTTCATCAATATCTTTCGCTATCTCTTTAAGGGCGTTATAAGTTCTTTTCATATCATTTTCTAGCTCATCTATTAAAGGGGCTAATTTATTTTCTCTAAGAATGTATTTTCTATCATCAGTAACCACAAGTCCTGCATCAATTAATTTATTGATATGATGAATCACAGTTCCGCGACTTAAACCAGCCCTAAAAGCAAGTTCATCACTAGAAACACTATTCCCTTTCTTAGAAATTTTTAATAATTCTACAAAAATCCTAAAACAACTTTTATCCTTATCACGTAAATTAAACAAGCCAAGAGATGCTCCCAACCATTGAAGTTCATCATTAATATCTTTTTTCAATGGTTTTCTTATTTTGATTATAGTGATTCTTTGATAGCTAGATGCCATAATTTTAATTATTTTTTTAAGATATTTAAATCTTCCCCGAAACATTTATATATTAGTTGTTGCTTTTAATTAAACTATGTTGATTTAAAATCAACGAAAACCACTAAAATGACAGCAAAAAAATCAAAATCGCCAAAAAAGGAAACATATAAAGAAAAAGATGAATCTTTACATAAAATAAAAGAATTGACACTAACATTACAACACATTCAAGCAGATTTTGAGAATTATAAAAAAAGAACAGAGATAGAAAAAGCAGAATTTATTAAATATGTTAATAAAGATTTGATTTCAAATATTCTTCCCGTGTTAGATAATTTTGAATTAGCATTAAAACACACCTCCAATAAAGAAGAATTCATTAAAGGCATTGATTTAGTCTACGCAAATTTAAGAGATATCTTAGGAAAAGCAGGATTAAAATCAATTCAAGCATTAAAAACACAATTTAACCCTGAAGAACACGAAGCATTGATGCAAGAAATCTCAAAAGAAAAACCAGGAACAATAATTGAAGAGTTCCAAAAAGGATATACGCTTAATGACAAAGTTATCAGGCCAACAAAAGTAAAAGTGGCCAAGAAAGGGTGATAAAAATGTATTTTAATTCTTTATTTATTTCAAGTTTGACACCAGAAAAAGTTGCAATAAAATTAGCAGGAGAATGTAAATGTGATAAATGTAATCATGGATGTAAGTATGGTGCAGGAGCATTCAAAAAAGGAGAAGAAAAAAAGCTAGCCAAATTTTTAAAACTCAATGAAAAGGAACTCAAAGACAAATATCTCGAAGAGATAGAGTTATTCAACACTAAACTCTTAAGACCAAAAATACTCAAAGAACAAGGAAAACCTTATGGCAAATGTGTCTTCTTTGATGATGAAAAAAATATTTGTAAAGTACACAAAGCAAAACCACTTCAATGCAAAATTGCAAGTGGTCACGCACACGGAGAACAAATGCATACTTGGTTCATTTTGAATCATTTTGTAAATCCAGATGATCCAGAATCAATTAGGCAATATGCAGAATACCTCAAACACAATAAAACTATCCCAGGTGGAGCACTACTTGAATTAGTTCCAAATAAAATCAAATTAAGAAAAATAATCAATTATGAAATATTGAGATAATAGATTCATAGGAGGAATAAATAAAATGACAAAAGAAAAAACAAAAGAAAAAAAACAAACCACCAAAAAAGAGAGTGGAGTTAGCAAAGCCATAGGTATAGACCTTGGTACTACCTTTTCAGCAGCAGCAGTAATGGAGGCTGGAAAACCAACAATTATACCTAACGCAGAAGGAGATAGGACTACACCTAGTGTAGTTTTGATTAAAGACAAAGAAATAATCATAGGGAAATTAGCAAGAAACCAAGCAGTTTTGAATCCAGAACATACTGTTAGGAGTATAAAGAGAAAAATGGGTTCTTCAGAAAAGATAACTGTTGAAGATAAAGATTACACACCTCAAGAGTTAAGTGCGATGGTTTTACAAAAATTGAAAACAGATGCAGAAGCTTACTTGGGAAGGAAAGTTACAGATGCAGTAATTACTGTACCAGCATATTTTAATGATTCTCAAAGACAAGCAACAAAAGACGCTGGAGAAATTGCCGGATTAAAAGTATTAAGAATAGTAAACGAACCAACAGCAGCATCATTAGCTTATGGTTTAGATAAAGATCACGACCACACTATAATGGTGTTTGATTTTGGCGGTGGAACTTTTGACGTGTCAGTTTTAGAATTGGGCGACGGAGTTTTTGAAGTTAAATCTACCTCTGGAAATAACCATTTAGGTGGGGATGATATTGATGATCTATTGATTGATTGGATGGCAGAAGAATTCAAAAAAGAAAATAAAGTTGATTTAAGAGAAGATAAAACAGCTCTTCAAAGATTAAGAGAAGCAGCAGAAAAAGCAAAGATTGAATTGAGTACAGCACAAAAAGCAACAATCAATCTACCTTTTGTAACTGCAACAGATGCAGGTCCAAAACATTTGAACATGGAACTTAAGAAATCTAAATTTGAAGAATTAATCTCAACAATAATCGATAATTTAGAAGGTCCAACAAAACAAGCAATGAAAGATGCTAAAGTAACTTCAAAAGATATTGATAAAGTAATTTTAGTGGGTGGTTCAACAAGAATTCCTTCTGTACAGAAGATGGTTAAAGATATTACAGGAAAAGATGGAGACAAATCTGTTAATCCTGATGAAGTTGTAGCTCTTGGCGCAGCAATTCAGGCAGGAATACTTGGAGGAGACATTAAAGATATTTTATTGTTAGATGTAACTCCACTAACCTTAGGTATAGAAACTCTTGGCGGAGTAAGAACCCCTTTAATTGAAAAGAACACAACAATTCCAACAAAGAAATCACAAGTGTTCTCTACAGCAGCAGATAATCAACCAGCAGTAACAATTAATGTATTGCAAGGTGAAAGAGCTATGGCTACAGATAATAAAGCACTTGGAAGATTTGATTTAGTTGGAATACCTCCAGCACCAAGAGGAATACCTCAGATAGAGGTTACTTTTGACATTGACGCTAATGGAATTGTGAATGTTAGCGCAAAAGATCTTGGTACAGGAAAACAACAACAGATAACAGTTACAGGAACTTCAAACTTAAGTGATGATGACATTGAGAATATGAAAAAATCTGCAGAAGAACATTCAGAAGAAGATAAGAAGAAGAAAGAAGAAATCGAGACTATTAATCAAGCAGATACTTTAGTTTACACAACTGAAAAACTTTTCAAAGATATGAAAGGTAAAGCAGATGACAAAAAACTAGGTGAAGTCAAAAAGATGATTGATGAGCTGAAAAAACTACTTGAACCAGAGAAAAAAGATATTGAAAAAATTAAGAAAAAACTCGAAGAAGTAAACGAGAAAGTTCAAGCAATATCAACAGAGATGTATCAAAAAGTTGCAGCAGAACAAGCAGCTAAAGCAGCAAAAGAAAAACCAAAAGACGACAAAAAAGGAAAGACTGATAAAGCAGAAACAAAAAGTAAAGACGAAAAAGTAGTTGACGCAGAGTTTAAAGAAAAAGATAAGAAAAAGAACAAATAGTTCTTTTTATTTTATTTTTCTATTTATTTTAATTTTAGGTAATACACATGAGCAAAGATTATTATGAAACACTTGGAGTTAACAAGAACGCAACCAAGCAAGAGATTAAGAAAGCTTACAAAAAATTAGCTTTAAAATTTCATCCAGATAGAGCTCCAGATGATAAGAAAAAAGAGTATGAAGAGAAATTTAAAGGGATAAATGAAGCAGCATCTGTATTGGCAGATGATGAAAAAAAAGCTAATTATGATAAATTTGGCTCAGAAGGAGCGGGTGGAGCAGGATTTAAATCAGGATTTGAAGGATTTGATTTCTCTGAATTTATGCACGATAGTTTTGATTTTGATGATATCTTTGACACTTTTTTTGGCGGAGGAGGTTTTTTCCGTAATGGACATAGAGCACCACGTAAAGGCTCAGACCTCCTTTACAATTTAGAGATAGAATTAGAAGACGCAGCTTTTGGCGCAAAAAAACAGATCATAATTAATAAATTTGAAACTTGTGACCAATGCAATGGTACTGGCGCAAAATCGGCTTCAGATATCAAAACCTGCGATAATTGTCAAGGTGCAGGATATCAAAGAAGAACACAGAGAACTCCATTTGGTGTTTTTAGCACAACCGCACCTTGTAATATATGTAGGGGGGAAGGTAAAGTAATCACTTCTAATTGCTCAAAATGTCAAGGTAAAAAAAGAGTAGAAGTTGAGAAAAAAATAGAAGTAGATGTCCCTAAAGGAATCGCTAATGGATTTAAATTAAGATTAAGTGGGGAAGGTGAAGCTAGCGAAGATGGAGTGCCAGGAGATCTTTACATAAGCATTCATATAAAGCCCCACAGCACGTTTGAGAGAAAAGATGATGACATATTCCTCGAAGCACCAATCTCTTTCTCAGAAGCAGCTTTAGGCACAGAAATAGAGGTTCCAATATTAAATAGTAAAGCAACACTAAAAGTGCCAGCAGGAACACAAACAGACACACAATTCAAAATGAAAGGAAAAGGAATCCCTCATTTACAAGGTTATGGTGTAGGTTCTCAGATAGTCAAAGTTATAGTAGAAACACCAGAAAAACTCACTAAAAAACAAAAAGACATATTCAAACAATTAGCAAAAGAGAGTAAACACAAAGGTTTTTTTAAAAGAATCAAATCTGTTTTCTAAATTAAAAAAATAAAAGAAATAAAAGAAATAAAAGAAAAAAATTGAACTAAAATTAATTTAGTTCATTACATGCAATGTCGCTTCTGAATAATTGTCCTTCACTGTTTAGACATGCGAAGGTATATCCTTCACCAGTTAATTCCCATATATCTACAAAATCTTCTCCACCATCTACGTCTGTATTACTAAAGTTAATTTCAGTTTCTTGCTCCTGAAACCAGTTAATTACATCTCCTATAACTTCAAATCAATTCAAACTAAAAACAAAAATTTATTAAACCAAACACCAACAAGCAATTTTATGAATAAATTACCCTTTGAATTAATAAAAAGAAAAGTCTTGACAAAAAAACAAGCTCAAACTAGCTCAGAATATGGTGCAATTCCGGAAGAGCGTTCAGTAGAAACATTACTCAAAACAGGGATAATCAATATAGACAAACCACAAGGTCCAACATCTCACCAAGTAGCCGATTATATTAAAAGAATATTAAAAGCAAAAAAAGCAGGACATTCAGGCACCTTAGATCCAAATGTAACAGGTGTGCTCCCAACAGCACTAGAAGACTCAACCAAGATAGTTCAAGTACTTCTTCCGGCAGGAAAGGAATACATAGCAGTCGCTCATTTTCATAAATCTGTTTCAGAAAAAGATATAAGAAACGAATTTAATAATTATATTGGAAAAATAGAACAACTTCCACCAGTTAAGTCAGCTGTAAAAAGACAGTTAAGAGAAAGAAATATTTATTACATAGAAATTATGGAAATAACTGGCCAAGATGTTTTATTTAGGGTTGGTTGTCAAGCAGGAACTTATATCAGAAAACTCATTCATGATATTGGGAGAAACCTTGGCGGAGCACATATGGCTGAATTAAGAAGAACAAAAGCAGGACCTTTTGATGAATCCACAATAGTTACGCTTCAAGATTTAGCAGACGCATTACACTATTATAAAAAAGAAAAAAATAACAAGAATTCTAAAAATTCTTCAAATTTTTCAAACAACGAAAAGTTCATAAGATATTGCATAAAACCAGTAGAAGCTGCAATAGCACACCTTCCAAAAATATATGCATTAGATACAGCAGTTGACTCTTTATGTCATGGTTCTAATCTTTCTTTGCCAGGAATCTCAAGATTGGATTCAGAGATTAATCCTCATGATTTAGTTGCTGTTGTAACACTTAAAGGAGAATTAATCGCACTCGGAGCAGCAAGACTCACTTCAGAAGAGATGATGGTAAAAGAAAAAGGATATGCAGTAAAGACTTTTAGAGTATTCATGGAACCAGATATTTATCCTAAGATTAGGAGATAATTTTCTGTTTATATTTTTTTAAAATTATTAAATACCCTTCAGAAGTAAAGAAAGAATTTAATCACCCCCATAAAATTAAATTTTTATCCAATTATTGCTAAGTTATTTCTTATAACTAGTTTAATTTATTTAATAATAATATAACCGCGTCAAAATAGAAAATAAAACTTTAAAATAACACTTAATAGAAACAACAAAATTTAAATATCCTTCTCTTTTTATTGTTTTAACAAAGGAATTAACATGAATAAAAAAACATTATTATTTTTATTAATCGCAGTAATCAGTTTAAGCACAGTTATAGCCCAAAATCCAGTAAATCTTTATTTCTTTTATGGGCAAGGGTGTCCTCATTGCGCAGGCATGGAAATTTTCTTAGAAGATATGCAAGAGAAATACCCAACTTTAAATATTATAAGATATGAAGTATATTTTAATCCAGAAAATAGTCTTCTTTTACAACAATCTTGTAGCGCATTAGATGCAAATATTGAAGGGGTCCCTACAAGCATCATAGGCGAACAGATTTATACTGGTTTTAGTAATTCTATTGCAGAAAAAGTAGAAGCAAGAATAAACTATTGTTTAAAAAACTATTGTGAAACAGCAATGCCTGGAAGTTCTAATGAAACAGAATGTACCATAGATGATTCAGACCCTATAAATCCCCAAATCAATCAATCACATTCAATAGTGGGTTGGGCATTCATTGCTTCAGTCCTACTTTTAATAATTTATTATTTAACAAAGAGAAAAAAACATAAAAATAAAATAAAACACAAAACAAAAAGAAAATGACTACAGCACTAACAATTCCAGTCGTAATCGGCGCAGCAATAGTTGACGCAATAAATCCATGTGCCTTTGCAGTACTAATTTTATTAATGACAGCAATACTCTCAACAGGAAAAAGAAAAAGAGCATTATTAGCAGGATTTACTTTTTCAGCTGCAATTTATATTTCTTACTTCTTGATGGGTTTAGGGTTATTTAGTGCACTCCAGGCATCTGGATTAACAAGAACTTTCTACATTGTTGTAACAATGTTGGCATTTATAGTAGGAATAATGAATGTGAAAGATTATTTTTGGTATGGTAAAGGAATTTTAATGGAAGTGCCAATAAGTTGGCGTCCAAGAATGAAAAAATTGATTACAGGAATAACTTCAATTCCAGGAGCACTTGTAGTTGGATTTATAGTAAGTCTTTTTCTCTTGCCCTGCACCTCAGGACCTTACATAGTAATCCTTGGATTGCTGGCAAAACAAGCAACACAACTAGCAGGAATACTCTACCTTTTACTTTACAACTTAATATTCATTTCTCCAATGATTGCTATCACACTCATTGTTTATAATGGACTTTCTACTACAGAAAGGTTAGAAAGATTAAGACAAAGAAGATTGAGATTACTCCACCTTATAGCTGGAATAATAATGATTTTAATAGGTATAGCAATGGCTGTTGCTCTTTCTCTAGGAATGATCTAAGCAATATAGAATTAATTCAATAATCAATCAACAGTAAATAATTTATTATTATGATTTACATCAAAAAGACCCAGTCTTGCTCCAGCATCAAGCCAACCATGTGCATAATTTAAGGCAGCAAAAGCATTAACATATTCTCCCTTTTCTTTAAAATGAGCAGCATCTTTAAAATAATTTACAGCCATTTTAAGGAAATCTTTTGCAACATCATGTAAAGGGGTTTTTGTAGGTGCAACTATTTTTAACACATCTAATGCTTTTCTTGTTACTGAAAAGTATTTTCTGAGTTTTTCATCAGTTATTTCTTTCATAACCCATCATAATAGATAGGGCTTTTTAACTTTTTCTGTTGTGATTAATCTTTTTCATATTTATCACAATTCCAAAAACTTTATAAAGTAGGATTAATTCCTAAATAGTAATCATTATTATTTAAAATAAATATCAAAATGAAAAATACTCACCAAAGATTAAAGATTTTAGAATACTTGAAAGGTGTAAAAACACACCCTACAGCAGAACAGGTATATAAAAAAATTAAATCAAAAATACATACAATAAGCCTAGCAACTGTACATAGAAATTTAAACCAAATGGCTGAAGCTAATCAAATTCTTAAATTAGAAGTAAAAGGGCAATATCATTTTGATGCAGATACTTCTTTACATCAACATTTTGTATGTGATAAATGTGGAAAAATACATGATATATTCCACCCAGACATATCAGAGTATGCTCTTGATGAAATTGATCAAAATAAGTTTAGGGTAAATAATGTTCATATAATATTTAATGGCATTTGTAGTAAATGCCGGAGGAAAAAATAAAATGAGTAAAACAAAACAGAATCTAAAAGCAGCCTTTGCGGGTGAAAGCCAAGCAAGGAATAAATATACTTTTTTTGCAAAAGTGGCAAAAAAAGAAGGCTATAATTACATAGCAAAAATATTTGAAGAAACAGCAAATAACGAGATGCAACACGCAAAAGATGAGTTTAAATTACTAAATGGTATTGGAACTACAAAAGCAAATCTAAAAGCAGCAATCGAAGGAGAGCATTTTGAAACAGAAAATATGTATCCTGATTTCGTTAAAGATGCAGAAGAAGAAGGAAACAAAGAAGCTGCTAAATTATTTGCAGAAATAGGAAAAACTGAAAAACATCATGAAGAGAGATATAAAAAACTCTTAGAAATGGTTGAAAAAGGAAATGTATTCAAAAGAGATAAACCAATAAAATGGAAATGTGATAAATGTGGATACATTCACAAAGGCAAAGAAGCGCCAAGAGAATGCCCCTCTTGCAAACATAAACAAGAACATTTTGAGCCAGAAGATATGTGTGAATTTTAAGAAACAATAAAATGGCTGAACAAAAACAAATCTATAAATGCAATATTTGTGGGAATATTGTTGAAGTATTGCATGGTGGTGTAGGTGAATTAGTATGTTGCAATAAACCTATGAAATTAATGACTGAAAATACAGAAGATGCTGCACAAGAGAAACACGTTCCAGTTATAGAAAAAACTGAAACTGGAGTCAAAGTAAAAGTGGGCTCTGTTGAACATCCGATGGAATCTGATCATTATATTGAATGGATAGAAGTTATAGCAGGCGGAAAAGTGTATCGGCAAGACTTAAATCCTGGAGATGCACCAACAGCAGAATTCAACATAAAAACAGAAGATATCACAGCAAGAGCATACTGTAATTTACATGGTTTATGGAACTTAAAATAATTTTAAGCGAACATAATCATTATTTTTTCTTTTTTTATAAATAGTTAAAATTAAATACTTAAACCATTTTAATAATCAGACGAGGTGATTAAGATAAAAATAGCATTTTTTGGAATTAAACGTTCAGAAGCATGGGAAAAACCACACATAAGAGATCAATTAAAAAGTCATACCCTTTATTTCTTTAATGAGCACACAACTCCCGAGAACATCAAAAAAGCAAAAAATGCAGATATAATTTCTGTTTTTATTAATTCTAAAATTAATAAAGAAGTCATCAAGCAATTTCCTAACTTAAAGATGATATCTACAAGATCAACTGGTTTTGACCATATTGATACAAAATTATGTAGAAAAAAGAAAATAGTTGTTACTAATGTACCTTTTTATGGGGAAAACACTGTAGCTGAACACACTTTTGGATTAATATTATCCCTTTCAAGGCACATTCACAAATCTTATGTAAGGACATTAAAAGATGATTTTTCAATAGATGGATTAACTGGTTTTGATTTGAAAGGAAAAACTTTGGGTGTAATTGGTGCAGGCCATATTGGTTTGCATGTAATCAAAATCGCAAAAGGGTTTGGCATGAAAGTTTTAGCTTATGATGTGAGAAAAAATAAATTTCTTTCAGAAGTACTTGGTTTTGAATATTCTGATTTAGATAACCTATTATCACATTCAGATATAATTACATTACATGCTCCATTGAATAAATATACTCATCACATAATTAACAAAGAGAATATAAGCAAAATCAAAAAGGGCGCAATCCTGATTAATACAGCCAGAGGGGGACTCATAGAAACAGAGGCATTATACTCTGCTTTAAAGAAAAAACACATTGCTGGAGCTGGTTTAGATGTGATTGAAGGTGAAGAGATGGTGAGAGAAGAAAAACAAAGACTTTACAAAGAAAAACACTTAAAAAAATGGAAGCAATTAGTCAAAGACTATGAAATATTTAAAATGGATAATGTAGTATTTACTCCTCACAATGCCTTTAATAGTAAAGAAGCAATAAAGAGAATTGTTGACACAACAATCACAAATATTACTTCTTTTTTAAAGAAAAAGCCAGTGAATGTTATTTCTTGAATCACTAATTAAAACCACAAATAATAAAAACCCCCACAAACCAACAAATTCTTATGAAAAAGTGTATTAAATGCGGAAAGAAGGCAATATGTTCAGATTTATGTAGGTCTCATTTTATAGATTATTTTGAAAATAAAGTAAGAAAAACAATAAGAAAGTTTAAATTATTCACACATAAAGAGAAAATAGGCGTGGCTGTATCTGGGGGAAAAGATTCTACTGTTGTGATGTACATTCTACATAAACTAGGTTACAATCCAATCGCACTAACAGTTGACGCTTTAATTGGAAATTACACAAAAGAAAACCTAAAAAACCTAAAATCAGTCTGCAAAAAATACGAAATAAAACTAAATGAAATTTCTTTCAGAAAAGAGTTTGGATACTCTCTTTGCTATCTAAAATCAGTATTAAACTCCAAAGGACATAATTATTCTTCTTGTATGGTTTGCGGAATTCTAAGAAGATTTTTGTTAAACAAATACGCTAAAAAACATAAATTAGATGTGTTGGTTACAGGACATAACCTAGACGATGAAGCACAAGCTTTTCTTATGAACATATTCAGAAATGATCCTAAATTAGCAAGAAGGCAAGGTCCAATCGCAGGTTCAAAAGAAACCAAAGCATTTGTAAGAAGGGTAAAACCATTATATCTCTGTTCAGAAAAAGAGGCAGAAACATATTCAAAACTAATGAAATTCCCAGTAAATTACACTCCTTGCCCTTGTAGAACAAACTCTTACAGGAAGAAATTTTTAGATATGTTGAATAAATTCGAAAAAGACCACCCAGATGTAAAATATAAAATAGTAAGATTCTTTTTAGAAACAGTTCACAAGCAAAAGGATAAAGTAAAAGGAACTGTAAATGAATGCACTATTTGTGAAGGTCCAGCAAGCAAAGAAATTTGCAAAAAGTGCGAAATAATTCTTTCTCTAAAAGACAAACCCCAAAAGAAATGTTCACCTAAAAACATTAGTTGTTGAATCTTTTTAGAAGTAAGTTTTATATATCCCCTCTTCTTTATACCTTACATCATACTCAGAGGTGATATCAATGTGGGACAAAAAAGGTGACTGGGAAGTTGAAAAAAGTCTTCCGGGATTAATTCTAGGTTTACTCATTTTTGTAATGGGTATATTTCCATTACTAAACAAATTTGGAGTTTTAGATTTTAATCTACCATACACACCAGCAGGGATAGTGTTAGAAATACTCCTTACAGTAGGCGGAATCTATCTTATGATAATGGGTTTTATAGAAGACGAAGATTTCATGAAATGGGTCAGCATCATAGCAGGAATAGTAGTCACAATAATGGGCATCATACCTCTTTTAGCAAATTTTGGTATAAGTATAGCCATACCTTTCTTGGCATTTTTATACAGCCCATATCTTTATGTGATCATAGGAATACTCCTAATAATTGGAGCATTTCTAATGTGAAAAAAGAATTTTGCTGAAATAATTTCAGCATAATTTTATTTTTTCTTTTTTGAAGAGCTAATTCTTTTCGTCCTCTTCTTTTCCTTTTTTAGTTAAAGGTCTTTTAACTGTTATAGGAAGTAACCCTTGATCAAATTCTAAGGTTGCAATCTCTATAGGGTTATATTTTATCGCTTTTAATTCTTTTTCACTTAATTTCACATAAAAAGGAGCTCCCTGAGAAAGTTGTAGAGCTCTACTTCCTATCATCCTTGCTTTTTCATACTTAGTGTAACTTACTTTTTTATCTTCAGCCATATTATATCACCTCAAATAAATTTTCTAAGTTCTTTTGATTTAGTCTTTGCTATTTTTACCATTTCTTTCAAGTCATCAGCACTTAAAGGAGATTCTCCACCTTTTTGCATAGCATGGATTGTTCCATCTTCACCAAAAGAAGTCATTAATCTAGCATCGATTTTAGATTCTTCAGTGATTGTAGGATCCACTATAAAGTGTTTTCCAATCTTTAATACTGTAACTGAAATTGGTTCCTTATCTAAAGGTAATTTATTTTTTGTTTTTTCCGAATAATCAATTACATCTCCATCTAATTTAGGAAAAACAGCATCTTTTACAGCAACCAAAGCAGCTAAAGCAGACGCATCAAATAAGTTCCCTTCATCATTCATAGGCACTATATCGATAGAAACTACCCAAACGTTTTCTCCTTTTTTGATGCAGAGTTTCTTAAAATCAATCATTCCAGATTCTCTAATTCCTCTATCCACAACTCTTGCTAATTCAACAGCTTGAATACTTGGTCTTCCTAATTCAAATTCTGGATTAGCTAAAGGTATTAATTCAGCACCAACCATAATAGTTCCTTTATCAGGGCTATCAGGGTATGGTTCTCTGATTTCCATTTTGACTCCTGCCAAAACTTCAGTTCCGCCAATAGTCACTCTTGCAGAACCTTCAGCGTTTTTGTAAACTCCAGATTCTATTGTTATATCTCTATATTGTAATTTTTTTCTTCCATCAAATCTAACATCAGCTTCTAATGCCTTTACCAGATGATCATTATTTTCTTGTTCCATTTTCTTAACCTCACTTATATTTATTTTTCAAAGCTTCTTTTTGTGCTTTATTTATTTGTTTACAAGCTTTCTTTCCCATTTCAACTGCTTTGAACAATTGTTCTTCAGTTATATCTCCGTCCATCTGAAGCAATGAAATCTCATCACTCTTATTTAAAAAAGCAAGAGGTACATCTGCTACAGGCGCATCATATGCTTCTTCATCATAGTTTAAATCAACAACAACTTGGTCGTCAACTCTCCCTACAGAGACTGAAGAAACCATGTCTTTCATAGTTATGCCAGCATCTGCTAAAGCGATTGAAGCAGCACAAATACCTGCACATCTTGTTCCTGCATCTGTTTGAGGTAACTCAATAAATATATCTACAACTGAATTTGGAAATTCTTCCAAATTAAGAACCGGCAACAATGCCTTTTCAGTTACCATTGAAATTTCTTGACTTCGCCTACTTCCTCCAGGTCGTACCCTGTTTCCTTTACTAGAAAATGGAAGCATATTATAGTTAACCCTTATTATTCCTTTTTCAGGATTTTGCATAAATCTTGGATATAATTCCCTTGGACCATAAACAGCCGCATAGGCAATTGTGTTTCCAATTTTAAAATAACCAGAGCCATCTGCTCTTGCTATAATGCCTGCTTTTGCTTCAATAGGTCGCAATTCATCGAATTTTCTCCCATCTAATCTTTTCTTATAACTCATTTTTTCTCCTCCTTACTTGGGGTGTTTTCTTTCTCCTTAGTATCTTTAATTTCTTCTTTGGTTGAAGAATCTTTTTTTGATTCTTCTTCAGCTTCTGTAGCTACAGCTTTAGGTTCAACAGGTTTTTTCTTTGGAACTTTTTTGTCCAAATATTTTTGAATTGTATCTGTTAATCCTGGAACATGCGCTTCTTTTGCAATTTTTTTAATTACATCAATTACAATAGCTTCCATTTCTGGAGTTCCAGATATCCAAACAATACCATTTTGACCAACAATTACCCTACAATCAGTTGCTTGTTTTATCATAGAAATCATTGAACCCTGTTTACCTATAATTCTAGGCACTTTGCTTGTGTTGACTTCAATAAAACAGCCACCTTCAAGTTTCCTTAGCCCAGGACCTCGCATACTAACATCAATTAATTTTTGACTTGTAACATTTGTAATATTAACTGCGATATAGTCTCCAATATCATAATATTTTGTTAAATCAGCACCTCTTGCTATAAATGAAGAAGTAGCTTCTTTTAATCCCAACATTGCAGAATATGCTCCATCCATGTCTATTCTCCAACCACTCATTAACACATCAATCACTTTTCCGATTACTGTGTCTCCCCTTTTAGGGGAATATTTTCCTGATAGTGGTATAACTTTTATCACTTTTCCATCTATCCTAACTAATCCTAATTGGGAAGCAACTATTTTATCTCCTTCCCTATATGTTCCTTTAGATGGTAAGTAATCCATCCCTTCTACAATATCTTCGCCAGGGACAACAACGTCTCTTTCTTTTACTAATAATTTACTCATCGTATTTTCCTCCTATATTTTACTTTAATATTTTTGATTCTAATTCGCCATGAACAACTTCATTTAATCGGTCAAATAATTCTTGTTGTATTCCAGCAGGAATCTCAACAACAACTGACCAAGAACCATCGTTCAGCCAATTTTCATTTTTTATACTAGCAAGATTCCTAACAATTGAATTAGCCTTTCCAGCATGTTCTGCTGGTATTTTTATCTCAATTTCTTTTAATTCAAAACTTATTGGTAAAATTGGCCTTATCTGTTTTAGTATGTCTTGTAGTTGATCTTTAGCAGATTTGAATTCATCAATCCGCACCTTTGCTTCATCAAATGCATTCTCTATCCTTGCTACTGGATGAGGCAATCCATTACTTGGATCAACAGCATTTTTGTGAATATTTTCTATAATTTGTTTTCTTTTTGCTTCAATTAAACTTTGCCGGTACTCTGCAGTTAATTGGACTTCACCTTCTTTTAAGATTATTTTTGCAACTTCTAAAACATCTTCAGTGCCAAACACTTCTTTCATTCTTGTTTCAGAACACAATAATCCTTTTTTAGCATCAGAAAACACTTCCTCACTCTTTAACACTTCTCTAATATCTACTTCTTTTCCATCTTTAAATTCAATAGCTAAATCAGGGTCTACAACTATCTCAAAGTTTTCCCCTTCCTTCTTTATTCTTCCAAGATTCAGATGAATCTTTTCATGATCATGTGTTATTCCTACCATCTTGTGAACCTCCGAGTTCTGTTTTTACGAGGGGTGAACAAGGCCTGAAGACGAATGTTAATGAGTCTTCTGGTTTTACATCTACATCACTTGTTTCCCTTACTAGCTTTATCAATATCTTTTCTTCCTAATTTTTGGAATTTTTTATCTTTAACAGAGATATATGCTGCATCTACCCTTTCTGCTTTGAAACCTTTTCCGAGAGATTTACTTAATGCTTTTAATGCAAGTTTCAATCCTTCTTCAAGAGTCATATCTTCTTTGTAATATTTTTCAAGCATTTGTTCAACTTCTGCTTCTCCTTCTCCGATTGCAGCTGCTTTATACCTAAAATAGATTCCAATAGGATCTGTTTCAAATAATACAGGGCCTGTTTCATCTACTCCTGCAACCAATAAACTTACACCAAAAGGTCTTAATCCGCCACTTTGAGTGCAAATTTGTTTTAATTGACATATATCTTTAACTACACTCAAGATATCTATTTCATTATTATAAGTAACTCTATGTTGTTGTGCTTTTACTTGAGCATTTTCTATTAACACTCTTGCATCAGATAATATTCCGGATGCAGTAACACCAACATGGTCATCTATTTGCCATATTTTTTCAATAGCTCCAGTAACCACTAATTTACTAACTATTCTTTTATCTGTAACCAACAAAACACCATCTTTACATACTATTCCAATAGCAGTTGAGCCTTGCTTTACAGTTTTTTTAGCATATTCTACTTGTAACAATCTTCCGTCAGGACTAAACATTGTAATTGCCCTGTCATAACCCATTGCTTGATGTGACATTTGATCCATTTTATTTTATCTCCTCCTAGTTTTAAATTTTTTATCTCAAATATTTTTCCTCTGCCTTTTTTAAAATTCCAGAAACACCAACACTTTTTATGATGCTTTCTGTATTATTAATTTTATCAACAAAACATAATGTTCCTTTTAAGTCATCAACACTCCGATGACTCACTTTCACTATACCTCTTTGTAATTCTGTGTTCCATTTGTTTTTAAGGAATATTAATCCAGCATCAGCTAAACCTACACTTCCATGTAAACCTAACATAGATTTCTGTATTTCTTCGTAAGGCATTTTATTTACTTTTTTGCTTGAGATAATCTCAAACGCCAAATACCTTTTCTTTTCCCGTAAACTTGGTAATAGAGGTTTCATCTTATATTTAGAGAAAAAGCAAACCTCTTGCTTCTTTTCTTCTCTTTCTTACATTCAAGGATTAATTTACCATTTATAAACTTTTCTATCTCACCTTCTAAACAGTCCTGTTTTCTTAAGTAGCCCAGCCATACGCCATTTACCTTTCACTTTTTTCCCAGAATATTTCGTTTTATGTTGGGCTTCTTTAATAATTTTTTTAAATCCTTTATGGGTTGTTTTCGCTAGATCCCATTCATCAACCTGAGTTCTTAAAACATTACTAGGTGCAATTGCTTTAATGTTTAACTCATATTTTTTTCTTTTACCTTCTGTATGATGAGTATCAACATTAACTTGTATAGAATTCAAGTCCTTTAACACTAATTTTATTTTTTCAAAATACTCTTTGGCCAATACATTTAATTTTTTCTCTTCTTGTTTATTTAATTTATGTATTCCTTTATACACTATTTTTTTCATTCACCAAACACCTCCAAGGTTTTTAATTAATTGTCTTTCTTTTGCAAGACAATTAAGCACATAAATACATTATTCACAAAATATTTGTAAGATAAGTAATAGTATAACTCCCTTTTTAAGAAACACCCTATTTGAAAGAATAAATGTTCTTTTCATATCACCACCATTCTAAAATAATTTAAACATCATTCATTAATAAATTTTTGGTTTTCCGAAACTTTTATATATTTACCATTCTTAGTCTTTAAAATGCCAAAAAAGAGTGATTTAGATGTCGATAAAACCTTAAAGATAGTTCTTGTTGGAGTAATCGCTTTTGCTATTTTAGCATCGTTTATATTTCTATTTAGTCTTGGTAAAACTTCTTCTTTAGCTGGAGAAGCAATAGATGTGCTTACAGATATCAGAGAGGGCCAAATAATGAATTTGACAGAAGGGGAATTTGAAGAAAGAGAATATTGTTCTGCAACTGTTGTAAAAACCGGAAATGAGAAAGCAGTATTCTTATACAACTGTCAACAATCACCTTGATAAATTTTATTATAATTAACATAAAATAGTTTTCATTAATTGATAAGATAATCATAAAACAAAAATATTGGAGGTAATCGATATGGCTAAAAAAGAATGTTGTTGCCACTCTTCAAAAACTTGGGGACTTCTTGTTTTGATTGTAGGTATTTTATATCTAGGTCAAGATTTAGGATGGTGGAGTTTTTGGGCATTGAATTGGTGGACTGTAGCTTTCCTCATCATAGGAATCCACAAATTCCAAAAAGCAATAAATAAATAGAATAAATAATCAACAAGAACCAAATTTTAATACAATTTTTTTTCTTTTTCTTAGGTGATTTTATCTAGATTAAAATAAAAAATGACCCTAGAGGGATTCGAACCCTCATCAGCCGGTCCGAAGCCGGATGCACTATCCAGGTTATGCTATAGGGCCATAACTAATATTAAAAGAATCTTTAATATAAAAAAGTAATGTAAAAATAAGTAAAAATAAAGAAAAAATTAATTCTCAAAAGGGTTCTTACCAGGCCCTACCCAAAGATATTTAGCTTCTTTCTTTTTGAATAGTTCCTTGAGTTCACCCCAGACTACTCTTGTTAATTTTATTAATTTCATGGTCGCTCATCAATCAATTATTCTTTTTTCAAAGTGATTTCTATTGTCGAAACCCTTACGTCTTTGCCTTCTTTGTTTTTGAATTCTTCTGAGTCTATTTCAATACCAATTACTTTTACTTGGTCTTTTAAGAATCTTTTAGTTGTTACTTCAGATATATCCACTGCTCGAGAAATAAACTTACCTCTTGCCTTCACTATAACTTCTTCAGCACCTTTTGTAGTAAATTGCATAACTATTCCAGTCACATAGTTCATAAAAGGCTTTCCGCCAACAAAAATCGAGTTGTCTGATCCCATATTAGTTACCTCACTAGTTATTATTTTATTTCAGCTAAAAATGATTATAAATCTTCATCATTTTTCATTCTTCTAGTCACATATCCCGCAATCACATTTCTCATCTTTGTAGAGGGAATTTTTGCAAATTTTCCTATAATTCCTTTGTTTTCATCAAAGTCCTTTTTAAGTTCTTTACTATGTGCTTTAATTAAATCGTTTGTTATCCTTTTTACTAATTGTGTTTTTATTCGTCCCATGGTTTCCCTCGGATACTCTATAACCCCTACTTAATTTATAAATCTTTCTAAAAGTCCCCATATTTTTAGAAAAACAGAGATATAAGAAAGATTTTTATACAGGTTATCTCTTAAACACTATATGCCCAATATAAAAAAAGTAGTGCTAAAATATACTCTTCAAAATGCTGTTAAATATAAGGGAAAGGCACAACTAAAGAGTGTAATTCCAAAAATAATTGGAGACATTCCTTCTGCTAAAAATGATATGAAAACTCTTGTTCCAGAGATAAATAAAATAATTAGTGAAGTAAATTCCCTACCTCAAGAAGCACAACTAAACCAATTAAAAAAATTAGCTCCAGAACTGTTAGAAACCAGACCAAAAGAAGAAAAAAAGCTAAAAGAGCTAGAAAATACAGAAAATGGAGTCATAATGCGTTTAGCACCATCGCCTTCTGGACCTATGCATATAGGACATGCAATCACAGGGGCACTGACTTCTCTTTACACCAAAAAATACAAAGGAAAATTCATACTGAGAATTGAAGATACAAATCCAGACAATATCTATATTCCAGCATACAAACTATTACCAAGAGATGCTGATTGGATATTTGGAAATGTATCGGAAGTATGGATTCAGTCAGATAGGATGGAAACTTATTACAAATATGCTGAAAAATTCATAAAAAAAGGCAAAGCATATGTTTGTACATGTGATCCTGAAAAATTCAAACAATATTCAAAAAATAAAGAAAATTGCCCTTGCAGATATTTTTCAATAACAGAAAATATTGAAAGATGGGAAAAAATGCTTAACAAAAAAGGATTCAAACAAGGAGAAGCAGTTTTAAGATTTAAAGCAGACATGGCGCACAACAATCCAGCAATGAGGGATTTTCCTTTAGCAAGAATAAATGAATCAAAACATCCAAGACAAGGCACCAAATACAGGGTTTGGCCCTTAATGAATTTTTCAGTAACTGTTGATGATATTTCAGCAGGAATGACCCACATAATTCGTGGAAAAGACCATGCAGATAATGCCAAAAGACAAGAATTAATGTATAAAGTGCTCAATAAACAAATTCCTAAAACATATTTTATTGGAAGGTACAAATTCAAAGGCTTAGAAATCTCTTGTAGTAAAACTAAAGAAAGAATAGAAAAAGGCGATTTTTCTGGTTGGGATGATATAAGACTTCCTTTTTTAGAAGCGCTTAGAAGGAGGGGGTATCAACCAAATGCATTTATTGAATACACCAAACAAATTGGATTATCTTTAGTAGACAAAGTAATCACATCAAAAGAATTTTTTAAAGCACTAAACTCCTTCAATAAATCAATTCTTGAGCTAAAAAGTAATCGTTACTTTTTCATCCCCAACCCCATAAAGATTAAAATAGAAAAAGCAGAAAAAAGAGAAGTAAAATTGAAACTTCATCCAGATTACCCTAAAAGAGGCAATAGGACATTAAAAACCAGCGATTCTTTTTACATAACTAAAGAAGATTCAGATACATTAAAAGATAAAAAACTATACAGATTGATGGATTGTTTAACTTTCCAAAAACAAGGAAAAAAATTAGTTTTTGATTCAACTTCGCCAGAATCCTATAGGCAAAAAGGAGATGAGATTATACATTGGCTCCCAACAGAAGAGAAGTTAACAATAGTAGAAGTACTAATGCCTAACAATACAACCTTAAAAGGGTTAGCAGAACCATTAACATCTAAACTTAAAGAAGGCGATATTATTCAGTTTGAGCGTTTTGGCTTCTGCAGATTAGATAAAAAATCAAAAAATAAATTAGTGTTTTGGTTTTGCCATAAATAAGAATCATTTATAGCTACCTGAAGACAATAGTCTTCTTGTTGCCATAAATAAGAATCATTTATAGCTACCTGAAGACAATAGTCTTCTTGTTGCCATAAATAAATAAAATAAGACAAAAATTTATAAATTACTTTCACAAATAATAACACAGGTGATACAAATGTCAGACAATTTAATAGTTAAATCAAATATAAAGAATGTTGTTGGAAAATACAATGTTGCAGGCGATTTTGCAGACGCATTAAATAGTAAAGTGCAAAAACTTATTATAGAAGCGATTTCTCGTGCAGAATCTAATGGCAGAAAAACAGTTATGGCGAAAGATCTTTAAGATTTTTTAAGTTTAGCTTTAAATGATTTTAATTTAGTTTCAATTATCTTTAATTCTTTTTTATGTTTTCCACTTTTTTTGAATTTTTTATGAACAAGTTCCAATTCTTTTATTTTATCTTTAAGTAATCTTACTGTTTTTGATGGTTTTTTAGTTTTTACTTGAAGAGGTTTGGGTTTATTATTTTTAACAATCTTTTCTTTGACTTCAACAACTTTAGATTTTTTTTCATCTTTAACTTTGGTTAATTCCTCTTTCAAAACTCTTACCTCTTCCATTAAACCAGCAATTTTTTCAGATTCAATTTCACGATAAGAAATAATATCTTTCTCTTTTTTCAGCACATTGTGCATTTTTTCTCTAAGCACATCCAATCCATCATTAATCCTTTTTGTTTTACTAATCCCTGGCGTGTTCCTCAGTTTTTCAAAATGATTATTTAACTCATCCCGTGCTTTATTTCTATCATCGACTTTTTTATGTGCTCCAAAAACATGCTTTAAAAAATATTTTACTCTCTTAATATCTATTTCTTTCTCATTATTAGAATCCGTTTCTTCCACCATCTTATCTTGGGGGTGCAATCGGAGGTCTTCCTGGCGCAGGCCTCATTCCAGCTGAAGGAGGAGCCATTCTTCCAGGTCTTGGTGCAGGAATAGGTTTTGCAGCAGCTTCATAGGCTGGTTCTTTTGTTTTTTGAATTACAGGCACATTCCTGTCCTTAATCTCTTTCGCCATTTCTGCAACTGCAACAATACCTTCAGCAATTTTATCATGCTGTTCTGTCAAATGATCTAATTTTTTATTTAGATTATCAAACAAAGGTGTAATTTTTTTAATAAATTCAAGAGTGCTCGCTTCTTCTTTTATTTCTTTATTAGCAACCTTGAACAATTCAAACATATTATCCATACTTTGAGTTAATCTACCAACAGAATTAATTAACTCATTACCAGAAGAACTAGATCCCAAGGGATTTTCTTTGAGTTCCTTAACATCTTTTTTAAGATCATCAACTTCTTTTTTAGGTACAATTTCAAAAGGTTCTTTATCAGCCATATTAATCACCACTTTTTTTGAATATAAATATCCTTAAACTTAACACAACTAATTGTTTATTAATTTATAATGTTTTCGTTTTTTAAAAAGATTATATCTAAGTTAATACAATATTTCATAAAAAAAGCGCTAAACACATTTCTGAAAGATTTTCAGAAAAAAACAGAAAGACTTATAAATAAGTTACTACTATTAAGTAATTACTCAATAATGGTTACACCATTTGAGGAGGTGAAAAAATGTCACTTATAGGAAAAATAAAAAATATTTTAAAAATAGAAGAAATTCATTTAATTATAAAATCAATAAAGATTTAAATCAAAATGTTCTTGATTTATTCGGAAAAAATTATTTTAAAATCAAAAATTTAGATAAGAGTCATTTAAAACTAAAAAAATATATTCTTTACCAGACACATCTTCTCCAGTTAATTTGATGAATAATAAGCCCATAGCAAGAGATTATAATCAATTGTTTATTACTCAATCTTTTGTTTCGCCAGTAACTTCTCTAGATCCAATTTATCATACAGGAGCTACACAACCAACAAGAAATTTAAATACAATTATTAATGATATAAAAGCTGATAGAAGTTCTTTTGAACAAGATTTTAATTTAAATTCAAGAAATTATAGAACCCAAATTAAATCATTAGATAATGATTTGGAAGCTATAAAAAATGGAAATTATGAATGTAGTGAATCTTTAGCCCCTTTAGCTAAATACGAACAAACAGTAGTTGCAGTTGATAAGTGGTTAGATAAATTACATTCAGAAGAAGATTTAAATTATTTAAGAAAAGACCATTTATTTGGTGGGACTATTGAGATTTCAGATGCAAGAAAAGACCATTTCAAGGACAAAGTTATTGATTCTCTATTTACTAAAAAACAAAAAAAGAAATTTGTTAAACTATACGCTGAAAAAACAGAAGAAACCAAACAAATTTTTGATATCTTTAATACAGAAATTAAGAATTATATTTTAAGTGAAATCGATAAATTTGAAGAAAACACTACAAATTGGGATGATATAAATCTGAATACTTTTGGAGAAAAATTAGATAATGATTCTAATATAACCCCTGAAGTAAAAGATTATTTTTCAAGAGAAAGCACAGGAAATAGAGATTATATATTTAATCTAAGAGGTTTAAGTCATGCTGATAAAGTAGCTACAATTGAGGGATATGCATTCCTTTATTTGAAACAAAAAAAATCTGCAAATGATTTGAGAGAAAAACTATTAGGAAATAAAGAAACCAACTTGATTGGAAAGATCAAACAGTTTTATGAAACTCACATCTATAAAACAGGAGAAAATCCAATTTAGTATCTAAACCAGACCACAAACCTTCAATGTATTCAAGAGCAGTAAACAAAATTAAAGGTCTATTCAGAAAAAATTAATTTTTTCCATTTTTTTATTCTTTCTTATTCTTTTTTATTTCTTCACTTTTTCAGTTAGTTTTTTCAACTAGTTTTTAAATCACCCTAAAAAAATAACAGAATCAAGACAAATGAGTAGACTAAACAATCCTACATGGGAGGCATTCCACTCATTCCACCTGAGGGCATTCCCATTGGAGCTCCCCCTTCTTTACTACTATTACTCATAATTACATCATCAATCCTTAAAATCATAGTAGCAACTTCAGCTGCAGAACTAAGTGCCTGAGTTTTTATCTTCAAAGGTTCAATTATCCCATTTTTCCAAGCATCAACTGTCCTACCACTAATAACATCAACGCCAGCCCATTTTTTACCTTTATCATGCATTGCTTTCATTTCTGTAATCACATCAATAGGGTCAAGCCCTGCATTTTCTGCCAATGTTCGCGGAATCACTTCCATAGCATCAGCAAAAGCTTGTACAGCTAATCTTTCTCGTCCAAACAAGCTACTTGCGAAATGACTAATATTTCGTGATAGTTCTATCTCAATACTTCCTGCACCACCAACAATTTTCCCTATTTTAAGTGCAGCAGCCACATCTCCAACAGCATCATCCATAGCTCTTTTTATTTCGTCAGTAACATGTTCTGTTCCACCCCTCAAAAGTAAAGTAACAGATTTAGCGTTTTTACATTTTTTAACATAAGTCATTTCTTCATCTCCAACTTTGGATTCTTCAACAACTCCCACATTACCTAAATCATTTTTGCTCAAGTCATCTAAATTTGTGATTATTTTGGCGCCAGTAGCTCTGCTTAATTTTTTCATATCACTCGCTTTAACTCTCCTACAAACATACATATCATTTTTAGCTAAAAAATGTTGAGCAATATCATCAACCCCTTTTTGACAAAAAACTACCTTTGCACCACTTTTCACAATTTTATTCACCATACCCTTGATCATTTTTTCTTCTTGGTCTAAGAAAGCCTGCATTTGTCCAGGATCTGTAATTTGTATTTTTGCATCTATTTCAGTACTTTTTATTTCAATAGATGAATCAATTAATGCAACTTTGGCGTTTTTTACAATTCTAGGCATTCCAGGGTGTATTTTTTCTTTATCTAGAATAATCCCTTCAACAAGTTCAGAATCTTCAACAGAAGCACCCACCTTTTTTTCTATTTTAATGTTATCCAAATCAATATTAATAGAACCATTTTCTTTTTCCATTACACTTTTAACAGCACCCATTGCAAGTTCACTAAGTTTTTCTTTAGCAACTTCAGCGCCTTTGCCAGTCATACCAGTAATTGCAATATTTTTTAATAATTCATTATTATGTTCGGAAATGTTTTCTGCAATATTATTAAGTACAACCTGTGCTTTTTCAGCAGCTATCCTATACCCTTTGATGATTACAGTAGGATGAACTTCTTGATCAAGTAAATCTTCCGATTTTTTTAATAATTCACCAGCCAAAATAACAGCAGTTGTAGTACCATCCCCAACTTCAGTTTCTTGGGTTTTTGCGACTTCAACAATCATTTTAGCAGAAGGATGTTCTATAGACATTTCATTTAGGATAGTAACTCCATCATTGGTAACAGTAACATTACCCATAGAATCAACAAGCATTTTATCCATTCCTTTAGGACCTAAAGTGGATTTTACAGCTTCTGCAACTTGTTTGGCAGCAGAAATATTCATCTTTTGTGCATTTTTTCCAGAAGCTCTTTCTGAATCTTCTGGCATTATAAATATAGGTTGTACTGAACTCATATTATTTCCCCCCACGTTTTACTTAAATAAAGATTAACTCACCCTTTTTTAAAAACATTTCGGTACAGCAATATATATAGAAGAACAATATGAATATACCTAGAATCACTTAATATTTACTTTAACACCCACTAAGTCTTTAACCCTTTTCTCAACTGCTTTTTTCATTTCATCATTGAAATGTTTTGCAACTTTTTCCTCAAAGATAATATTTATACCCTTACTTTTATCTTTTTGTTCAACTTTAAATTCATTAACCCTTAAATCCATTTCAATTATAGATTTAACTTTATCAATAACATCTTTAACAATCTTATTTACTTTAATGGTATAAACAACATCTTTTCCAGATAAAGGGTGGTTAAAATCAACCATACATCTTCCACCACCAACAGTTCTTACAATACCTCTCATTCCATCAACTTCTAAAGGTAATCCAGGAACAGGGTTCATTTTATTTTTCTTAAAAACAGAAACGGGAATCATTCTAAATAATTTAGCATCTTTTTTACCAAAAGATTCTTCTGGACTTAATTCCACTTTGTAATTTCTTCCAGCTTCTTTACCAACTATTTGTTCTTCAATTTTTTTGAATAAATGTCCTTGACCAACACAAATTACAGTTGGTTTATACTCACTTTTATCAGTAAGCCCATTATCTTTAGCTATTTTAGCTACAGTAGTATCAAAAACCTCGTTGGTTTCTTTTATTCTTCCAGTAAAATCAACTTCTATGAAATCTTTTATCTTTGTTTTTGCCATTTTACTTAATTTTTATTGATTTTTTAAAATTGCAAAGGCTTTAAGACGAAGCGTAGCAAGTCTTATTGTTTTTGCCATTTTACAAAAAGAATCCAACCCCTATTTATATGTTTTTTGGATAAAACTCACAATCTTATCAGCAGCTTCTTTAGCAGAAATTTCAGTGGTGTCAATAATTAAGTCATAATTATCTTCTTTTTCATAATCAAGACCATAATATTTTTGATATCTTCTTTTATCACTTTCAATTCTTTTCTTCACTCTTTCTTCAACTTCTTCCACACTATCAGCATCACCTTCATCTTCTCTTTTATCTCCAAAAATCCTCTTAGCCCCTTCTCTTACATTTACTTTCAAAAACAATTTCAGAGAATTAGGTATAAAATGATAACTCAACCTTCCATCAATAATAAAATTGTCTTCCCCTTTTCCTAATTTTTTTTGATATTTATCTGCGTCCTCATCAGTAAATGCTTCTTCTTCACCTAATTTATTCAACTCATCAATATCCAGCCCCCTATCCAAAGCCATCTTACCACGTAAATCCCCTATAGAATACTTTTTCAACCCTAACCTCTCTGCTAATAAATTTCTAACCGTACTTTTCCCAGAACCAGGATCTCCAGATATTGTTATTATCATAATCTACCTCGCTATTTATTTTTTTCTTAATTTGTTTACTCCAATTGGTCCTAAAATGTATACCTTTCTTAAAATTGAAGCTGCTCTTGCGTACCACCAATCTTTTTCTACGGGGGGCCTTTCTCTAGCAGAGCTGGTTTTAACGAAATTAGACCATTCTGGTGGTGTAATCTCTTTTATTTCTTTTAATTGCTTTGAAACATTATCTAATAATGTACTTGTTGGTGTATTTTGTATCTTCATGTTGTTTCAGCAGAAATATATGTTTTATAAAGGTTACTATTTTATTGCGCTCCACATTGTTTTGAATATCTTTTTTTGTGTGTTTGCAAAGTTTTTATCTTTTATTAATAATGCATAAGGTTTGTCTCCGTAGCTCAAGAAGTAAACATAATCTTCTGTTACTCCAAATTCTGATTCCATTTCAGTTTCTGAATATTTTATTTCTATTGGTCGTAGTTTTTTCCTTTCTTTTCCGTATTTTTTTAGTTTTGTTGGTATTATTATTTGTAGATGTATATTATTTTTTATTCTTGGTTTGTGGAATAATTCTATTAAAAAGGCATTCCATTTTTCGTAAGCTATTGGTGCTGATGCTATATACATTTTTGTGTTTGGTTCGCAGTTCGTGATGAATTCAGTGAACATCGATCTTACCCCGTTTATCCCTTCAAAGTACTTAAAATCGCTCTGTTTATATTCTTTTATCTCAATCCTTTTCA
>CAZVVW010000004.1:23144-73453 GCA_964630685.1 uncultured Methanosarcinales archaeon | reverse complement strand
ATATTTATCAATGTTTTCTTTTAATCCAAATTTAACAGCCCTCTTTTTTAAATATTTTCCATTAAAAACGTCTTTAACACCTTTAGCAATTCCTTTAGAACTCCTAGTTTTTACCAAAACATATCTTCCAGAAACAACTTCTGGAAGTGATGTGGTATTGCTTGCAACTACTGGTTTACCCATTGCACAAGCTTCTGCAGCAGAAAAACCAAATCCTTCTGCTAAACTAGGTACAACAACACAATCAACTGCTTTTACATAACTAGGTAATTCTTTATATGGAACTGGGTTCAATAATATTACTTTATCTTTAATCTTTAAATCTTTTATTAATTTTAAGATATAATCATACCTTTCTTTATATGCTTTATCTTTACTAAATATAGCCAATAATTTAGCATTATGTATTTTTTTGGATATTTGTGGAACCGCCTTTATGAGATACTCCAACCCTTTACTAATTCCTGGTCTTCCTGTAAATAAATAAACAAAATTATTCTCCAAACCCAATTGTTTTCTTACCTTTTTTCCATCATATTTCTTAGGATTCCAATGTTCATAATCTACCCCATTATATACTACAACAACTTTATTTTTATTAATCCCTAAATCTAAGAGTTGTTTTTGAGTAGAATAAGAAACACATGCAAATTTATCAAAATTGAGCAAATAAATCATTTTTTCTAAAAAATCATGAATTTTAGATTTCAAAAAACCTATTTCCGTTAATTTATTCCATTTATTAACCCACACTTCGTGGATAGTAATTATATTTGGTTTTCTCAAAATTTTAGATGCAAACCAAGAAGGAAATGCCCCATTAAATGTAGTAGTATGAATCAGTTTTGCTTTTTTAGCTAATTTAAACACTAAAGGTATGGAAAGAAAAGTAAACCAATACCTACTATGAAAGCAGTTTACCCTATGGATTTTAACCCCCTCAATCATTTCAAATTTTTTAGTATTTTTAAGTCTATGAGTAACAATAGAAATATCATGGCCTAATTTAACTAAACCTTCACATAAATTCTTAAAAACTATTTCTACCCCCCCTATATGGGGTAAATAATTTTCCAAAACAAATAAAATCTTCATTTCATCAACCCTCTAACCTTCTCCAAATCTTCTTTGCTTCCGATATCATACCACCCTTCTTTAAACACAAATCCATATACTTCTTCTTTTTCTGATAACCACTTTATAAAATCTCCAAGATTATCAGGACTTTCATTTTCAGCAATACACTTTTCCAACAGAGCAACATCATCTTTACTAAATATATAACACGCAGTAGCGGTCAAACTAGTCTTTGGTTCAGCAGGTTTTTCTTCAAACCCAATTATCCTATCTTCTTCATTTAACTCAACAACTCCGAATTTATTGGCTAATAATTCTTTCTCTTTCAAATCATATATTGCTACAACACTTTTACTCTTTTCCCAAAAATAATCATAAAATGCTTTCAAATCAAATTCAAAAAGATTGTCCCCTGCAATCACCATCAAATCATCCCCTATTTTCTCCTCTTTAATCACAAAATCAATATCCCCTATAGCCCCTAATCTATCATCATTACTCTTAGTACCATCATTAATAATCTTAACATCAAAAACACTCTTCTCTGCCCATTCTATAAAATGCCCATAGAATTTCTCATTTGTCACAATATAAACCCCATCTATAACTGTATCTATAGAATTAATTCTATCAAGAATATGTTCTACCATCACCTTATCACCTATAGGCAATAAAGGTTTAGGAGTATCCAATGTCAATGGATAAAGACGAGTTGCATACCCTGCTGCTAAAATAAGTACTTTCATTGTTTTACCCCCTCAACTTCACATCATAAACTACCCAGATTTAAAAACTTTACCCTCTACAAACACAAAAAACAGTAAGATTTATAAATCCATCAAAAATCCTTCTCTATGGACGGTCATAGCTGCTTGGTTCACCTGATCCCGTCTCGATCTCAGAAGTTAAGCAAGCACACGTTTTGGGGTGTACTATACTTTGTATGGGAAACCCAGAAAGCTGTCCACTTTTTTTTCTTTAAATTTATTCTATAAATCTTTGTCTTACTTTGAATCATATGTCAATAACAACCTTCCCTTCAGCTTCATCTATCTCTTTAACAACTTTGTGCCCTTTCAGTTTCTCTTTCACTTCTTTCCATCCTAATTCCTTTCTAGCAGAATCAATCTGTTTCAACACATCAGCAACCAAAACATAATTATTATAAATCAAATCACCTATCTTTCCATTCTCTTCAATTTCTTTCTCAAGCACCCCTAAATTCTGCTCTTGTTTTTCTATAATAACATCAACTTTATCCTTAAAGGCAACTTTTTTCTCAAAATTAACATAATCCAAAGCCCCACTAAAACTCTCAAATTCCTTAAAGTCTCCTTCAAAACTTTTCAATTCAAAAGGAAACGCTCTACGACCTTTATACACCACAGGCTTTAATTTACGACTAAGCAATCCATCTAAAGATTTAAACAACTTCTTAATCTCACTATCACCGACTTCTTTTTTCCCCTTCTCAATAACCTCAAAACAAACCTCTTCAGCATAAACTCCTCCAAGCCCAAAATCAACAGCTAATGTCTTTACAATATTATCTCTTTCACTTCCAGCAATTATCTCTTTAAATCGCACAAGGTTCAACTTAAAAATATCTTCCCTTTCAGGAGGAAATTCATATTTCAACCCTTTTCTAATACTCCTACATCTCCAGTCTTGTCCTTCCAAAGGAGACAACATAGTATAATTCTCTTTACACAAGATCATGTTTCCGCTACTAAACATCTCAACAAGCAACACGAACTTTTCCTTTTTCTCAAAAACAAATTCAATTATTCTTTCAAACCCTTTCTGTTTAACTTCACGAACACGCGCATTATCTAGATATTTTCTCAAAAAAGCACAATAACCCATGGGGGTTTGAGGCATTCTTCCCAACCTTTTTGTAATATACATCAAATTAGGTAAAAACAACTTTAGAATTTTTTTACCCTCATTTGGCACATGAAACCTAAAAAAGAATTCTCTCTTACCAATTTGATAGATTTTATCAACCCTTCCTCCAACTAGCACTTGCAATTCTTCAACCATATACTTCAAATCCAGTGCAGACATTTCAATCTTCATAAAAAGAAAAAATATAAAACAAGTATATAAAACTATTCCAACCCAACAATTATCTTAGCAATCTTATCAGAATCATGCCTGAGTAAATTCTTTTTGTTCCACAAAACCTTTATCTCCTTAACATCTTCAACAATATTTGCCTCTATCTTTTTAGCCTTGAATTTCTTCAATCCAACCCTATCCACCACAACCATAGGAGAATGATCTTTTTCATATAATCTCAACAATTTCTTGGGGGGCAATTCATTATTCAAAATAATATAATCTAAAACCCCTTTCCCTAAATACTTCTCAATCTCCCCCACATGTTCAGATGATGTAAATCCATAAGTTTGTGAAGGTTGAGCCATTATATTACACACATAAACTTTCTTAGCTTTACTCTTAACAACAGCATCACGAATCCCTTTAACAAGTAAATTAGTAATCACACTAGTAAACAAACTTCCAGGACCAATCACCACAATATCTGCATCCATAATAGCATTCACAGCACTACCGCAAACTTTGACTTTTTTGCTCAGAAACACTTTTTTAATTCTAGGACGCAAATGCACATCAGGATTATGCCTATCAATAATATTATCTTCTTCTTTAATCACATTTCCATCTTCAAATTCAGCACAAATATGTACATTTTCGTGAGAGCTAGGCAACACCCTACCTTTTATCTTTAAAATTCCTCCAACCTCATGTATTGCTCTCTCATAACTGCCAGTGGTCTGAGTAAGCGCAGTAATCAACAAATTACCAAAAGAATGCCCTTCTAAACTACCATTCATAAATCTGTGTTGAAATAAATCTCCCATCAGTTTTTCAGCATCAGACAAAGCAACCAAACAATTTCTTATATCTCCAGGCGGAGCCATATCAAAATCTTTTCTAAGCATTCCAGAACTTCTACCAGAATCTGTAACCCCCACAACAGCAGTCAATTCACGAGTATATTTCTTCAACCCTTTCAGCATTGAAGGCAATCCAGTTCCCCCACCAATCACAACCACCTTCAACTCTTTATGATTTTCTAATTCTTCCAAAATTCTAATTAATTCAGCAATCTTAGTAATCCTAAAATCAGGAGCCTCTACCCCTCTTTTAGGAACTAATCCACTATAAACACCATGCAACATCTGCACAGTCGTCATTCCCAAAATATTTCCTATTTTAATTTCAGAGAATATTCTATCTCCAACCACAAGCACCTCTTCAGGAACTAATTTAAAATTCTTTAAAACAGCTAAAAACCTATCTTCTTTTGATAATTGTTCTTCCAATTCATCAATAATTATTAAATCAAAATCATGGTTCAGCCCAAGCATATCTATTTTTTTCTGTTGACGCACCCTTGTCCCACTAGTCACCAAAATCAATTTATAATCTTCTCTCAATTCAGCAAGAGTCTCTTTCACCCCTGGAAACAACTCAATCCCTTCAATCCCTTCTTCACTATTATATGATTTAATAGCTTCTTTTACAATAGAATAATCTTTAGGTCCGAATTTATCCACAACTTTTTGAAAAGCATCTGTCTTAGGTCCTTTTTTTCGCTTAAACTCGTTAATCTTCTTATATGCTTTTTCCCACTTACATTTCAAACCAGCTTTAACCATTGCTTTAGCAGCCCGCTTTCTAGCAGATTCTGCCAGAATTCCACTACAATCAAACAATGTATCATCCAAATCAAAAATAACCGCCTTAATTTTCATAATAATCAATCCTCCACAAATATTGACATAACTAATTCATCTTTGCCATCATAAAAATGGTCCTTTAATTTAGCCTCACTTTTCAACCCTAATTTATTATAAAATTCTTGAGCATTAAAATTATCTGCATGAGTCATCAAATACACTTTCCGAAGCATCCCCCCTTCAACAGAATAAAATTCTTTAGCATTTTCAATCAAAGAATTAAATAATCCTCTTCCAGCTCCTTTTTGTCTAAATTCAAACAACACAGCAATCCTATCTAATTCAGCTAATCCATGTTTCACTAAACCATGTACAGTCCAGCTAGTCAAACCAACTATCTTTCCTGCTTCTTCAGCAACAATAAAATTATATCCTTTACTAACCTCTTCCATAAAAACCCCAACACCCTCTTCAACAGAATCAATATTATAACACTGTCTCAAAACTTCTCCAATCATTTCTTTATCTAATTCGTTAGCTTTTCTAAATTCCATTTTATTCAACAGTAACACTCTTCGCAAGATTACGGGGTTTATCGATTTCACACCCCCTTAAATCAGCAATATAATAAGCGAGTAATTGTAAAGGAATCACAGTCAAAAAAGGAAGTATAAAATGATCTGCTTCAGGGATATATAACACATGATCTACTTTTCCAGCAACAACAGAATCACCTTCACTAGCCAAAGCAATCACCTTCCCTTTTCTTGATTTGACTTCTTCAATATTTGCCATAACTTTCTCATAAGTTTTATCTTTTGCAGCAATAAACACAACAGGCATATCTTTATCAATCAAAGCAATAGGCCCATGCTTCATTTCTGCAGCAGGATATCCTTCAGCATGAATATAAGAAACCTCTTTCAATTTCAGCGCACCTTCCAAGGCAATTGGAAAATTCAAACCCCTACCTAAATAAAGTGCATTTTTATCAAGATAATAATTTTCAGCAATCTCTCTAACCTTTTTTTCGTTATTCAGAATATCTTCTATCTGTTTAGGCACCCCTTTCAAAAACCCAATTCTCCTTTCCACTTCCTCATCATCTAAATCCCCTTTTTTATGCCCAAAAAACAAAGAAAGCAAATAAAGTACACTCAATTGAGTTGTAAAAGCCTTAGTAGAAGCTACCCCTATTTCTGCACCAGCCCGAGTATAAACAACTAAATCAGAAAGTCGAGTCAGTGTGCTTCCAAAAACATTACAAATTGAAAAAATAAACGCACCCCCACTTTTAGCCTCTTTTACAGCAGCGAGTGTATCAGCAGTCTCTCCACTTTGACTTATAGCAATAATTAAAACATTTTCATCAATAATTGGTTTTCTGTACCTAAATTCAGACGCATATTCTACTTCAACTGGTATTCCAGCAAACCTTTCTATCCAATATTCTCCAACCAATCCTGCATGCCAACTAGTTCCACAAGCAACAATCACAACCCTATTCAATTTAGAAAACACTTCATCAGGAATCTGAAATACAACCCCTTCGCCACCATCTCCAGAAATAGTTTTTTCAATCGCTTTTGGCTGTTCATATATCTCTTTAAGCATAAAGTGACTAAAATCTCCTTTATCAGATTCACTAAAATCAATATCCATGACTTCTGGATTTCTATTCACTATCTCGCCACTAACAAAATTAATCATTTTAAAACCAGAATTAAAAATCACCATTTCATCGTCTTCCACAAAAACAATCTCTTTTGTGTGTCTCAACAAAGCCAAAAGATCAGAAGATAAAAAAAACTCTTCCCCTTTAATCCCTATAACTAATGGAGATCCCCTCCTTACAGCAATAATATCTTCCCTTTCAGAATTCAATATCATTAAAGCAAAACTTCCTTCTAATTCTCCAAGCGCTTTAACAATCGCTTCTTTATAATCATACTTCTTCATATATTCTTCTATTAAGTGAGCAATCACTTCTGTATCTGTCTCAGATTTGAATTTGTGTCCTTTCAATCTTTCCCTAATTTTATCATGATTCTCAATAATCCCATTATGAACAACAGCTATCTTTCCATCACAACTAAGATGTGGATGTGCATTTTTATCAGAAGGTTTACCATGAGTACTCCAACGAGTATGGCCAATAGAAACACAACTTTTAATCTCCTTTCCACCAAAATCTTCACCTATCCTTCCGGTTTTTTTAATTACATTAATATTTCCATCAATCAAAGAAGCAACACCCCAAGAGTCATAACCCCTGTATTCAAGATCTTTAAGTCCATTAAATACTATAGAAAAAGAGTTCTGTGTCCCGTTATATCCAAAAATCCCACACATATTAAATCATCTCCTCAACAAAATCTCTTAAACGGCTTAAAGACCTAGTCTTTTTGCCTTTGTAACCAAAAATTCCACTCATTTTCCTATATCTTTTTAGTCAAGAATTGTTCAATCAAGGGTATGTCATCCAAACAACCTAAATCCAACCAATAATCTTTAAGCTCCATCACTTTTACTTTTCCTTGAGAAGCCAATAAAGAAATTGCGTCTGTCAATTCATATTCTCCCCTTTCAGATTTCTTAATATTGTCAAGTGCCCCAAAAATATCATTAGTAAATTTATACAACCCTACATTAATCAAGTTACCAACAAAACTCTTTGGTTTTTCAACAATCTTTTTCAACATACCTTCTTCTTCAAGAAGCACCCCGTATTTTTCAGGACTTGGGTGTTCCATGCCAGCAATATAACAAAATTTACTCTTTCCGCGCATAGCTTTCAAATCATTAGTGGACCATAGATTATCTCCACCAATCACTACAAAATCTTCTCCGTCTATAAACCCTTTAATTTGTTTAAGTGCGTGCCCAGTACCAAGTCTTTTCTTTTGCTCCATGAGTTTTGCTTTAAACCCAAAATCTTTAAGAAATTCTTGAATCTTATCTTTTTTATAACCTACAACAATGCCTATCTCTGTATACCCTGCTTTCAACACATTCTTCATAACATAATACAAGAAAGGTTTTCCGCCTACGTTAATTAAAGTCTTCGGAACATACTGCGTTAAAGGCATCATTCTTGTGCCCTTACCTGCAGCCATTATCACAATTTTAGTTGCCATAATCTTATTTAAAATTCAGCCATTTAAATAATTAATTAAGAATTAAATTATAATAAAAAAATAAAAACAAACACTAACAGACCCCCCAACCCCAACAAACCCAAAAAAACCACCAATCTAACCAAAGAAGGGCAAAGAAACCCCTAAACAAAAAACCATCACTAAACAACCACTTAAAATAAAATACCTTTATATAAAATTATAAGAATATTATAAAAAAAGTTATAATAAAAAGTAAAATTTATAAACAAAAAAAACTCACCTAAAAAAATGCCTAAAAATTATCTAATAAGAGAAAAAGAAAATCAATTAGTATATGATTCTGCTTTCATATTTCACAATCCTTCAGCAATGCGTTTAATAGACCACCCAATAAGAATCAATATACTAGAAACTTTAGCGAAAAAACCCATGTATCCTGCAGAATTAGCTAAAAAACTAAAACTACATGAACAAAAAGTATACTACCATATAAAACAACTTCTCAATTCGGGAATTCTCGAACTAGTTGAAAAAAAAGAAATAAGGGGGACAGTAGCAAAAAAATACAAACCAAAAGAGATGAATTTTGTCATCTCCCTAAGCCAAAATTGGAAAGATATGGACAAATTAATTCATGAAGAAAAAGATAAAGAACTAAAAGAATTTCTCAAACCATTCATACAAAATAACAAACTCAATTGCAATATAGTGGTGGGTAGTCCAGATCCTCATGGCCCACAAAAAGCAAGAGCGAGAGATGGACATTATGCAATTGATTTAGCATTATTTCTTGGGCACTATAGCTCAATTCCCAAAAAATTTAGCGTGGTTTTAGATGTAGATATTGCTACAAAAAAGAAAAATAATTTAATTCTTGTCGGAGGGCCTATAACAAACCTTATTGTTTCAAAAGTAAATGATATGCTCCCAATAAAATTCTCAGACAAAAAACCTTATGGAATTATTTCAGAAAAAACAAGAAAACAATACACAGATGAATCTTGTGGATTCATAGCAAGAATTCCAAACCCTTATAACCCAGAAAACAAGATATTAGTTTTAGCAGGAATAAGGTATCTTGGCACAAAAGCAGCTGTACTTGCATTAACAAGACACCACAAACTAATCACTCAAAGATTCTCTGACCAAAAAACCTTTGCCGTAGCTGTTCAAGGATTTGATCTTGATGGAGATGGAAGAATAGATAGTGTAGAATTATTAGAATAAACTAAATAAGCTAATTTCTTAATACTTACATTGTAAGTAAAATTAAATCCAAAATAATCAAACCTGAAAAATAAAAAAGAAATAGAAAAAATAAAATCTACTCTGCTTCTACTTCATCGTCAGATGCTTGAGAAGGCACAGCAGCTTTACTGATAATAATGATATCTCCAATAGACTTAACTAATTGATGTGGTACAATCACACCTTTTGCAGAGCCAAGCACTTTATTCAAAAAAGAGTTTCTTGTTGCTTTAACCCTCCAACCAAAAACTTTGTTATGTGTTAAAATTGACTCTTCCACATCTCCAAAATAATCGCCAGTATCAGTAAAAACTTTCATATCATAAGCTTCAGATATTCTTTTCATCTTTAACATATTAATTCCCCTCCATATAGCAATATACATAATTTATTAATAAATTAAGTTGATTACCATAATTATAGAAGACAAATATTTTAATTAATTCGTTTGTCTTCTTCTTTTTAATGGATAGTTTTATTAAAACTAACTAATATTTAAAGATTACCTTTAATTAGTATTCTTAATTAAAAAATGAAATACAAAAACCTAACAATCATTGGAACCTCGCACATCGCAAAACAAAGCATAAATCAAGTAAAAGAAGCCATAGAATCACAAAAACCAGAAATAATTGGAATTGAATTAGATCAAAAAAGATTATATGGGCTTCTCCATAAAGGAAAACGTTCAATCAATCTAAAAGATATTTTCAAAGTAGGTATCAAGGGGTTCATATTCAGTTTAATTGGTGCATGGGCAGAGAAAAAACTAGGAAAAGTTGTAGGAGTAAAACCAGGGGCAGAAATGCTCACAGCAGTAAAACTAGCAAAAAAACACAAAATTAAATTAGCCTTGATTGATCAAGATATTGAAATCACCCTCAAAAGACTTTCTCAAGAAATAACTTGGAAGGAAAAATTTAATTTTTTAGTAGACATAATCAAAGCAGTTATTTTTAGAAAAAAAGAGATTGATTTTGATCTAACAAAAGTACCTGATGAAAAAATTATAAAAAAATTAATCGCTAAAGTAAAAAAACGCTATCCTTCAATCTACAAAGTACTCATAAAAGAAAGAAACAAAATAATTGCGAGAAACCTGTTTCATTTAATCCAAAACAACAAAAAAATATTAGCAATCATTGGAGCTGGTCATGAAAAAGAAGTTATAGAATTAATAAAAGACCAAGAAGCAATTTCTTACTCTTTCAAAATAAAGCAAAATACTTAAATACCTACAAACTATAATTTAAAAAAAGATGGGATTTCGCGACTTTCAAGATAAAGTAAAGCGTTACTTCAAGTTCAGTAAAGAAGAGGTGACTGGGATACTAATCGCTGCATTAGTGTTTGGTTTCATAGCTTCATACAGAGAATGGGGATATGGAGTAGAATTTGAATTCTTTGTGGGTTTAAAAAACTTAATTAATGCTACTATTATATCTCTACTAGCGATTATCGTTCATGAATCTGCCCATAAATTATATGGTGTCCACCGTGGATATGAAGTAAAAACTAGAATTTGGTGGTATGGAATTGCAGCCGCAATTATACTTTGTATAATCTCAAGAGGATATTTGTGGTTCTTTGCCTTAAGTGGTATGACTCTCCATCATTTAGCAATTCAAAAACTTGGAAAATTCAGATATGGTATAAGACCTATAGATTTAGGGATGATAGGATTAGCAGGATCTTTAGCAAATATAGTGCTCGCAACACTATTAAAAACATTGGTTCTCTGGTTCCCTACACTACCCATTAATACAGCTCTAGTTCATAAAGCATTTTTGATTAATTGGGCAGTTGCAGTATTCAACCTTTTACCAATCCCACCCTTAGATGGCATTCACACATTTTTTTATTCTAGATTATTTTACATAACCTTATTTGGATTCATAGCAGGTTATGGGCTATTGGTTTATTTTAGTATTTATTCATGGATTTTTGCATTATTAATTGCAGGAATCGCTTGGTTATTGTTTTACATTTATTTTGAAAAGGAGGCTATATAATAAAATGAATTTTTCAAAAGATTGGGCAGAAATTTCAGCATTTATATTATTAGTAATTGGATTTTTTCTGGCAACTTCATCAGGGAGCGCATTCCTAAGTTACATTATTATATTTCTCTGTGGAATGATTGTTGGAAGATTCTGGTTTCAGCAAAGAAAAAATGTAAAAATACCTTATTTTATAGTCATTGTAGGATTCTTAATAGGATATATTCTTGGAAGTTATTATGGTAATAAATTCGTAACTCTTCTTTTATTCTTAATAGGTGCATTGTTTAGTTATTATTTACACGAAAATAAATATTTAAAATAGCTAAATCAAATAAACAAAATTAAAACCCTTCGACCCATTTAGAATTAGATTATATACAATCAAAAATAAGAATAAAAAGCTATAAATCTATATAAACTAATAGTCTATCTCAATTTTATGATTAAAAATTTTACTCCTAGATTATATCAAGAAACAATCTTAGCTACAGCATCAATAAAAAATACTTTAGTTGTGCTTCCAACAGGTCTTGGAAAAACAAATATTTTTCTCATGTTAGCCGCCCAAAGATTAACCCAATATCCAAAATCCAAAATATTATTGGTTGGGCCTACAAAACCTTTAATTGATCAATATTTTTTGGCCTTCAAAAAAAACTTTAGCACAAACCCAAAAGATATGGCTATTTTTACAGGGGCGACACCACCCAAGAAAAGAATAGAATTGTGGAAAAATTCAAAAATAATCTTCAGCACACCACAGAGCATTGAAAATGATATAATCTCAAAAAGAATCAACCTAAAGGAAGTGAGCCTTCTTGGAGTAGATGAAGCCCACAGAGCAGTGAGTAATTATGCTTATGTTTGGGTTGCAAAACAATATAATAAATTAGCAAAATATCCAAGAATAATAGGACTTACTGCTTCTCCAGGTTCAGAGATAGAAAAAATCACAGAAGTATGTGAAAATCTTTTCATAGAAGAGGTTGAAGTAAGAACAGAACAAGATCCAGATGTCAGACCTTATGTCCAAGAAACAGAATTAATGTGGGTGGAAGTAGAACTCCCAGAAAAATTAAAGAAAATAAAAACTCTACTTGAAAACACAGCAAAAGAAAGATTGCAAAAATTAAAATCTTGGGGAATTATAAAAAAACCATTAGCATATATCAATAAAAGAGAATTATTGGGGATGCAAACAGAACTCCATAAACAAGCAACTCAAGAAAGAACAAACTACACTTTATGGCAATCTATTTCATTGGTTGCAGAAATAATTAAAATACAACATGCCCAAGAATTAATAGAAACACAGGGAATTTCTACCATCTACCAATATCTACAAAAATTAAGGTCCCAGTCAATCACCACAAAAATAAAAGCAGTCAAAAATCTTGTAGCAGACCCAAATTTCAAATCAGTATTTCTACTCACAGAAAGATTGATTGATGAAAAAATGGAACATCCAAAATTAATCAAATTAAGAAAAATAATAACTCAGGAATTAAAAACAAACACCAAAATTTTAATTTTCAACCAATATAGAGATTCTGCATCCAAGATAGTTTCAGAATTAAATAAACTAAAAGGGGCTAAAGCAAATCTTTTTGTTGGGCAATTAAAAAAAAAGGGGATTGGTCTCAGTCAAAAAGAACAAAAAGCAATACTTGATGATTTCAGAGAAAACAAATTCAATATTCTTGTAGCAACATCTATAGCTGAAGAAGGATTGGATATTCCAAAAGTAGATCTAGTTGTTTTCTATGAACCAATACCTAGCGCTATTCGCCACATACAAAGAAAAGGAAGAACAGGAAGACTAGAAAAAGGAAAAGTCATTATACTTCTAACTAAAAACACACGAGATGTTGCTTTCAGATGGAGCGCCCACCATAAACAAAAAAAGATGCATGGGATTCTTGAAACCCTGAAAAATAAAATCTCTTCCCCCTTAAGAAAAAAAGAACAACCTACACTGAAAGAATTTATTCCTAATCACAATCTACTAATTTTCGCAGACCATAGAGAAAGAAGTTCAGCTATAATAAAAAACCTAATAGCTAAAGGTGTAGAAATAAAACTTCAACAGCTGAAAAGTGCAGATTATCTCTGTAGTGAAAGAGCTGCAGTAGAATTCAAAACTCCCCTCGACTTCGTCAACTCAATAGTAGACGGCAGGCTTCTAGAACAGATAAAAAATCTAAAAGAAAACTATGATTCACCCATAATAGTTATAGAAGGAGAACAAGACATCTACAAAGTAAGAAGAGTACATCCAAACTCAATAAGGGGGATGTTAGCAACAATAGCTATTGATTATAAGATACCTATAATAAAAACAATAGATGCAGAAGAAACAGCTTCACTCCTATATATAATAGCTAAAAGAGAACAAGAAAAAAATAAAGACTCTTTCACCCCTCACAGCAACAAAAGTTCCCGTAGTCTAAAAGAACAGCAAGAATACTTAGTAAGTGCTCTTCCAAGTATTGGCTCAACACTAGCAAAACCTCTTCTCAAAGAATTTAAAACAATAAAAAACATAATCAACGCAAAACAAACAGAACTCATAAAAGTTGAAAAAATAGGCACCACAAAAGCAAAAAAGATAAAAGAGATTGTTGATACAGAATATGAATCAAATTAATTCTTCATAGATATAAATAATCAAAGATAATTATTCCATCGCTTTCAACTTAGATATCCTTTCTTCCATTTTAGGATGTGTACTAAATAGACCCATCAACCCTCCAGCCTTAAAAGGATTCACAATAAATAAAGAAGAAGTTGCTTGATTACCAAAACGCAATGGATGCCTTTTAACATTACTATTCAATTTCTCAAGAGCCCCAACCAATCCATGTGGATTATGTAATATCTTAGCAGCACTTGCATCAGCTAAAAACTCTCTACTTCTAGAAATAGCCAATTGTAAAATTGTAGCAATAATAGGTGTAAGAATAGCTAACACCAATAACTGAATCATATTTCCTCCATCCCTATCACGGCCAAAACCACCAAACATAGCACCCCATCTAGCCATCATAGCAACATAACTTATCACTCCAGCAATAGTTGCAGCAATAGTTGAAATTAAAATATCTCTATTTTTAATATGGCTCATCTCATGAGCAATTACCCCTTTTAACTCTGAATCATTCAAAAGTTCTAATATTCCTTGTGTGCAAGCAACAGCAGCATTATGTGGATTTCTTCCAGTAGCAAACGCATTTGCAGCACCACTCGGCACCACATAAACTTTAGGCATGGGTAAATGAGCCAGATGAGAAACCTCTTTCACCATTTTCCATAATCTTGGCTCCTGGACTTCAGTAACCTCTTTAGCTTTATACATCTTTAAAACAATCTTATCAGAAAACCAATAACTTCCAAAATTCATTACTAAAGCAAAAACCAATCCAATAATCAATCCACTTTTACCCCAAAAACTACCTATCCATAACAGCAAAGCAGTCAATAATCCTAATAATACAATTGTTTTAACTTGGTTTCCAATTCCCATAAAAACGTAAACGCCTCAATAATATAAAAAACTAACTAATTATATATACTCTCAATTAACAAAAAAGATATATAACCCTTAACCTTACAATCAATAAAATGGTAACATTAAGCGCAGCACTGCTTCATTACAAAAGACCAGAAATCCAAAAAGAATTAGTTCATTATTCTAAAAACAGAGAAATCGCCACAAGATTCGGTGAAGGATTTGGTGCAAGACCAGACACCCTAAGCTACCCTCAAGATGTATTAGAACTAACGAAACGTGGAGCAACTTCTTTCCACATGTCAGAAGAACTCTGGTCAAATCCTGCGCGACTAGGCCCTTCTCTAAAAAAGAAAGAATTAGATGAATTAAGAATTGGTTGGGATCTCATTTTAGATATTGATTGTAAATTTGTAGAATATGGAAGAATAACTACAGACCTATTAATCAAAGCCCTAAAATACCAAGGAATAAATTCAGTTTCTTGTAAGTTCTCAGGAGGTTCTGGTTTCCACATTGCGGTACCTTTCAAAGCCTTTCCAAAAAAGATACATCAACAAGAAACAAAATACCTCTTTCCAGAAGGACCAAGAAAAATAGCAGAATATCTAAAAGAAATGATCAAAAAACCTTTAGCAAAAGAACTTTTAAAACTGAATACCATAACTGAAATAATTAAAAAAACAGGTAAACCTTTCAAAGAAATAGTAAAAGAAAATAAATTCGATCCTTTCACAGTTTTAGAAGTGGATACTATTTTAATATCGAGTAGACATTTGATCAGAATGCCCTATGCCTTCAATGAAAAAAGTGGCCTAGTAAGCATTCCCTTAAATCCTGACAAAGTTCTTGATTTTAGACTTGAACATGCAAAAGCAAAAGATGTAACTATTTCAAAATTTAAATTTCTAGATGATTCGAATGCAAAAGAAAATGAAGCAAAAAAACTAATAGTACAATCCTTTGATTTTGAAGTAAAAAAAGAAGAACACCCCTCATTAAAAGAAAAAAACAAAGATCACTTTGAGATTAAAACAAAAATGCCAGAACAATTCTTTCCACCTTGTATAACCCAAGGATTAAAAGGTTTAGAGGATGGGAAAAAAAGATTTTTGTTTATCATTATAAACTTCTTAACTAGTGTAGGTTGGTCTTATGATGATATCGAAGAACTTTTAAAAAAATGGAACAAAAACAACCCTGAAGAAATGAGGGAAGTTTATTCAGTTGGACAATTAAGATATCATAAAGCACAAAAAAAGAAAATCCTTCCACCTAATTGTTCCAATGATTTGTATTACAAAGAATTGGGAATTTGTAATCCTGACAATTTATGTAACAAAATAAAAAACCCTGTAAGTTATACTATTAGAAAAACTATTTATCTCAATAAAAAACCTAAAAAACATAAAAAACAAAAAGAAAACCCCTCAAAACCTAAGAAAAACAAAGAATAGTAACATTATTATATGAGCGCTTTTTTTGGTTTCTTCACCCAATTCAAAAATGTATGAACTAATAATTTGCGAAAAACCAAGTGCTGCACTTAAGATTGCAACTGCATTAGCAGACAAAACTCCCCAAAAAGAAACCTACAAAAGAAAAGTTCCTTATTATAAAATAACTCACAATAATAAAGAAATCATAGTTGCTTCTGCGGTAGGACATCTTTATTCTGTAGATGAAAAAGAAAAAAATGGATGGGCTTATCCTGTATTCAATATGCATTGGGTAGATACTGCTTCCATGAATAAAGCCCAAAAATATTCAAAAGATTATCTTCTTAATCTAAAAAAATTATCAAAAGGGGCTTCAGAATTCACTATAGCTTGCGATTATGATATTGAAGGGGAAGTTATTGGCCTAAATATAGTAAGATTCGCATTACAAAAAAAAGATGCTAACAGAATGAAATTTTCAACATTAACTAAACCTGATTTAATAAAAGCTTATGAAAACAAATCTCCCAATATAGATTGGGGGCAAGCAAATGCAGGAGAAACCAGACATTTTCTTGATTGGATGTATGGTATAAATCTAAGTAGGGCATTAACTGCTTCAATCAAAGCAACTGGAGCATTCAAAATTTTAAGCATAGGAAGGGTACAAGGTCCATCACTAAAAATAATAACAGATAGAGATAGGGAAATAAAGGCATTTATTCCAACACCTTTCTGGCAAATAGAATTGAACGGAAATGTAAAACAAGGAAACTTAATTGCATGGCATATCGAAGACAAATTTTGGGAAAAAGAAAAAGCAAACAAAGTGCTCGAACAAACAAAAAATCAAAGTGCAACAATAAAATCCATAGAAAAGAAAGAAAAAAATCAACTACCTCCCTTTCCATTTGATCTCACTACACTTCAAATAGAATCATATAGGTGCTTAAGAATACCCCCTAAAAAAACACTTCAAATAGCTCAAGATCTATACACAAATTCCTATATATCTTACCCAAGAACATCTTCTCAAAAATTACCAAAAGGAATTGGGTATGACAAAATAATAAAAGAACTTTCAAAACAAAAAAATTACAAAGAATTATGTGACGCTCTCCTCAAAAAAACACTTAAACCTAATGAAGGTAAAAAATCAGATCCTGCCCATCCAGCTATTTATCCAACAGGCATAATTCCAAAAAAACTGGAAGATAGTCATGCTAAAAAATTATATGATTTGATTGTAAAACGATTTTTATCGACCTTTGCACCAATTGCCAAAAGACAATTAACAACTGCAAAAGTGGATTGTAATCAAGAAATTTTTGTTGCAAAAGGAATAACTACCTTAGAACCTGGGTGGCACACTTTTTACCAACCTTATTTATCCTTAAAAGAAGAAGAACTTCCACAAATGGATCAGGGAGAATGTGTATCTGTAAAAAAAATAAAAATCCACTCAAAAGAAACTCAACCACCAAAGAGGTATACTCCATCTTCAATAATCAAAGAATTAGAAAAAAGAAATATAGGCACAAAATCCACAAGAGCAGATATAGTGGATAAATTGTTCCAAAGAAATTATCTTAAAGGAAAATCCATAGAAGCAACTTCTCTCGGTTTAGCGACAGTGGATACATTAAAAAAATATTCTCCAGGAATAATAGATGAAAAATTAACAAGGCATTTTGAAGAAGAAATGGAACATATTCGTTCAGATAAAAAGAAAAAAGAAACAGTCTTAGATGAAGTTAAAGAGATTCTAAAAAAAATATTAAAACAATTCAAAGAAAAAGAAAAAGAAATAGGTGAAGGATTAATAGATGCTACAAGAGAAACTCAAGATAAAGCAAATCACATAGGTAAATGTCCAACTTGTAAAAATGGGCAACTGACTATAAAAAGAGGTAAATTTGGAAAATTCATTGCATGTACTAAATATCCTGATTGTAAAACCACCTTTAAATTGCCTCCAAATGGATTAATCAAAAATTCAGAAAACCTATGCAAGGAATGTAATTACCCTATGGTCAATGTAATAAAAAAGGGAAAAAGGCCACAAGAACTTTGCATAAATCCTGATTGCGTTTCTAAAACAAATAGGAATAATAAAACAGATAAAAAAGATGATAAAAAAACAAAAGAGAAAAAAATGTGCCCTAAATGTGGCAAAGAACTAGTATTAAGAAAATCTTTTTACGGAGAATTCTATGGGTGCTCAGGCTATCCTAAATGTCGACATATAAGCAAAATCTAAAATTTTGCTTACTTTCAGAAATAATCAGCCATTATTTCCTGATTGTGAGCAAAATCTAAAATTTTGCTTACTTTCAGAAATAATCAGCCATTATTTCCTGATTGTGGGTGAAATCTAAGGATTTTACTTGCTTTAAGAAAAGACCGTTATCTCCAAATCATAATCTAAATTCAAGTAAATTACTTCAATTAAACCCCTTTTCTACTTTTTATAGTGATAGAATGAAATAGAAAAGCATAAGCTTTATAAAGCAACCAAGTTTTCTATAGAAAACAACAACTTGTCGAAAGTATTTAGACTAATTTTGTTTAAATATAATGCATAAACAAGGCCTGAAAAAAAGCTTTTTCAGTACCAAGATACTTCTTGATAAAAAAAGCTTTACTAAAAGGTCATTTGAAATCCAAGAAAGATTTAAAAAATCTTTTTGTACTCCAAAAAAGAGGAAATATTAATGTCTTTAGCGCAGACAAAAATTAAGGGACATAGAAAATGCCTAGCACACACAAACCAAGAAGCGGAAGTTTACAGTTTTGGCCTAGACGAAGGGCTAAAAGCCATAAGCCAAGAATAAGGTCTTGGGCTAAAAGCAAAGATCCAAAACCATTGGCATTTATCGGCTACAAAGCAGGCATGACTCATATCATTGTGAAGGACAATGATCCAAACTCAATGACTAAAGACCAATCAATTTCTGTGCCAGTCACAATCGTTGAATGTCCTCCACTCAAAATCGCTGCTTCTCACTTCTACAAAAAAACCATTTTTGGTTTAAAACTCATTTCTGAACATCTTGTTGAAAATCTTGATAAAGAATTAAAAAGAAGATTGAATCTTCCTAAAAAAACAAGCACTAAACAACTTTCTCCAGAAAAATATGATGAAATTAAAATTTTAGTTTACACTCAACCAAAACAAACAGATATTGGAAAGAAAAAACCAGATCTAATGGAAATTGCACTTGGTGGAACTAAAGAAGATCAATTAAATTTTATTAAAGAAAATATTGGAAAAGAAATTTCAATAGATCAAATATTTGAAGAAACCCAATTAATAGATATTCATGCAATCACAACTGGAAGGGGATTTCAAGGACCTGTAAAAAGATTTGGCATTGGTTTAACAAGTCATAAGGCAGAAAAAGCTAGAAGAAACCCTGGATCATTAGGACCTTGGAAAGGGCAAACACATATAATGTGGAAAGTTGCTCATGCAGGTCAAACTGGTTATTTTACAAGAACAGAATATAATAAAAAATTAATTAAAATATCAACAAACCTTGAAGAAATTAATCCTAAAAGTGGAATTGCGCATTATGGAAAAGTAAAAAATACATTCATATTAATAAAGGGTTCAATTCCAGGACCTAAAAAGAGATTGATTGTATTAACTCAACCAATAAGATCAAAAAAGAAAATATCTCAAGAAAAACCAATCATTGAATATATTAATAAAAAATGAAATTAAAAATAAAAAACACTAAAGGAACTGTAAAAAGGGATATAGAATTACCTAAACAATTTACAGTACCAGTTAGAGCAGACATAATTAAAAAAGCAGTTCTAACTATTCAAAGCCACAAACGGCAGAATTATGGTGCATCTCCTGGAGCAGGAAAACGAGCTTCAGCTTACTTATCTAAAAGACGTAATAGTTATAGAAGCACATATGGAATTGGACAATCAAGAACTCCAAGAAAAGTAATGTCTAGAAGAGGTACAAGGTTAAATTATGTTGGGGCATTCGCACCCCAGACAGTTGGTGGAAGAAGAGCCCACCCACCTAAAGCAGAAAAAAATCTATCAATTAAGATCAACAAAAAAGAAAGAAGAAAAGCGATTTGTTCAGCTATGGCTGCAACATTCGATAAAAAATATTTAGAAGAAAAAAATTACATTGTTCCAGAAGATTATCCTTTTATATTAGACAATGAATTTGAAGCGATTTCAAAAACAAAAGATGTTAAAGCAGCGTTAACAAATTTAAAAATCCAATTAGAAACAGATAGAAAAATACGGGCTGGAAAAGGAAAATCAAGAGGAAGAAAATACATTAAGAAAAAAGGACCTTTAATTATCACATCTCAAAAATGTAAGATTTCAGATTCAGCAAAAAACCTAAATATTAATGTTGTAGAAATAGAAAATTTAAACACTGAACTTCTTGCACCTGGAGCACAACCAGGAAGGGTTGCCCTTTTCACAGAAGGAGCTATTGAAAAATTAAAACAAGAAGAATTATTTTTGGGTACAGTCAAAAAGAAACAAGAAAAGAAAAAAGAAAAAACATCAAAAATAAAGGAAAAGAAAGAAAAACCCCAACCAAAAACAGAAAAAAAAGAAGTGTCAAAATCAAAACCAGTTAAAAAATCAACTAAATAAAAATGGATCCATATAAAATAATCAAACACCCATTATCAACTGAAAAATCAATAAGATTAATGGAATCAGAAAATAAACTTATATTCATGGTAGATAAATCTGCCAAAAAACCAGACATCAAACAAGCCGTTGAAAAAATATTTGATGCAAAAGTAGAAAAAGTGAATACCTTCATAGGTTCAGATGGAAAAAAAAGGGCATATGTTAAGTTTTCAAATGAAACGCCTGCAATAGATATTGCAACTAATCTCGGATTAATGGGTTAATTAAAATAAAAAATAAATCAATAAAAACAATAAAATGGGAAAAAGACTAATACAACAAGCAAGGGGAAAAGGAAGTATGACCTACAGAGCACCTAGCCATAGGTATAAAGGAAGTTCCACTTATCCGAAAAAAGAAGACACAAAATCAAAAATACTTGATTTTATCCTTTGCCCAGCACATAGTGCTCCATTAGCAAAAGTATCCCACCCAACAGAAAAATCAAATTTATTAATAGCTGCAGAAGGAATCAAAGTAGGAGAATATATCCAATATGGTCCTAATGTAGAAATAAAATCAGGAAACATATTACAATTAAAAGATATTCCAGAAGGAACCAAGGTATTTAATATAGAATCAAGACCTGGAGATAATGGAAAATTCTGTAGATCTGCTGGTGCTTTTGCGAGGGTTGTTGCAAAAATAAAAAACAAAGTGGTTATTCAATTTCCTTCAAAAAAACAAAAAGAATTTTTTGAAGAATGTAAAGCTAGCATCGGAACTGTTGCAGGTGGAGGAATATCTGAAAAACCAATACTAAAAGCAGGAACTAGAATGAAAATGAAGAGAGCAAGAAATAAATTGTATCCAAGAAGTGGAGCAACATCAATGAATGCTGTTGACCATCCATTTGGAGGAACAACAAGCTCCCACAAAGGTAAACCTACAGTGACTCCAAGGGGAGCTCCCCCAGGAAGAAAAGTGGGAATGTTAAGAGCAAGAAGAACTGGAAGGAAAACAGGTAAAAGGTAAATAAAATGATAAAAAAAGAATATACTTATCGAGGAAAAAAATTAGAAGAACTTCAACAAATGAGTATGGGTGAATTAGCAGAATTGCTCCCATCAAAACAAAGGAGAACTATCAAAAAAGGATTTTCTCCAGAACAAAAATTACTCTTAAAAAAAATTAGAGCAAACAAATCGAACATTGAAACTCATTGTAGAGATTTAATAATCCTCCCAGAAATGGTTGGAAAAATAATTAAAGTACACAATGGAAAAGAATTTGTTTTAGTTAATATTGAAAGAGAAATGATTGGCCATTTATTAGGTGAATTTTCTTTAACTAGAAAAAAGGTAGGACATAACTCACCAGGAGTCGGTGCTACAAGATCCAGTTCAAACATATCAGTTAAATAAATAAAATAAATCAAAGAAAACAATAAAAAACCAGACAAAAATGGAAAAAACGAACACTGAAAACACAGCAAAAGCATCTGCAGTAGATTTACATATATCTACTAAACATAGTATAGAGATTTGCAACCATATAAGAAAAAAAAGTCTGGAAAAAGCAAAAGCAACACTTAAAAGAGTTATTGCTCAAAAAGAAGCTATCCCCTTCAAAAGATTCAATAGTGATGTAGGTCATAAACCAGGAAAAATTGCGGCTGGGAGATATCCCTTAAATGCAAGTAAAGCAATATTGCAATTATTAAATGATGTTGAAGCAAATGCACAATCAAAAGGGTTGAGCACTTCAGATTTAACAATCCTTAAATTATGTGCAAACAAAGCAAGCACACCTTGGAGACATGGAAGAAAAAGAAGAAGAAAAAGCAAAAGAACTCATTTAGAAATAGTTGTTGAGAGTAAAGAAATTATTCAAAAATCTAAGGAAAAACCAAAAACAATTGAAAAAAAAGAACAACCCAAACCAAAAGAAGAACAAAAAACAGAAGATAACAAAAAATCAAAAGAAAAACTGAAAACAACTGAGAAAAAAGAAGATAAGAAAAAAGAAAAGGAAGGAAAAGGAAAAGAAACTAAGGAGGAAACCACTAAAACTCAAAAATGATTGAAAGAAAATTCATATCAAGAAAATTAAAAGAATATATTATAGGAGATTATATCCAAAAAAATCTCAAAAGAATAGGTTATAGTGGAACTAAAATACAAAGAACTCCTTTAGGTGAAAAAGTAATCATAAGTGCTTCCAGACCAGGACTTATAGTTGGAAGAAAAGGTGGAAATATAAAAAAACTCACAGCAGACCTAAAAAGAAAATTTAACTTAGATAATCCTCAAATAGAAATCAATGAGGTCCAAGATTTAAATCTTGATGCAAATATTGTTGCTGAAAGAATAGCTTCTTACTTAGAAAGATTTGGTTCTTCAAGATTCAAAAACATTGGTCACAAAGTAATTGAAGATGTTATGAACACAGGAGCATTGGGAATTGAAATCCTTATCTCTGGAAAAATCCCTGGGGCAAGAGCAAAAAGATGGAGATTTTACAAAGGATATTTAAAAAAATGTGGTGATATGGCTGTATCGGGAATTAAAAAAGCAATAGCAACTGCACACTTAAAAAGTGGTGCAGTAGGGATACAGGTTAGAATAATGCCAAAAGAATTAAAAGAAAAAAATGACATTGAATTATTAAAAATGGAAGAAGTGACTGAAGAAATAACAGTAAAAGAAACATCTAAAGAAAAAGAAGATAAAAAAGAAACAAAAAAAGATGATAAGAAAAAAATAGAAGAAAATAAAAAAAAAACAGATAAAACGGAACCGACAACTAAAACAAAAAAAACAGCAACTAAAGCAAAAACAAAAGAAGAAAAGAAAGAAGCTAAAAAAGGCGATAAGAAAAAAGTAAAAAAAGAAAAAACAGATAAAAAAGAAGATAAAAAGAAACCAACAAAAAAAACAACTAAAACAAAAAAATCAACAACTAAGAAAAAATGAAATTAAACCTAAAAAACCTGAGCAAAAAGGATTTAAAATCCAAATTGGATGAACTAAGAAAAGAACTAATGAAAAGTAATGCTCAAATTTCAACAGGATCTGCTGCAAAAGGCCAATCAAATATTAAAAATATCAAAAAAAATATCGCACGTATCAAAACAATACAAAACAAGGAGGAAATTAAACCAAAGCAATGAGCGAAATATGCATGAAGTGTGGACTACCAACAGAGTTGTGTGTTTGTGAATCTATCGCAAAAGAAAGCCAAAACATCATAGTGGGCATAGAGAGAAGAAAATTTGGAAAACAATATACGGTGATTAAAGGGATCGATCAATCAGATATCAACATAAAAGATCTCGCAAAGAAACTAAAAGCAAAATTGGCATGTGGCGGAACAGCAAAAGACGGAAAAATCGATTTGCAAGGAAATCACAAAACAAAAATCAAAGAGATTTTATCTCAACTTGGTTTTAGTCCAGAAACAATCAAAATAAAATAAAACAATGAAAGAAACGGTTGAGAAATTCCTTAAAGGAGAACTCATAGGCCAAACTATACAATTGCCTTTGAAAAAACTAAATGGGAAAATTATCAATGAAACAAAAAACACATTTGAAATAATAATAAAAAACAATCAAAGAAAAAAAATAAACAAAGCTCAACAATTGGTATTCACAATAAACAACAAAAAAATAACAGTTGACGGAAAAATACTTCAACTAAAACCAGAGGAAAGAATCAAACTAAAAATAAAATGAAATCAAAAAACGAAAATCAATGTAATGATAAGAATTGCCCAATTCATGGCGGACTTAAACCTAGAGGAAGAATCTTTACAGGGACAGTAGTATCTGCAAAAGCACATAAAACTATAGTTGTTGAATGGGGCAGAACTAGATTAATTCCCAAATATGAAAGATATGAAAAAAGAAAAACCAAAGTTATGGCGCACAAACCGGGATGTATAATCATAAAGGAAAAAGACATAGTTAAAATTCAAGAATGTAGGCCTTTAAGCAAGGCAAAAAAATTCGTTGTGATAGAAAAAATAACTGAAAACGAAAAAACAAATCAAACAAAATCCATTTCAAAAACTGAAAAAACAACTAAAAAAACAACTGAAAAGAAAAAATGAAAGCATTAAAAGGAAAAATATCAAGGGCGCTACCTGTCGGAGCATATATCGACACTTGTGATAATTCAGGTGCAAGACGTCTAAGGATATTTTCAGTAAAAGGGCACAAAACAACCAAAGGTAGACTTTCTGCAGGGGGAATTGGTGATGTAGTGCTAGCTTCAGTAAAAAAAGGTAGGCCCGATATGGTAAAACAAGTTGTTTTGGCAGTAATAGTAAGACAAAAAAAAGAATATAAAAGAGCAGATGGTACAAGAGTAAAATTTGAAGATAATGCTGCAGTGGTATTAAAAGATGATAAGGGAAATCCTAAAGGCACTTTATTCAAGGGAGCGATTGCAAAAGAAGCATGTGAAAGGTGGCCTGGAATAAGTAAATTAGCAAAAATAGTAATATAATCATAAAATAACAATCAAAAAACAAAATGGAATTCAAAAAATCGTGGAAATCGAGTAAAAAAGTAAGAAACCAACGTAAGTATAGAACTAATGCTCCTTTACACATAAAAAGAAAACTAATGTCATCTCATTTATCAAAAGAATTAAAAGAAAAATACCATAAAAGATCTGCCCAAATAAAAAAAGGAGATAAAATCAAAATAATGAGGGGTACATTTAAGGGAAAAACAGGCACAATTGAAAAAGTTGAAACAAAAAGGGGGAAAATTTTCATCACAGGTATTGAAATAATCAAAAAAGATGGTACTAAAAGATTAGCACCAATTGCATCATCAAACCTTTTAATCCTATCATTAGATTTAGAAGACAAAAAAAGAATAAAATCCATGGAGAGAAAAAATGACTAAAAACCACTTAAAAAGAATCCCTTCTCCTAAAAGTTGGGAAATAATGAAAAAGGAAAACAAATTCATAATCAGGCCCTTTGCAGGAAGCGCATCCTTCAAAAAAGGTTTTGCATTAGGAACTCTATTGAGAGATTATTTAAAATATGCAAAAAGCGCAAAAGAAGCAAAATACATCTTAAACAATAAAGACATATTGATCAACAAAATAAAAAGAACGGATATTCATGATACTATTGGATTAATGGATGTACTTGAAATACCTTCCATGAACAAATATTTCAGAGTTTTACTTACTAAAAAAGGAAAATTAGAATTATTAGAATTAAAAGAAATAGAAAAGAATTTGGGAATTTTCAAAATATTAAATAAAACAATAATAAAAAAAGGAAAAATCCAGTTAAACCTCTCAGGAAGTAAAAATGTCTTAGTAAAAGATAAAAAATACAAACCTGGAGACAGTATAATCATAGATCTTTCTACTCAAAAAATAAAAGACCACTTCAAATTAGAAGAATCATCTACAGTTTATTTAACAGGTGGAAAACACGTTGCAGAATCAGGGACAATAGAAAAAATAGATGGCAACCAATTAATTTTCAAAACAAAAGGTAACGAAAGCCTAGAAACTTCCAAAAATCATGCTTTTATAATTGGAAAAGAAAAAAGTGCAATAAGTTTATTTGAAAAATGAATCCAATGAAAGAAATAAAAATAGGGAAAATAACTCTTAATATAGGTGTTGGAAAAAATCAATCTATACTAGATAAAGCATTATTATTATTAAAAGAACTCTCAGGAGTTAAACCAGTTAAAACAACCACTCAAAAAAGAATAGCTCAGTGGGGATTGCGGCCAGGTTTACCGATTGGATGCAAAGTTACATTAAGGGGGGAAAAAGCAGAAGAATTATTAATAAGATTATTACAATCAAAAGAAAACATACTGACTGAAAAACAATTTGATGATTATGGAAACATTGCATTTGGAATTCCAGAATATATTAACATTCCAGAAGCAAAATATAATCCAGATATTGGTATAATTGGTTTAGAAGTTTGTGTAACTTTAGAAAGGCCCGGATTTAGAATTAAAAGAAGGAAAAATTTCAAGAAAAAAATTCCTAAAAAACATAATATAAATAAATTAGAATCAATAGAATTTATGCAAAAAAAATTCAATGTTAAGATAGGTGATGAAGAATGACTACAAGCAGCCATACAAAAGTATTCAAACAACTTAAAGTAAAACCAGCTAAATTAACTAAATTTATCAAACACAATGCCCCAAAAGAAAGAAAATTTGGAAGAAGCAGTAAAAAATGTAAAACTTGTGGCAGAAAATATGCAAGCATAAACAAATATAAATTAGGTATTTGTAGGACTTGCTTCAGAGATATTGCCTCAAAAATAGGATTTAAAAAATACAATTAGGTGGAAAAAATGTTAAATGACCCATTAGCAAATGCATTATCAGTTATCCTGAATGCAGAAAAGATAGGAAAAAAGGAATGTTTAATCAGACCTAGCTCCAAAGTAATTGAAAAAATATTGGAAATTATGAAAGACAATCATTTTGTGGGAGATTTTGAAAAAACAGAGACTCGGCAAGGAACTTCCCTTAAATTAAATTTAATTAATAATATTAACAAATGTGGAGTGATAAAACCACGATTTGCAATAAAACAAAACAATTATGAAAAATTTGAAAAAAGATTTTTACCTGCAAAAGATTTTGGAATTATAATAATTTCAACATCAAAGGGAATCATGACTCAAAAAGAAGCTAAAGAAAATAAAATTGGGGGAAAATTAATTGCATTTGTTTACTAACTATCATGAACAAAAAAATAGATATTGAAATTGAATTATTGGGGGGGGTCCAAGCAAATTTACAAGATTCAATTTTAACCCTTAAAGGAGAAAAAGGAGAAACAAAAAGAGATTTCCTTAATCCTTTAATATATTTAAAAATTGATGGCAATAAAATTAAATTAAGCTCTAAAAGATTAACAAAACGTGAAAAAAAATTAGCAGGAACCATTAAAGCACACATACTTAATATGATAAAAGGGGCAACAGAAGGCCACATATATAAATTAAAAATTTGCTCAAGCCACTTCCCAATGAATGTTTCAATTAACAATAATGAACTAACCGTAAAAAACTTTTTTGGAGAAAAACATCCAAGAATACTTAAATTAAAACAAGGAGCAGAAGTTAAATTAAATGGAAATGAAATAGTTATTGAATCGACAAGTAAAGAAACAGCTGGACAAATCGCAGCAGACATAGAACAATTAACAAGAATCACTAATAAAGATAGAAGAATATTTCAAGATGGGATATTTATAATTGAAAAAGACGGAAAAGAAATCAAATGAACAGAACCACTACAAAAATAACTAAGAGAAAAAAACCAGATTTTATTAGGCAAGATTCCCATAAAAAAGGAAGGGTCAAAGCTAGATGGAGAAGGGCAAGAGGATTACAATCAAAAATAAGATTAGCTCAAAAAGGATATAGATTAAAACCTAAAATAGGTTATGGTGCACCAAAAGAAATAAAACACTTAGTAAAAGGAATCAAAGCAAAAACAATTTCAACTATAAAAGAATTAAAAAATATTTCAAAGGATGAGGGAATCATACTCACCAAGATAGGGTTAAAGAAAAAAATAGAATTAATTAAAGAAGCATTAAAATCAAAAATTATAATATTAAATATGAAAGATCCTGAATTATTCCTTAAACAAACAGAAGAAAAATTAAAACAAAAAAAAGAACTTAAAAAGAAAAAAACAGCAAGCAAAACTGCTAAAAAAGAAGAAGCAAAGAAAAAAGCAAAAGAAAAAGAATCAGAAGAGAAAAAGAAAGATAAAATAGAAGACAAAGTAGAACAAACAGAAGAAGAATTAAAAAAAGAGAAATCAGAAGAGAAAAAGGAAAAAGATAAAGCATTAACTAAAAAAGCATAATCCCAATCAAAATGAAATTAACAGCCCAAAAAACAATATCTGCAAAATTATTGAATTGCTCTAAAAAAAGAGTTACTTTTGATAATGAAAGATTGGACGAAATAAAAGAAGCAATAACTAAAGCAGATTTAAGATCCTTAATAAAAGATGAAGCAATAACTGCAAAACCAATTAAAGGAATTTCACGGGGTAGAGCTAAAAAAAGACAAATTCAAAGAAATAAAGGAAAACGAAAAGGACATGGTTCAAGAAAAGGTAAAAAAACAGCTAGATTACCTAAGAAAAAAATATGGATAAACAAAATAAGATTGCAAAGAAAATTCATAAAAGAAATCAAAGATAAAAAAATTATTGAAGGTAAAACATATAGGGACTTAAGATCAAAATCTAAAGGTGGATTTTTCAGAAGTAAAAGACACATAAAAATCTTCCTAGAAAAAATAATAGGTAAAAAATGAGCAAAACAATAAAAAAAGTAAATTATAGGAGAAAACGAGAAGGAAAAACTAATTATAAAAAGAGATTAAAACTATTACTCTCTAAAAAACCAAGATTAGTTATCAGAAGATCTTTGAATAATATATCTCTTCAAATTATAGAATATCAAACAAATGGAGATAAAATAATTGTGGGCACAAATTCTTCAGAATTAAAAAAAATGGGGTGGACAGCAAACACTGGAAATATTCCTGCAGCTTATTTAACTGGATTATTATTGGCAAAAAAGGCAAACGAGAAAAAAGTGGGTGAAGTTGTTGTTGATTTAGGCCTACATAGCACAACAAAAGGTTCAAGAATCTTTGCAGCATTAAAAGGTGCAATAGATAATGGATTAAAAACGCCGCATTCAGAAAGCATGTTTCCTAACGAAGAATCTATCAAAGGAACAAATATAACTAATTACTTAAAGAATCAAAAAGAATCAAAAACACAATTTTCAAAATATCAAAAAAATAAAATAGACATATTAAAACAATTTGAAGATACTAAAAAAAAATTAATGAAATAATAAAATAAAATGGAAAAAGAAAAAGACTCAAAACCAAGTCAAGAAGAAGAAAAAGTAAAAGAAACCTCTCAAAAAAAGGTTCAAGAAATCCCTGTTAAAGAACAGAATAAAGAAGAAAAGCCTGTAGAAATAAAGATAGATGAAAAAGAAATAGAAGAAGATATTAAAAAAGCAGAAGCAGACGTTAAAAAAGCTGCAAAAGATATCACTAAAGGAAAAATAGAAGAAAAAATATCTAGAAATAGTTTTGATATTGATTCTTGGAAACCTCAAACAGGTTTAGGAAATCAAGTAAAAAATAAAGAAATTAAAGAAATGGATTATATTTTAGATAATGGATTAAAAATACTAGAACCTGAAATTGTGGATGCTTTAATCCCAAACATCGAAAAAGATTTATTACTAATTGGGCAATCAAAAGGTAAGTTTGGTGGAGGACAAAGAAGAGTTTTTAAACAAACTCAAAAGAAAACACCTGAAGGAAATAAACCAAGATTTGCAACTTATGCTGTCGTAGGAAATAAAGATGGGTATGTTGGTGTTGGGTATGGTAAAGCTAAAGAAACTGTCCCTGCACGAGAAAAATCATTTAGAAACGCAAAATTAGATTTAATTAAAATAAAAAGAGGGTGTGGTTCATGGCAATGTAATTGTAAAACACCCCACTCAATCCCATTTGAAGTAGAAGGAAAATGTAGTTCAGTTAAAATTGAACTAATACCTGCTCCAAAAGGAACTGGTCTTTGTGTAGAATCTAGTTGCGCAAAAATCTTAGAATTGGCAGGAATTAAAGATATTTGGTCAAGAACTTTTGGACAAACAAAATCAAAAATTAATCTTATTAAAGCTTGTTTAAAAGCATTAAGAAAATTGAGCACAACTAAAGTAAAGCCTCACGATGTTGAAGCTTTAGGGATTAAAGATGGTTTATTAGAATAAAATGGCAAAATTAAAAGAAAAAGCAAAAACAGAAAAGAAAAAATCAACTGAAAAAAGTAAACCTATTGAATTGGCAGTGATTAGAATAAGGGGGTCTATCAAAGTAAATAAAGTAATAGTTAATACCCTCAAAATGCTAAATTTAAATATAACTAACAGTTGCATTATTATAGAAAATGCTCCAAATTATCTTGGCATGATAAAAAAATGTAAAGATTATATAACTTGGGGAGAACTAAATCCAGAAACAAAAAAGGCATTAATATCTAAAAGAAAAAATACAAAAAAACCTAACCTATTTAGATTAGCACCTCCAAGAGGAGGATTTGAAAGAAAAGGGATCAAGACTCCTTTCACTAAAGGAGGAGTATTAGGATACAGGGGAGACAAAATTAACCTCTTAATCCAAAAGATGTTATAAATATAAATAAAGATCAATAAAGATAAATAAAGACAAGGTATCAAAATGACTGCAAACAGATTAAAGAAAAAAGTGAAATATAGGGGCTCAAAAACCCATGGTTGTGGCTCTATGAAGAAACGAAGAGGAGCCGGCCATCGTGGAGGAAGGGGTGCAGCAGGTTCAGGTAAACGTGGCGATGCAAAAAAACCATCAATTTGGAAAGGAAAATATTTCGGAAAATATGGTTTTACAAGTAGATTTAAAACAATTAAAACAATCAATTTTAAAGAAATAGAAATTAAATTACCTACTTGGATTAAAAAAGGTATAGCAAAGGAAACTCAAAATATATTTGAAATAGATTTGAGTAAATTAGGCTATGATAAATTATTGAGTAATGGGACTCTTACAAAAAAATTAAAACTTAAAATAGATTCATTCTCCAAAAAAGCAGAAGAAAGATTAAAAAAAGCTGGTGGAGAATTGATGTAAAATGTCTTTTTTAAAAAATATTTTAATGAATTTGCCTGAAGTAGCAAAACCTGCCCAAAAAAGATTATCTTTTAAAGAAAAATTAAAATGGACTGGAATTGTTCTTGGCCTATTCTTTCTTCTTGGAATGATTCCTTTATTTGGTTTAGGGGAAAACGCATTACAACAATTTGAATATTTATCATTAATTCTTGGAGCTCAATTTGGTTCTTTAATATCTTTGGGTATTGGGCCAATAGTAACAGCATCTATCGTATTACAACTATTAAATGGTTCAGGAATTGTTAAATTTGACTTAACCAGTACAGAAGGCAAAAAAAATTTTCAAGGAATTCAAAAACTTTTAGCTATTTTTTTCATAGTATTTGAAGCAGGAATTTATGTATTTATGGGTGGGTTAGCTCCAGCTAATGTATTTCTTGGCACAAGCATTTATTTTCCTTTACAATTAATCTTAATATTCCAATTAATTCTTGGTGGATTAATGATCATGTTTATGGATGAAGTGATAAGTAAATGGGGATTTGGATCCGGAATCTCATTATTCATCGCAGCAGGAGTGAGTAAAAGTATTTTTATAAGATCTTTTAGTCCATTAGCTTCTCCAACCAACCCAAACATAGCAACAGGAGCTATTCCTGCATTATTTCAATCATTAGCTATTGGAGATAAAATTACTGCAGGACTAATGCTTGGAGGACTTTTAGCAACCATATTAGTATTTGTTATGGCAGTATATGGTCAAGCAATGAAAATAGAAATCCCCTTGAGTTTTGGTAGAGTAAGGGGGCATGGAATGCGATGGCCTTTAAATTTTTTATATACTAGTAATATTCCAGTAATATTGGTTGCTGCATTAATGGCAAACATTCAACTTTGGGCGAGACTATTGCAAAACTGGGGACACCCATTTCTAGGTACTTTTAGTGGAAACACCCCTGTAAGTGGACTTGTTTCTTGGCTTTATTCACCAAATATACTTGGTAGTGTAATTAAAGGAAGCCTCACATTATCTCAAGTAGGGCATGCCCTTGTATATTTAGCATTCATGATGGGCGGAGCAGTATTATTTTCATGGTTTTGGATGCAGACAGCAGGAATGGACGCAAAATCACAAGCAAAACAAATAATGTCTTCAGGTTTACAAATACCAGGATTTAGAAAAGATCAAAGAGTATTAGAAAGATTACTAAAAAGATACATAATACCATTAACAGTTATGGGTGGACTTGCAGTAGGATTCTTAGCAGGCGTGGCAGACGTTGCTGGAGCACTATCTAGAGGAACTGGAATCTTATTAGCAGTTATGATTATTTACAAATTATATGAAGAAATAGCACAACAACACATGATGGATATGAACCCAATGTTAAGAAAATTCATAGGGCAATAAAACTAAAATGTTTGAAAAAATACTTGAACCAATATTGAATCCTTTGTTAACCCTACATCCTTTTTGGGTAGTCTTAATAATCTCCTTTCTAGTGTCTCTTATAATTACAGTAATTTACAAATTAATGACAGATCAAGATTTGATGAAGACCTTAAAAGCAGAGATGAAAGAGTTCCAAAAAGAAACAAAAGAACTCAAAGACCATCCAGAAAAAGCAATGGAAGTACAACAAAAAGCAATGAAAACAAATATGAAGTATATGGGGTTAAGTATGAAACCTACATTAGTTACATTTATTCCAATAATTATCATATTTGGTTGGTTAACATCCCATCTTGCTTATTATCCTATAATGCCTAATCAAGAATTTATCACAACAGCAACATTCAAAGATGCTACTGGAACAATTAATTTAAATGTTCCTGAAGGTATAATTTTAATGGGTGATCAAACACAAACAATTACAAATAATCAAGCAAAATGGATATTAAAAGGGGAAGCAGGAGAATATCTTCTTGAATATGAATTCAATGACAATAGTCATCTCCAAGAAGTATTGATCACAACTGAATTAGCCTACAAAGAGCCAACAAAACATATAAAAGATCCCCATTTAAAATCATTAAACATCAATAATGAAAAACTAAAAGTACTAAATTTATTCGGATGGAAGTTAGGTTGGTTAGGCACATACATTATCCTTTCTTTGATATTCAGTATGGCTCTTAGAAAATGGATGAATTTAGCGTAAAGCTTTTAAATGAACTCAATTAAACTATATAAACTACAAAAATGCCAGCAGGAAAACATAAATCAAGATCATTAAGAAGGGTTTTTACTAGAGTTATCAGTAAAACTAAATTAACTTATAAAAAAAGAAAACCTAAGGTAGCACATTGTGCTAATTGCAAAGCAGAATTAAAAGGAGTACCGAGATTGAGACCTTACAAAGCACAAAACACCCCTAAAAGTCAAAAAAGGCCACAAAGACCTTTTGGCGGTAAACTCTGTTCTAAATGTACTAGAGCAAAAATAAAGAGCTCAATAAATAAATAAATAAATACAAGTTACATTCATCAAATAATAAATATAGTTTCCTGGGAAAATTTGGTAACAAACCCTTTAAAAAAGGAAACTGGAGGAACTAAAATGTATGGAATTGGAAGATTATGTGTAAAAATTGCCGGTAGAGATGCGGGTAAAAAATGTGTTATTGTGGATATTCTAAAATCTAATTATGTATTGATAGATGGAGAAACAAGACGTAGAAAATGTAATTTAATACATCTTGAACCCTTAGACCAAATAATTAAAATTAATAAGGAGGCATCTAATGTAGATATAGTAAAAGAATTCAAAAAATTAAAGATGGAAGTAAACGTAACAAAACCTAAAAAAGCAACAGAAAAACCTAAAAAAGCAAGAAAAAAGAGAACACTAGAAGAAAAAGCAACAACAAAATCTAAACCTAAAGAAAAACCAAAAACGGCAACTAAAACTACAAAAAAAACAGAGAAACCAAAAAAGAAAACAACAAAAGCAACAACCAAAAAAACAAAATAAGTATTAACCAATCAACAACTCAACCACACCCATTAGTCCAATAAACTAAGGTAATCTTCAATCTTAGGGGTAATTAGGTGTGGTAAATATTTTTTTATTCTTTCTGGATATTTATAGTCTCTATGAATCACATTAGCAATCTGATCTGCTAAATTGACTACTCCATAATTCATGTCTGCTTTTGCAGCTGCAAGTATATTATAACGTCTCGGATAAAGGATATTTCTTAATTCTTCTTGAAAATCTCCCCTCAATGCACCATCAATAATTATTTTCTCCAAACCTGAAAAAGATTTTATAAGCTCAGCATACGCGATTAAGCATGCTTTTTGTTTAAACAGTTTACCATATTCTTCTGTAATAACTAAATAATGAAAATCTCTCCCCCTTCCACTAATAATAGAAGAAACGGGTTCACTTTTTCTCTTTTTCCCCAATAACTTTTGTTTTTTTATATCTGCCCCAACATTAGAATAAACACCCATAAATATCTCTGGAAATCTACCATGATTAGATTCATCTATGCCTAAATATTGTCTCTTTTTGGAAATAATACCACCTCACCTACAATAATAAAATATGCATATAATGATAAAATATGAAAACACTTTTTTATATTTTATTGTAATCTAAAACCTATTTTAGCCTTCACAAAAATATATAAATCAACAAAACAATAAATAACACATGCCGTATAGATTATCTCCTAGCTCCTTAAAATTATACACTGATTGCCCTAGGTGTTTTTGGTTAAAACACAATGAAAAAATTGAAAGACCAAGAGGCATATTTCCTTCTATGGGTAGCAAATTAGACCTAATAATCAAAAATCATTTTGATAATTTTCGTCCAGATATCCCTCCAGAATTAGATGATACTGAAGCAGAAGAATATATGCTCTTCAACAACACAGAAAAATTAAAAGAATTCAGAAACCCATTTAAAGGACTGAGATATGAAGATGGCCAAGGAAATATACTCATGGGCGCAGTAGATGAATTAATAATAAAGGATAATAAAATTGCAGTACTTGATTACAAAACAAGAGGATATCCTCCAAAAGAGGACACATACACTTATTATCAAAATCAATTAAATATTTATTCCTTCTTACTAGAAAAAAACAACTACCAAACACACAACCATGCTTTTTTATTGTTCTATTTTCCTTCTAACATAGATGATTTTAATAATATAGAATTTTCTACAGAATTAGTAAAATTAGATATAAATAAAAAAGCAGGCGTCTCACTTTTCGAAAACGCATTAGACACTCTTTATAGTTCAGAACCTGCCCCTCAAGAATGTGGATTTTGTGAATTAGCAAATACCCTAAATAATAGAAATCAAAATAAAATCAAAATATTAAACTAATTTAAACAATTCGCTTAAGTTAAGTTCAAAACCAACAACAGGCACATTCACTTCAAATTCTTCTAACACTTCTGGCCTAATCTCTCCAACATAAGCTACATTTTTTCCATCAACACCAACCCTAGCAACTCTTCCAGCAATAAAACTCTCGTGTTTTGTCTCTTTCATTTCATATTTTACATCTAATGCCCTCATCAAAGCATCAAACACCTGTTTAGCGCTCGTGAAATCAACATCAGCACCACATAGCCCAACACCTATCCTAACTGCTTCTCTAACTCCATTCTCTTTTTTCCCATCAAGACTGAACACACTTCCAATTTCAAATATATTTTGAGGGTATTCTCTACTAGTATTCTCAGACAGCACCTGCATTAAACTAGGAATTATCCAAGCACGCAAAACAGAATAATCTTTAGTTAAAGGGTTTTCTAATTCAACTAACTCCATCTCACAACACATCTTTTTATTATGGATATCTTCATTAGTAATATGATAAGACATTGTTTCAATCAAACCCAAACCTACAATCACTTCAGCAACCCTTGATTTAAACACCTCAAACTTATCTTCTCCCCCTATTGTAGCAACATTAGGTATTTCAACATTAAAATTCTCATAACCATAAGCAATCGCAACATCTTCTACTAAATCTATTTGATGTAGCACGTCAGTTCTATAAGCAGGAATTAAAACTTTCTTACTTTTAATTCCATATCCCATTTTTTCCAATAATCCACAAATCTCTTTCTCTTTCAACTCCAGCCCAAGAATCTTATTAATATACTCCACATCTAAATCCCTTTCAACAGCATTGAGATTCGGAGTAATCTCTTTTTTCTTACCATACTGCAATTCCATCTCATAAATTTTCCCACCCATATCAGCCAAAGCCGTTACAATTATATTCAAACATTGATTAAGCGCTTTAAATTCAAATCCACTACATTCAATAAAAACATCTTTTGTGTTTTTGGATACTTTTCCGGTTTTCTCAGAATTAATAATTGGTGGCATTGACAACACTTCGCCTACAGCATCAATAAATAAAGGAAACACTTGCTTACCTTCAAGTAAATGACTATATTCTCTTCCAGTGGGATGTTGGCCTAATATCTGCAACCCATTCATCTCTTTCTTGCCTTCTAAGGGTAAAAATTTAAATGATTTGGGTTTTTTAGCAGTATAAGTGATTGGTAATTTAATTTCTTCAAGAGGGTAGATTCCTATTGCTAATTTTTTTCTGTTTCTACCAAAACTTACATGTAATTTTTCTTGTATTTGTATAATTTCTCTTATTTTTTCATCATCTAATTTTAATCCTTTCACAATAGCACATGTAGTATGGGGTCTGACTTTTTTAACAACATCTTCAATCTTAACAACATATTTGCTTCCTTTTCCTGCTTTATGAACTTTGTATTCTCTCAATCCCTTTTTAACACCTATAAAACTGGAAAAAGCCCTAGCAAATCCTTGTTCACTCAACATATCTGGCCTATTTGGAAAAACTTCTACAATAATTTCATTACCTTCTATACTCTCTAAATCAGTACCTAACATGCTAATTCTGTCTTTCAATTTATCCAAAGCTAGCTTTTTTCCAACAAGCTTTTCAAATACATTTTTATTCAAATTTATTGTAGGCATTTATTTCATCCACTCTTTCATTTCTCTCAATTGTTTCAAATCGTTTTTATATAATTCACGAATATCATTTATTTTAAAAAATTCCAATATCATTCTATCAAAACCAGGGCCCCAAGCTAAAACAGGAACATCTATCCCTAATAAAGGTTTGACCACTTCAGGCCTAAATATTCCTGCACCCCCTAACTCTACCCATTCCTTACGTACAGGGTGAAACACATCTATCTCTAAACTTGGTTCTGTATATGGAAAATAAGCAGGCCTAAATCTTGCTTTTTCATAACCCATTTTCTTAAAAAATTCTTTCAAATAACCAATAAGATGGCTAAAATTAGCATTTGGGTCTATAACTATTCCCTCTGTTTGATTAAACTCAAATAAATGACTCCAATCTAAAGTCTCGTTTCTAAAACATTTTCCAAGTGCAAAGAATTTGGCAGGCAGGTCTTCTTTCTTAAGTTTTGCAATAGTCTGAGCAGATAAACAAGTGGTATGTGTTCTTAACACATTCCTCTTTGAATCGTCTTCCAACCATTTATATCCCCACCCTTCACTTCCGGTTGTCCAGCCATCTTCATGTGTTTTCTTTACTTTTCCAACAAGCCCAACATCAGGCAATTTAGCATTAAGGGGGTTCCCAATAAAAAAAGTATCATGTAAATCTCTCACGGGGTGATCTTGTGCAGTAAATAAAGCATCAAAATTCCAAAAAGAACTTTGAACCATATCTCCAGTCATTTCCTGAAAACCCATATCCATCCATATTTTTCTAGTAGATTTAACTGCTTGATTTACAAAATGTCTTTTACCCCTATTAATTTTAGGAACATTAATCTCTACATCATATGCCCTAAATTTTTTCTTTTTCCATTTTCCGGTTTTAAGCATACCTGGAGTTAACTTATCTAAAACCTCCCCTATAGAAATTTTCTTTTTAAGAATTTCCTTACCTAATTTGGTTACTTCCGCAAAACGGGTTTTAATCACTTCAGAACGTATAATCTCCTTCCTTTTAGATAAATTATCAAATGCGAACCTCTCTTCATCTTTTAATTCCTTCGATACTACTGGAAAATCTTTTTTTAGAAATTGTTCTTCCAAACTTTCTTTTTCTAATAATTTTTTTCCATTATCTGTAATTGAGATTATCAAACCACTTTCTTTATTTAACACTATAGCTGCCTTACTCTTCAAAACACCAATACATATATTCAATTCTTCTTTGTTAAGTCCTTCTCTATCGCCGATTTCCCCCAAACTCAACTTATTTTCTTTTATCGCCCGTAGGAATCTTTTTTCAGGCAAACCTTTCTTAACATATTCTTTTCCGTTTTTACCCAATAACACAACTTCCTCTACTTCTTCTTTCAAAACCAGTATTTTTTTATTTTCAAGCCATTGTAATGCCCTCATAACTTCAACATCTTTTAGTCCAGAATTATCAATCAAATCATTAAAAGAATCAAATTTAGATAACAAAGGTAAAACTTTTCTTTCCAGTGGGCTCAACTTAGCAACTAACGATTTGACATCCATACACAAATATAAACACTAACTTCTTTAAAAATCTTTCTCATATAGAAAATCAAAGAAATTAAAAGACATTAAGAAAGAATAAAAACAAAAATGATAAAGATAAAAATAAAAAAATTAAGAAAAAAATAAAAATTATTTTTTAACGACTTGATCAGATGGAGTCATTCCTTCCCAAGCAATTTCAAAAAGGTTATTCAATGCTGTTGCAAAGAAAGGTGTGTTTACCCAGATACCAACATCATAAGTTGGATGCACTTCAGTATCATCTAAAACCATAAACACTAATTCTTTACCATCAACAATTGCAAATCTTCCTTTATGATCTGTATGTTTAACTTCTGCAACACCAGAAATATCTTTAACAGCTCCCCAACATTCTTTTTCCAAAGGTGCGGCTATCTTAACATCAACACCCCTTTTCTTTACTTTTTCAAGAATGGGTTTAAGTCCTTCTACTTTTCTCATAAGTCCTTGAGGTGTAGTCATAATTACAACTGATTTTTCTGCATCCCTAATAGTCATTTCAAGATGATTATACAAATTATGCCTTCCTTTCAAAGAACCACTAAGATCGGCAGGACCCACTAATTCTATACCTTGGGTATGTAAAGTATTTAATTCATTCAACACTTCTGTATCTTTCAAATCTTCTAATCTACCAACTTTATTTTTCATTTCGTCGTGCACATTTTTCTTTACTCTTTCAACGACTTCAGTTGGTGGAACTGCCATATATTTTATTGGTTTACCCAATTTTAGCACAACAAATCCTTTTTTTTCTAAACTTTCAAGGATATCATAACTTCTACTTCTAGGTACATTAGCAATATCAGATAATTCTCCAGCTGTAGAAACTCCTCGAGACAATAAAGCAGTCCAAATCTTTACCTCATAAAGGTTTAATGAGAAATATCCCCTTAATTTACTTAAAAATTCTTCTTTGACTATCATTTTTAATATTACCTCTCTTTCTTTTTTATTTTTTAATTGTGATTTTCACTTAAATAAAAAATTAAAACGTGATACTACTCTTAATAAGTTATACTTTACTAAACACAACTAATATTTAAAGATTACCATTGCAGTAATCTTTAAGATTGGAGACTTAAAGAGTCTCCTTGTTTTTTGTAAAGAGTATAAAACTCTTTTCTAAAGGTTTCTTTGAGAATCTTTTAGAGTTAAGAATTAACTCTGATAGATTTTTAGCTTGAAGAAAAGAAAATTTTTAAAAGCCTAAACAATATACTACATAAAAAGATGGAGAAACTTTTAAAACAAATAAAAGCAAAAGCTAAAAAAGAATTACAAACAATTGTATTTCCAGAAGGAAATGATGAAAGAATTCTCAAAGCAACAGAAATAATACTAAAAGAAAAACTAGCAAAAATTATCCTCTTAGGAAATCCTAAAGAAATTTTATCTGAAGCAAATAAATTAAAATTAAATCTCAAAGACGTTCAAATAATAGATAATCAAAAATCTGAATACTTAAACAAATACGCTAAAAAATTATATGAATTAAGAAAAGACAAAGGATTAACTGAAGAAATGGCAAAAGAAAAAATAAAAGATTGTGCTTATTTTGGTACTATGATGGTTAAACTCAATAAGGCAGACGGGTTAGTTTCTGGCGCTATTCACCCAACAGCACATACTTTAAAACCTGCTTTTCAGATAATAAAAACTAAAGGAAAGTTTCACAGAGTATCTGGAGTGTTCTTAATGTTCTTAGAAAATAAAGTTCTTTTCTTTGCAGATTCTGCCGTAGAAATAGAACCTGATGCAAAAGATTTAGCAGAAATCGCAATAGATACATCAGAAACAGCAAAAACATTTGGAATAAAACCTAAGATTGCTATGCTCTCTTTTTCGACACATGGTTCTGCAAAACACCCTTTAGCAAGCAAAGTAAAAGAAGCAGTTGAAATAGTTAAATACAAAAGAAAAAATCTAACAATAGATGGAGAACTCCAAGTAGATGCTGCAATTTGTCCTAAAGTTGCAAAATTAAAAGCACCGACTTCCATACTAAAAGGGAATGCAAATATCCTAATTTTTCCAGATATCCAAAGTGGAAATATAAGTTATAAATTAGTTGAGCATCTGGGTCATGCAAAGGCAGTTGGTCCAGTACTTCAAGGAATAAACAAACCAATCAATGATTTAAGTAGAGGGTGTAGTGTAGAAGATATTGTAAATATAACAGCAATAACCTCTGTTCAAGCACAAAAAGCATTCCACAAAAAACACATAAAATTATAATCAATAAAAATTAAAAAAATAATTTCAAAATTAAATAGAAATCCTTTCTTGTTTCAATTTTTCAACAACTTCGGGGTTTGCTAAAGTCATTGTATTACCAACATCTTCTTTCCCTTCAGCGATTGCTTTTAAAATTCTTCTCATTATTTTACCACTCCTAGTTTTAGGTAAAGAATCAGTAAATTGAACTCTATCTGGTTTAGCGATAGGTCCTATTTCTCCACCTACATGGCTTCTCAATTTCTCAACCAATTCATCATCACCAACCAATCCTTTTTTCAAAGTCACAAACGCGTACATTGCTTTTCCTTTAATTTTATGTGGCATAGGTACAACAGCTGCTTCAGTGACATCACTATGACTAACAAGCGCTCCTTCTACTTCTGCAGTACTTAATCTATGTCCAGAAATATTAACAACATCATCAATCCTACCCATTATCCAAAAATAACCTTCCTTATCGCATTTAACTCCATCACTTGTAAAATACATTCCAGGAAATTTATTAAAATAAGTATCTTTGAATCTTTTGGGATTTTTATATACTGTCCTCAACATACTTGGCCAAGGTTTTTCAATCACTAAATAGCCTCCTTCTCCTGATTTTGCTTTTTTTCCATTTTCTTTAAACACACTCGCCTTTACCCCAAAAAAAGGAAAGCATGCAGATCCAGGTTTTAAATCAACAGCTCCTGGTAAGGGTGTAATTAAAATTCCCCCAGTTTCTGTTTGCCACCAAGTATCTACAATAGGACACTTCCCTTTCCCTATCACTTTATGATACCACATCCACGCATCAGGATTAATTGGTTCACCAACACTTCCGAGTAACCTTAAACTACTCAAATCATGTTTTTCCACCCATTCTTTACCAAACCTTTCCAAAGCCCTAACGACTGTGGGAGCAGTATAAAAAATATTTACTTTATATTTATCCACTATTCTCCAATATCTGTCTGGCTCAGGATATGTGGGTACTCCTTCAAACATGACTGTGGTAGCTCCATTCGCAAGGGGGCCATAAACAATATAACTGTGACCTGTTATCCACCCAATGTCTGCAGTACACCAAAAAACATCTTCTTCATGATAATCAAAAACATATTTGAAAGTTAAATAAGTATACATCAAATAACCTGCAGTTGCATGCACCACTCCTTTAGGAGTTCCAGTTGTACCACTAGTATAAAGAATAAAGGCAGGATGTTCAGAATCAACACTAGTAACTTCACAAAACTCCTTAATATTTTTTGAATCAACTTCCTTATGCCACCATACATCTCTTCCTTTTTTCATAAATGTATCGACATCATCTGCACGTTTAACAACAACAACTTTCTTCAAAGATTTACAATCACCAAGAATCTTATCTACATTATTTTTCATAGGTATAGATTTCCCTTTTCTTAAACTAGCATTACTAGTAATCAAAATTTTAGATTTAGAATCGATTATCCTATCTTTAAGAGATTCAATACTAAATCCACCAAAAACAACACTATGTATTGCACCCAACCTCACACAAGCAAGCATACCTATACTTAATTCAGGAATCATGGGCATATAGAAACATATCCTATCTCCTTTTTTGACTCCATATTTTTTCAGAACATTGGCAAACCTACATACTTCTTTATGCAATTCTTTGTAAGTATATTTTTTGACTTTTCCAACTTCAGGTTCCCAAATCAAAGCCGTTTTATTCCCTCTGACTTCTAAATGCCTATCTAAACAATTATAAGAAATATTGATTTTTCCACCCTCAAACCATTTACATTCTAATTTTGTTTTTTTCCAAGAAGATACTTTATCCCACTTTTTAATCCAACATAATTCCTCTGCCTGTTTGGCCCAAAATAAATCTGGATTTTTTATAGACTCATTATATAACTTTGAATATTCTTGAAAACTTTTTATATGTGCCTTTTTTCTAAAATTCTTACTAGGAGAAAATTTTTTAGATTTTTTAGATATTGATTCTATCACTCTTTTTTTTACGATTTTTAATCACCAACACAAATATAAAAGACAAATTATTTAAAGTTTTCTAACTACAATTAAATAATCAAAATTAAATAATCAAAATTAATAAACCAAACAGAAGGGGGTAAAATGAATATATTGGTATTAAATGTGGGTTCTTCTTCTATAAAATACTCTCTTTTCAAAAATACAAATGAATTATTCTCAAATTGTATAGAAAGAATTGGAGAAAGAAAAGGAAAATTCAAAACACATTCAGATGCATTAAAAGAAATTAGAACACTCTTAATTTCAAAAAAAACTAATATCGATGCAATAGGCCATAGAGTTGTTCATGGAGGTAAAATAAAAAAACCATCAAAAATAACCAACAATATAATAAAAAAATTAAAAAAAGTCGCAGAACTTGCACCCCTCCACGAAATTCCAGAAATAAAAGTAATTGAACTTTCTCATAAACTATTTCCAAAACCTAAACAATATGCTGTATTTGATACTGCTTTCCACCACACATTACCAAGCAAAGCAAAAGTTTATGGTATCCCTTATAAATTCTTTAAATCAGGAATTCAGAAATATGGATTTCATGGATTATCTCACAAATATGTTTCACAAAAACTAAAAGGAAAAACTATCACTTGCCACTTGGGTAGTGGGTGTTCCATTACTGCTATAAAAAACAAAAAATCCATGGACACCTCAATGGGTTTTACGCCATTAGAAGGAATTATGATGGGCACACGTTCAGGAAATTTAGATCCTTCAATAATTCCTTACTTAATAAAACACCAAAAACTATCTCTTAAGCAAATAAATTATTTACTTAACAAAAAATCAGGACTCTTAGGTATTTCGGGTATTAGCAATGATTTAAGAGACCTCCTAAAAAACAAATCTCCAAGAGCAAAACTTGCCGTTGAAATATTTATTTACAAAATAATTCAATATATAGGATCATATGTATCAACTTTAAATGGGTTAGATAATTTAGTATTTACTGCAGGCATTGGAGAAAACTCTGCAATAGTAAGAGAAAAAATCCTAAAAAATCTAACTTATCTTGGAATTAAAATTGACAAAAATAAAAACAACGCGAATGCAGAAATAATCTCATCAAAAAATTCGGCAGTAAAAGTAAGAGTTACAAAAACAAATGAGACTTTGATGATTGCAAAAGAAGTTCTAAAAATAGCTAAATAATTAGATCATAAAAATAGAATTTAAAAATTCAATAATTTAATTTATACCTTAAAATAGCAGCAATCCCACCCAATCCAGATAATTTTTTCCCCCCTTCATGTTCGCTTCCGATTATATGTATCTCTCCTTTCATATCTTCTACGCATTTCATCATACTATCAATTTTTTCAAAATTTCCTTCTCTTCTCTTTTTCTGTATATATTGGTCACAAACTAAAAAAAGTTTAATTGCTCCAGCATTTAATGCACTTTCAACAGCTTTTACTCCATAAGCCACTGATCCGTCTTTAGATATTTCACTTAAAACTTGTTCAACCATTTTAATTTCTTTAGTAATTCGATCTTGTTTTAACACTTGTTCTACTTCTGGCCTTTTCAAAACTTCATTGATTCCATTTTTACCTACATTTGAACAACTTGCCAAAACTATTTTTTTCTTTAATCCTTCATCTTTAACTAATTTAAGTAAATCTTCTTTAAAAAAAGCAGGGCTCGCAACAACAATATTCGCAGGTTTATATCTTTTTAGATATTCTTTCAAAACATCAATAACACTTACATAAAATTGTCCGCCCAATTTTGCCCTCTCCTCTTTTTTCTGTACTTCCCCTTCAAGAGAAGATAACATTTCATAACCATATTTTTTAGATAAAGCAAAATAAGCATTTTCACGATCAAGTACGCAAATTAAAATTTTAGCTACTTTAGATTTAACTGCTTCATCCAACCAATTTATCTGAAATTTCAGCCACTTTTGTTTAATCAAAGTAACTATCACTCCTTCGTCCAATTCAAAAGTATGGTGACTTCCACTCCCTACTTCTTCAGGACCTTCAACAACTTTACCCAACACCCTTAATATATTAGAATGTTTATGAAATTCTACTGTTTCCACACCTATTGCCAAAAAAATTAATTTTTTCTCTGCTCTTGATTTTTCGCCCTTCCCATAATCTATTTTCCTAGTAGTTTTTCCTTTAAGAACATCTCCATTTTCAATAATGTGACTTAAATACCATAAATCATCTATGTTCTCTACTTTAAACTTAATTTCCTTTTTCTTTAAATTCTTATAAATTAGTTTCATCCTCAAAAATAGGAAAACATTTATATATATAAATACTTGTTGTTAATTCAATAAGTAAAAAAGGTGAACTTAATGTCGAATAAAAAAGCCCAAGCCACATCAAGTGGAGCATCAACACTAATTGTTATTATTACATTAATAATTATTTTATATGTTTTGTTCTTACCTCCGGAAAGCAGAGAAGAATTATTAGGAGATAATACTTCTTCTAATGGGGAAAATCAAGAAGCAGAAGAACAAGAAAATATACTTCTTTCAGAAAATATTGGTACTTTAACTTATTTTCCGAGCACAATTGAGCTGCATAATATAGGAAATATTTATTTATTTGAAACAACAGATGCAGAAGTGCTAGATTCTATAAATCCATTTATAATCAGAAAAGGTTGGTTCGATGAAAAATTTAAAACAATCAATTTCAAAATAGGTGAATTAGAAAATACTGAAAATGTGATTTTATCAATCACTTCAACAAAAGCAAAAGGAATTCTTTACATTTATTTAAACGACGAATTAATTTATGAGGGAGAATTTGAAAGTTTGACCCCTGCACCAGTAACACTTAAAAAATCATTATTAAATGAAGATAACACTTTAAAATTTAAAATAGATGGTGTTGGTTTAGCCTTTTGGAAAACCAATGAGTATCAATTTAAAAATATGCAAATTATTGGTGATGTGACGGATATTAGTGGCCAAGAAGGTCAAAATACTTTCACTTTAACAAATACAGAATATTTAAATTTAGAAGAATCTGTTCTAAAATTTATTCCTTATTGTAGTAATATTAATGAAATAGGAAAATTAACTATCCAAATAAACAATAGAAATGTATTTTCTGCAATACCTATTTGCGACGATTCTTATCAACAAAGTTTTTCACCTGCGATTCTAAACAGTGGACAAAATAAAATAAAATTTACGACATCTAAGGGGAGCTATAGTTTAGAACAAATAAAAATTGTAGATTATCTAAAAGAAACTAAATCTGCCCTTTATTATTTTGAAATAAATGAGTCTCAATATGAAGAAATCACAAATGAAGAAAATGATGCTCTTCTAACTCTTTCTTTTATAGATGACGATGAAAATAAAAAAGCAACGATAAATGTGAATGGCCATTTAACGGAGATAGATCAAACAGAGAAAGAATTTAATAAAAACATCAACAATTGGGTAGAGCAAGGAAACAATTATGTTGAAATAAAACCAAAAACAACCCTAAATATTGTGGATTTGATAGTTGAATTAACATAATTCTTTAATTAAAATGGGTATTGGAGGCAAATTAGGTGGTCTTGGTGGAACTTTTAAGGGTGCTACTAAAAACATAGGTCAAAAAGCAAAAAATATGGCAAACACTGTTTCTCAAAGTAAAACTGCATCAAATGTGAAGACATTTGCAAATAAGACTGTAGAAAAAGCAAAACCCACTATTAATTCTATACGTGCAAATATGGCAAAACAATTTGGGAAAGAAGAAAAAGCTATAGAATCTGAAAAAATAAGTGCTGCCGATACTTCAAATGATGCTGCCGAAACTGCAGAAAAAACTGCTAAAGATGAAAGCAAATCAGAAAAAGAAGTATCTAAAACAGTAGAAGATGCTGCCGAAAATAGAGAAGATGCTGCCGAAACTGCAGAAAAAACTGCCGAAAACGCCCAAAATGCTGAAGAAAAAAAGGAAAAAACCGATGAAGAAATAGAAAAAATCAAAAAAAGTACAGCAGAAAAAGCAAAAGATTTAGCAGGAAAAGCAAAAGATAAGACAATAAACGCCGCAAAAAGAGTTGCACCAGTTGTTGCTGCAGGCGCTACAGTAGGTGCTTTTGCGGGAAGGGGTGTTGCATCAGGAGTTGGTGCAGGATGGAAACATGTAAAAGAAGGAGGAATGATTAATGCTTTCTTTCTTTTAACTCTTTTATTTCATATAGCTGATAGTTGGATTAGTTATTCAAACAACAATTTAAGAATTCTTGGTTATTTGGTTTTAAGTATTTTGGGTTGGGCAATGGTCTTTAGAGACCCCAATCAAGCAGTTTTCTCGAGAGATAGTCAATTTGCATTTGTTAAATCCTTAATATTGGCACTAATTGCATATCTTATACCTCTGTTATTAATAAAATATTTTCCTGCAACTATAGAAAAGAGTGTGCTCAATATAATTCTCGCAGTGTTTCCTATTTATATTATCTGGTTTGTACTCTTAGAACCTACAACCCCTTTATTGCATTCTTTTCAAAAAATAATGTTTCTTATTTGGTTCATTATTGCTTTTGCAGGTATCCCTACTATGATTGTAAATAATACTTGGCAACAAATTCCTATGTTGCAAAACACTGAAAATACAGAATTTCTAGGGGCGCTTGGAAATGTTTGGCAACTCCTAAAAAATGCTCTACTTAATATTATAGATATGATACTTAGGATTCCAGATTTTATCAAAGCGGGGTTCGCAAACCAAGTAAAACAAGCGACAGGAGAAGATTACCATTATAGTGGACAAGAAGAACAAGAAGAACAATTAGGCATCTTTATAGAAAACATTGAGTTATCTGATCCCTTAATCACTATAAATGAATCTGTTGAATTATGGGGTATCCTAAAGGTAAGAACTGCTTCAAAAGAACCAATCAATATTCAATTAAAATGTAATTCTTCTGCTGGGGAAGGGGAAATGTCTATAAGTGAATTTATAATAATAGGAAACGATGAGCAAGATATTGATTGTACTTTCAAGGACGGGTTTAATAAAACTGGATCTGAAAAAATAACTTTCTTTGCAAATTATAATTTTAAAACGTCTGCTTACTTAAAAAGTTATTTTATGGATGAAGAAAGGAAAAAAGTTATGCGACGAGCAAATATAGATCCATTTATTGAATATAAAATAACTGAAAAAATGCCAATTCCAATTTACACTAATGGTCCAATTAAATTAGGAATAGATACAACTTCTCAACCAATAGGTGTTTCAGATGAAATGAGTCCCAAAATAGGTTTTACAATAGAAAACACTTGGGAAGGAAAAATAAAAGAAATCACAGATGTAAAAATACGTCTGCCCATCGGATTATATTTAAATTCAGAAAATTGTGATTATTTTTTTGAGGATTTAGGAGAAAATACATTTAAATTAAAGGAAATTCAACAAATAGGTGAAGTCCAAGAATATAGAAGTTTTAATTGTAGAACGCAATTAAATGATATTCATTCTCTTTTAGGGGATGTTCCTTTATCCACAAAATATTTTAGGGTATCTATTGATTATTTATTTGAATCTGAAACCTCTAAAGTAATTAGCATAAGAAAATGAAAATGAAAAAAATAAATTATTTATTGGCATCAATATTAGTTTTTTTAGTAATTAGTGGATGTCAATTTGGTGGAGGAAATCAAAAAACAATAGTTACAGATGTAGATTATAAAAAAGGTTTTGGTGCTCTTTCGATGAAATTTATGGAAAAGTCCCCTCTTAGAGAAGTGTATGAAGAAAATGTATTTTCTTTAAATATTTTATTAGAAAACAAGGGTGCTCAAGATATAGAATATGGTATAATAAAAATTGCTACAGAAGAAGATTATTTGGAAATACAAGAAATAAGTAAACAAGATTTCGATATAGAAGGAAAATCCAAGGAATTTCCTAAAGGTAATCAAGATATTATCACATATCAATTAAAAGCAAAAAAAATACCTGATCCAGAAAGCACCATTCATAAAACTCATACATACATCACTTCTTGTTATAAATATGGAACAGATTTTTCAACAGATATTTGTATTGATTCTGATGTGTATGGTTTACAAAAAGATAAAATTTGTAGTCCTGGTGAATCTGTTCTTGGTTCCGGGCAAGGTGCGCCAGTTACAATCACCAAAATAGAAACAAGGATGTTTCACCATACTCAAGAAAACACCATAGAACCTCAATTCACAATACACTTAGAAAACAGAGGATCTGGGAATGTAATAAATAAAGACAACCTAGATTCTTTTTGTTCTTCTGGTCCACTTGAAGAAGGTGACTTAAACCATTTATCTTTTTCTGCAGAATTATTCATGTATGGTGAACCAATAGGATTAGATTGTAAACCTGAAAATCCAATAAAATTAAAAAACAGAAAAAGAAAAATGATTTGTAGTTTTACAGAAAAACTAAATCAGAAAGAAGGAACTTATTTAACCCCTCTACATATAAAGGTAGATTATGGGTATACAACGACAATCTCCAAAGACATTACCATTAAAAAACAAATGGATTGATTGCCTTTTTAGAAAACTTTAAATAATTAAAGCATAAATAAAGGACATAATGAAAAAAGAAGCGATATTAATTGTACTATTACTCTTAATTTCTTTTAGTTTTGGATGTAATAGTGGAAAAACCCAAAAATATGATATTGAGTATCACAAGGGCACTCAAGCGCTCACTCTACGATTTTTACCTCAAATGCCCCCAAATATAGTATATAGTGGAGATGTGATGGATGTTATTGTAGAAATATCAAACAAGGGAGCATATAATGTAGAATATGGGGAAATATACTTAACAGGATTTGATACCAGCATTATTCCAATCTTTGGGGAAAATACCCTTCAATTTAGCGTAGATGGAAAAAATGAATATAATCATGAAGGAAGTAAAACAATTGTGCAAGAAGAACTCGTAGATATAACACTCCCAGAAGGAGTAGATAAATACAACACTCAAATAGAAGCAATTGCTTGTTTTGATTACCAAACAACCGCAACAATTCCTATTTGTGTAGACCCAAATCCAAGAATTAACACTCATGA
>CAZVVW010000004.1:0-23103 GCA_964630685.1 uncultured Methanosarcinales archaeon | reverse complement strand
CACGCAACAGATGTTGGTGGTGGTGGTGGACAAGGTGCGCCCGTCGCAATAACTTCTGTTCAAGTAGAACCCGGATATGAAAAATTAAGATTAATTTTGACCATAAGAAATGCCGGAAATGGCATTGTAATAGACGGAGATGTTTGTCCTTTTGGATATAGATATGAAGAATTAGGAAATGTATATTATGACACTCCAGAGATATCTGGAATCCTTCTTGATTGTGAACCTAATGGAATGATTAAATTAGTTGATGGGAGTGCTAAAATATATTGTAGTACTAATGATTTAGATGCCAATCAAGCAGCATTCAAGTCTCCTTTAACAATGAAGTTAGATTATGGCTATAAAAGTTCTACAAGAACTTCTTTAGAAGTAAGAAGTGAAATTTAGATATCCTCATTAGATTACAATAGAAAAGTTTAAATAAATCCTTCTGTTTAGTATCCTCAATAATCACTAATAATAAAATTAACAATAAAGGAGGGATTATAATGGAAATAAAATATCTTGGAATACTTTTTCTAGCAATCTTACTAGTTTTCACTGTGGGGTGCAATCAAAAAACAGGTCCTGGAATGGCAGACCCATTCATCGGAGGCACTACTGGATTAACAATCGAATTCATAGAAGGAGCACCACCTCAAGAAGTATATGATGGAGGGGCATTTCCTTTTACCGCAGTACTTAAAATAGAAAACATAGGGGAAACAGATGTCATTGCAGGAGATGCTTCTGTAAAAATAAGTGGGATATATGCATCTGACTTCGGTACAACAACAAATGATTTAATTCAAGCAACTGCTGAAGAACTCTTAGGATCACAAAAAAATGCAGAGGGTGGAATCACTGAAGGAGGAATTGTTCATTTAACATTCCCTACGGCCGGAGATTTCAGTTACGGAGAATATCTGAGTGGAAATATGAATTTCCCTTTTTTAGCTAAACTTTGTTACAAATATGCAACTAAAGCAGATACTAAAATATGTATAAAAGAAAACCCCTTAAGTACTACAGATGGAGTCTGTAATGTTAAAGAAGCTAAAATCGCCTTTAATTCTGGTGCACCTGTACAAGTATCTAATTTTAAGGAAACTACACGAGCAAATGATAAAATAGCTTTTACATTTGATGTATGGCACAAAGGAACGGGAAAAATCTTTGGGAAATACACTAATTGTGAAGATACACTTACGAATGAAGATAGAGTATTTATCTCGGTAGATACAGGGATGGAAGGTTTAGAATGTACTGGACTAACAGAAGGAACAGCAACAACAGGTTATGTCACCTTATATGATGGAAAAAGGGCAATTACCTGCACCCAAAGTGTATCTGGTTCATCTGGAGATTTCGAAAAAGTAACAGAAATAATATTAGATTATGATTACGAACAAGAAATCTCAACCAATGTTTTAGTAAAACACGCAGAAGGTTAAATTTAACCTTCTTATTTTTTCTTTTTGTTTATTTTTTGTTTTATATATTTCTTTAATAGCTATTTTTTTATATTTTATTAAACAATCAATTAAAATTTAGATAATGCTTTATCAACCAAGATGCGTTCATGCCCAGAATTAAGTAACGATTCTTTTACTTTCTCTTTGCTTTCTCCATGTTCTAAAGCAATTTTTATCAAAGGCACCAATTCTTCATGTTTTGGAGAATATATTTTAGTAGAAGACCCAAATAAAGAATGTTCTTTATGGGATTTTATCCTATTCATAGTGCCTTTTTTTGCAAGAGTTATTTGAGAATGTTTGTGTTTCTTGGTGAGTTGTTCACTAGACTTTTCTTGTTCTTTTAGTTTATTATATTCCTCACTTTCTTTTTCTTCGTCACCATCTTTTAATTTCAATGGATCTTCCCTTAAACTAGATGCCCTTATCCGAACTTCTTCTTCAACTTTCTCTTTCATTAATCTCTTAATCTTCAACCCATATTCTTGTTTTAAATTGTTCATAGATTTTCCATATTCTAAATCCAATCTTTCATTTTTACTTTTCAAAGAACTCATTGCCCTATTTAGAAATTCTGTCTTATTACTTAATTCAAAATTTTCTCGCATTAGGCTCTTATTTGTAGATTCTACTGCATCTAATCGTTTCTTAAAAGCTTCAGATTCGTTTTGTAATTCTAGTGCATCTTTTTCAACTAATTTTATTTCTTCGTCCCTTTTGATTATTTTCTTCTCTTTTTCCGCTAATTCTTTTTTCAGAGATTTTAATAAGTATAGCCATTTTTTAGGGTTTATTTTTCCACTAATCAACTCTTCCGGCTTTGCTTTAAGTTCTTGACCTAAATCTTTCAGAAATTCGTCATTTTCAAAACCTTCGTGCAAAATTTTATTTGCTAAAAAAATATCTTTTTTAAGCTTAAATATCAATTTATTTTTATTTGTTATTATCACTTCTTTTGATGTGTCCTCTTTAATCAATGCTTGTATTCTCCCATTTTCCCCCTTCAATTGTTCCTTTAAATTATCCATAACAATCATTTGTTTTTTAAAAAGACCTAAAAGTTCTTTGTATTCTTTTTCTTTCACCCCTTTGGCTTTCCCCAATTTTTCCAGCTTAATCAAAGAATCTTTATTTGTTAAGACTTCTTTTTTCAATAAAACTTTAATCAAAGAAATTTCTTGTTCGGTTTTTCCTAATTTTTCTTTTAAATTCAAAACTAAATTTCTTTTTTTTCTAAGGCCCTCTTCCATTTTTTGACCTAGATACTTACTACTCTTAAGACTGCTTCTTAAATTTTTAATATAATTTAATTGCCTAGAAAAAACACCAAATAAAAGTTCGAATTTATCATTTAATTTTCTTCTTGATTCTAACTCTTGATTTAATTCATAAATAACTCCTTCTTTCTTGATTAACTCGTTTCTCAACTTAGAATCAGACAAATCAATAGGTTTTGTTTTGTTCATTTGTTGCTGAATCTCTTTCACTTCTTTCAGCAACATTTCAATATTTTCACTATCCTCTTTTTCAGGCATCTTAATTCAAAACACAACCATTAATCTAATTAATTCGTCGAATAAGAGTTATTAACTAGAAATATAATTAATATAAGCAATTAATGCTTCAAGTTGCAAAAATTCATCGCTTCCTTCAACCATTCGAAACTCAATTTCTCCACACTTATCAACCAATTTTGCTTTTTTCTTATCTTCTATCTTCAAATTCCATACTTCTTTTTGTATTTGTTTAACCATATCTAGTCCAGACAACCCATATTTAAGCATAATATCTAACAATTGATCTCTTGATTTAATAAATTGATTAGATGCTGCCAATTCCAATACTCCCAATAATTCCTTTGGTTTAGCTATGGAAGCGAGTGCAAATATATCTTCAACACCTATTTTATTTGATGCCGCAGATGCACTTTGCATTAAGTTTTCCAATCTCCTACAATCCCCTCCAGAAACCTCAATTAAAGCAGCTTTAACTTCTTTATTTAAACTGAGTTCTTCTTTTTTTGCTACTGCATCGACAATTTCCAATAACTCAGATGTATCGAGTAATTTAAATCTAAAAACAGCACACCTACTTTGAATAGGATCTATTATTTTAGAACTATAATTGCAACTCAAAATAAACCTGCAAGTATTAGTATAATTCTCCATAGTTCTTCTTAATGCTTGTTGTGCTTCTTTAGTCAAAGCATCGCATTCATCTAAAAAAATAACTTTAAATGGTACGTTTCCTAATGCTTTTGTTCTTGCAAAATTTTTTACTTTAGTTCTTACAATATCTATGCCCCTTTCATCACTAGCATTTAATTCTAAGAAATTATCTTTCCAATTTTCTCCAAAAAGTTGTTTTGCTACAACTAAAGCCAAGCTAGATTTACCTATTCCTGCAGGGCCAGCATACATCTGATGCGGCATATTTTTCAACTTAACAAAAGCTTTTACCCTCTTAACTATTTCCTTCTGACCTTTAATATCAGAAAACGTTTCTGGCCTATATTTTTCAGTCCATAAAGAGCTCATTGTACTACCACCTATATATGTTTAATTTATATGCTTTTCTATAATAATAAAACAAAAAGAGAACTATATTATGTCTTCTTCTGCTACAACTAGAAAATCACCAACAGCAATAACTGCACTAAATGGAATTAATATACTTCCTGATTTATCTTTTTCTAATTCCATTTTCTGAGTATAACTTGTAGGATTCTGTAAAACAACGTGAATCAATTCTCCAGATTTTGTTTCAAACACCATATCTCCAACTTCACCAAACCTTTTACCTGTTTTACTAACAACAGTTTTCCCCAATAATTGTTTTGAAAATTTCTTTTCTTCTTCAGCCATTTTTGTCCACCTATAACCCTCTAATAATATCTCAATTAGTAAGTTAGATAATATATAAACCTTTCGAAAAGTTTAATTTAATAAAATTCAAAAAAGAAAGATATTTATACTTTCAGACTTAAATCTCAATAAGATGGAACTAATAAAACGACTAAATTTAATAAAAGAAGTTGGCGAAGAAGTAATTAAAGAGGATGAATTAAAGGAACTTCTCAAAACTAAAAAAAATCCAATAGCTTATGATGGTTTTGAACCAAGCGGCAAAATACACATAGCTCAAGGGCTTCTAAGGGCAATTAATATCAACAAAATGATTAAAGCTGGTTGTAAATTTAAAATGTGGGTTGCTGATTGGCATGCGTGGGCAAATAATAAATTAGGCGGAGATCTAGAAAAAATACAAATTTGTGGAGAATATTTCATAGAAGTTTGGAGAGCCACTGGAATGGATATGGATAAAGTAGAATTTATTTGGGCTAATGAGGCAATGAAAGATGTGAATTATTGGAAAACAGTAATGCAAATAGCAAGAAATTCCACAGTTAAAAGAATTACTAGGTGTGGCCAAATAATGGGTAGGAAAGAAGGAGAATCCTTGTATGCATCCCAAATCTTTTATCCTTGTATGCAAGCAGCAGATATATTTTATTTAAAAATTGATATTGCTCAATTAGGAATGGACCAAAGAAAAGTAAATGTTTTGGCGCGAGAAATTGGGCCCAAGCTTGGTTTTTGGAAACCCATAGCAGTACACCACCACATGTTAATGGGGCTAGGACACCCACCTCAAGGCACAGCAACAGTAGATAGGGCAATAGAAATAAAGATGTCCAAATCCAATCCCGATTCTGCCATTTTTATGACAGATACAAAAGAAGAAGTAAACAAAAAACTAAACAAAGCATATTGTCCAGAAGGGGTGATTGAGGAAAATCCAATATTAGAATATTGTAAATATTTGATCTTTGAAAAAATAAAAGAATTTAGGGTGGTTCGTCCAGAAAAATTTGGAGGAAATATCTCTTTTAAAAATTATCAAGAACTCGAAACAGCATTCAAAAATAAAAAATTACACCCGATGGATCTTAAATCTAGCACGGCAAAATACATAAATGAACTTCTCGAACCAGTAAGAGATCATTTCAAGACAGGGAAGCCAGCAAAATTATTAAAACAAGTACAGAGTTTTGAAATAAATGAATAATTGGCTTGGGAATTTTATAAAATTAAAAATCAAATTTCTTTTTGTTTTAAAATAGTCAAAGTATAATTTCTCCCAAAATATTGTCCTACGACTCTTTTGATATCTTCTTTAGTTACACCATTTATTTTTTTCAAATAATTCGATGCACCCCCTAATTTTCCAAATAAATTCCAAGAATTAAGAAATGTCGCCCTTTTGTGGGTATCTTCCATATTAATTAAAAAATTCCCCTCTAAAAATGTTTTTGCTTCACTAACTTCTTTCTCACTAACATCCAATAATTTATCCAACTCTTCAAGAATTAATTGTTTTATTTTTTCAATATTCTTTTGTTCTGTACATGCATAAGTTGCAAAAAACCCATAGCCCATTCCAGCTTCATCATATGCACCAACATCATAAGCTAACCCTCTTTTATTTCTTATTTCGTCAAATAATTTCCCAGATTGGCCTCTGCCAAGAATTGATTTTATTACCTTAAAAACAATTGAATCTTTATGTCTTTTAGGTACTGTTTTATAACCTAAAACAAAATACGATTGGGTCACTTCTTTTTCTTCTATTTTTTCATTAGGATAAGTTCTAATTAGTTCTTCAAAAAAGAGTTCTTTTATCTTTCCTTTTTCAAAACCACTAAAAAAAGAATTTACTAATTCAAATGGTTCCTCACAACCCCCCACAATAGAGAGATACATATTATTCGAGACATAATACTTTTTATAAAAATCTAATACCTCCTGTCGATTTATTCCTTTCACACTTTTTTTTGTTCCATACACGGGATTCCCTATTTGGCTATTAAAACACGCCTGTTGAAATAAAATCCATTGATAAAATCTAGGTTCGTCATTTATCATATTTATTTCATCAAGAATTATTTTTCTTTCTTTTTCTATATCCTCTTCCCTAAATAGGGGATTCAATAAAATATCTGATAATACATCTAAAGCTATCTTTAGATGTTTTTTAGGAATTTTAATAAAAAAAAAAGTTGTTTCGTTTCCAGTCGCAGCATTTAATTCGCCACCCAACCTTTCTATTTCATTAGTTAAATCTTTTGAATTTTTTCTGTTTTTAGTTCCACAAAACACAAGATGCTCTATAAAATGACTTATGCCACCGATCGTTTTATCCTCATAATTAGATCCTACTTTTACTGCAACTTCTATAGTGACTGATTCTGTGCTCGTTTTTTCAAAAACAATATTCATCCCATTATTCAATCTTTTTTCTTTCATACATTTTCAAAAATACTAAAAATATATAAACCTTCCCTCAATCAACAAACCAATCAAACTCAAAAACAAAAGATTTTTATTAACATTTATCAAATTAAAAAAAATGACCAAAATAAATGAATTTAAAAAAGAATTAAAAAAAGCCAAAATTCAAACAGCAATCTTTTTTGGTAACGATCCAAATATAAAATATTTTTCTAATTTTGGGGATTTTGCTTGCTTAATTATCTCAACAACCACTCAACCAACCTTACTCATTCCAACAATGAACTTATTATCAGCAAAAAAAGAATCTCTCATCAAACCAACTAAATGGCCAAAAAAAATAACTGATTATCTTAGTAAAAATATAACCCCCAAAACAATTGGGTTGAACAAAAACAAAATAACCCTCAACCAATATAGGGGAATCAAAAAATCATTCAAAAATAAAAAAATATTGGATATTTCTGCAATCACAACCAAATTACGGTCGACTAAAACAAAAAAAGAAGTGCAAAAAATAACTAAGGCATGTAAAGAAACCGATAAAATATTCAAAAAAACATTAAATTAAATTAAAAAAAGAAAATTAACTACAGAAACAGATGTTTCTTCTTTTATTGTACATGAAACCATCCAAAAAGGATTAGAGCTTGCTTTCGACCCCATCGTGGCGTCAGGTTCAAATTCAAAATACCCTCACCACAAACCAAAAAACACTAAATTAAAAAAGGGTTTTTGTCTAATTGATATGGGTGTAAAATACAAAGGATATTGTTCAGATATGAGTAGGACAATTTATTTGGGAAACCCCTCAAAAGAAGAAATTCAAATATATGGAGATTTATTAAAAACCCAAAAAACCTTAATTCAAGATTCCAAAATAAATAAAAAATGCAGCATTCTCTTCAAACAAGCGGAAAAATTATTAAAACAAAAATTAATACATGGTTTAGGGCATGGTTTAGGAATTGAGATTCATGAATCTCCTTCCATTAAGGAAAAATCAAAAGAATCTCTAAAAGAAAGCACCATTTTCACAATAGAGCCAGGAATATACAATAAACAAGGAATTAGAATTGAAGATACGATTCTCTTAACCAAAAAGGGTCCAAAAACATTGACTAAAACAACAAAAAGATTAATAAAAGTAAAACCATAAAAGAGAACAATAAAAGAGGTAAATAAAATGAAATACAACAAAAAAGAATTTGACAGTGCAGTAAAATATTACCAAACATCTTTTTCAAAATATAAAAAGAAAGCGATTCTAATTTTATTAGAAAAAAACAACAAACAAGCATATTACTCTATAGCACCATTATCTAAAGCTCTCCACAATCTAGATGTAGAATTAAATGTGGTGGGAATAAATAAAAAAGGCAATCACGCATATAAAGCATTAGCGCGAGTATGGGAAACCTATAATCAGTTAACTCAAAAAATTGAAAATAAAAAAACGATTGCCCTTTCAGAATTCATCAACGAAGTTGAAAAGAAAACAAAAGGTAAATTTAAAAAAATATTCAAAAAACCAGATTTAATTCTAAACACCAATGAGTGTTTCAACCAAGAAAAATTATGTATTAAATTCAAAACAAAATGGTTTAAACCATATAGGCAAAAAGATCTTTTAGAAACCTCAAGAGTGATTTGGTCTCAAGCATGCAATGTAAAATGGTGGGAATCTGTAGGTGTTGGTTTTGAATTAATACCTAAGCAATTAGAACTCCCATTAGAAGATTACTTAGATTCTTTTTCGATCGCAAGGGCAATGAAAGATTCTTTAAAAAATAAAGTTTCTTTTGGTGCATCTAGCTCAAAAACATCCATCTTGAAACCTGCAAATAGGGTATCGGACTTAAAAACAACTTTGCTTGGTTGTGAATTAGAAAAAAACATAGATGAGCCAGTATTTCAAAAATACAAAAAATTATCAAAATTATTAAAATTAAATTGTTTAAAACCTTCAGATATTAATTTCTTTATTCATGGAAAGGGTTATGGGGGAAAGCACCTTTTTGGAGAAACAATAGGTTATCCAACACCAAATAAAAAAACAAGGTGGCCTAGTCCTGGTGGGATTATCTATAAATTTGAATGGTATCCACAATCAAAAGAAGAATCAAGAGACCCTCAAAGCAGGGTATGTTTCACAGAAACTCTTCCGATAGATATTTTCATCAAAACAAGTAAAATAAATTGGTTTGATATGCAAAAAAGGAATAAATCAATTGCAGATGTAATGAAAAAAGCAGATAAAATAATTGTAAAATCCAAAAAATCTAATTTTGAAGTATTTTTAAAGGGGAAAAACATCAAAAGAGAAGCAAAATTAAGTGGAACTGAAACAAGAAATAAAATCAACAAAACATACTACAAAAAAACAGGTATGAAGGTGGGTAACATGGCCAACATTCCTGGCGGAGAAGCATTTCTGACACCTGAGTATATTAAAGGAACTTTTTATGGGGACGTTGTAATTAGCATAGATCAAAGTTACATGTTGAGTGAAAAAATTCCTTTAGTGGTAAAAGCAGATAAAAAAGGATATAAAATCATCAGCGGACCAAAAAAGATAATTCGAAAACTCAATCAAGAAAAAAGGAATGCTTGGAGGGCGCTTCTTGAAAAAGAAAAACACAAATCTCTCCCCCAATCGCTTATCAATCTAAAAAAGAAAAACTTCAATAAATTAGGAGAATTTGCAATAAACACAAATCCAGAAGCAGAATTATGTGATTACCTTATAGTCAACGAAAAAATAGCAAATATGATTCACATTGCTTTGGGGTCTGGATTTGACCCAGATAGAACAACTGAATACCATTATGACATTGTAATCAACGCAAAAAAACAAAAAATGGATATATATGGGGTAAAAGGCAAACAAGAATTTTGGATTCTAAAAAAGGGTAAATTTGCGATTTAAGGCATTATACCAACCTAAATAAGGCAAAAACTTAAAAATACCCCCTTTATTAAATAGATAAAATGCCGCCAAAAGCAAACAATGAAGAAAAAGAAATAAGTTATAATTATGGAGTAGAATCTATTTCACAAGAAGAAACTTCTTTATTAAGAGAAGCTGTTTCTGAATTAAAAAAAGAAGTAGAAAAATTCAAAAGTACTCCTTTAATGGTTGCAGAAGTTAAAGAAATCTATCACAAAAATGCCATTATAAGAATTCAAAATGGAAATCAGTTTTTTGTGAATCTTTCCCATGATTGTGAAAAAATTAAATCAGGGGATCAAGTATTAGTTGAACAAAGAAACCTTACAATCATAAAAAAAATAGAATTATCAAAGAATTTTGATGTTGAAAAATTCGTTATTTTAGAAAAACCAACAACTAAATGGGGTGATGTTGGTGGATTAAAAGAACAAATGGAAGAAATTAAAGAAGTCATAGAACTCCCACTTAAAAAACCAAAATTATTTAAAAAAATAGGAATTCAACCACCAAAAGGAATTCTCCTTTATGGCCCTCCCGGAACCGGAAAAACAATCTTAGCAAAGGCGGTCGCTTCCTCAACTAATTCTTCATTTATAGAAATTGTTGGTTCTGAATTAGTTCAAAAATTCATCGGAGAAGGGGCAAAACTAGTTAAAGAAATATTCAAATTAGCTAAGACCAAATCTCCAACCATTATATTCATTGATGAACTTGATGCAATTGCAGCTACAAGAATTGATGTTGGAACTTCTGGAGAAAGGGAGGTACAAAGAACATTTATGCAATTTCTTGCAGAAATAGATGGGTTCAAACATTTAGAAAATGTAAAAGTAATTGGATGTACTAACAGAAAAGATATTTTAGATCCGGCAGTAACTAGGCCAGGAAGATTAGATAGGTTAATTGAGATTCCTCTGCCAAATAAAGAAGGAAAAAAAGAAATATTCAAAATCCACACAAAAAATATGTTATTAGATAAAGACATTGAGATAGATAAAATCATCAAACAAATGGAAAAATTCTCTGGTGCAGAAATAAAAGCAGTTTGTACTGAATCGGGTTATTTTGCAATAAGAAAAGATAAAATAAATATAACTGAAAAAGATTTTCTAAAAGCAATAAAAAAAGTAAAAGCAAGGGAAAAAGCAGAAGGAAATGATTATATGAATTTATTTGGTTAAATTAATTTCTTTTTCTATAATAAGTGCCCCTACATATCACATTTTTTGCATTCATACTTTCCTGTTTGCCCACCCACATTTAGGACAATTTCTTTTGAATTGCATTTTGGACATATTAATTGTTTCATATTAAAAATACGCTCATTAGTTACTTCCTTTCATCATTTCCTTTCGGATCTGTGGGTGTTCACCAAATCATCGCGCATAAAGAAATAATCGTTGTTTATTTTTAAAGTATTCTAAAATCTACGCAAATTCTGTACTTTCCTGGAGAGTATTGCCCACATTTAACAACTTCCAAAATCTTAAATTTCTTATTGTTTTTTTCGCAAGCATTTTTAATTTTCCCTATAGCCAAATCAGGAATATCTTGTTTATCTAAAAAGTCATATAAATGTATTACTCCCTTCTTTTTGATTTTGCTCAAAGCAACACTTAAAAATGCTTCTGCTCCCTTTGGCAAGGGCATAAGAATTCTATCAAATTTCTTTTTTATATTTGGTAAAATAACATCAACATCCCCATTATACAATTTAACATTTTTAATCTTATTTAATAAAATGTTTTCTTCAGCAAATTTATGTGCAAATAGATTTATCTCAATACCATAAATTTCTTTAGCGCAAGTGTTTCTGCTTATCACTATAGGGTATGGCGCAATACCTGAAAACATAACCAAAACACTTTCTCCTTTTTTTATCTGTTGATATATTCTTTTTCTTTCTGTGCTTAATCTAGGAGAAAAATAAGTCGACTCTACATTCAAATCAAACCTACATCCATGTTCAATATATCTTGTCTTTTTCCTTCTTTCTCCTGCAACAACCCTTAGAACTGGAGTCCTATATTTTCCTGAATATTTTTTTACTTTTTTTAAAACAACTTTAATGTGTTTATTTTGTTCAATAAACCATTCACCAACTAAATTTTCTTTTTTCTTCAACTCTTCAGGAAATTCAGCAAAAATAAGAATATCTCCAACAACATCAAAAGATCTTGGAACTAATAGGTTTTCTTTTTTGGTTAGCCCCCTTATTTTTCTTTCTTTCATAGTCTCAAATCACAACCAATGCAGCACCAATAATCATAATTAAACAAGTAATAATTCTATGAATTGCGTGTCCATCATGAAATAACTTGCCCCCTATTATAGTAGAAAAAAGTGTGCCTACCCTATAAAGGGGATACGCCAAACTTACTTGTATCATCGTTACAGAAGTCATATAAAAAATTCTTTGTGCGATAAAAATCATTGCCAACAAAAATATCCACTTACCGGCTTTTTTGATTCCGTGCCCAATTCCTTTAAAACCATCATGAAGAAAATTAATTAAAAAAATAAAATTGATCATTACAAAAAATTGGGAAATAAAAAGGTAGGTAAATTGGTCTATTTTTCCAAGAATAAATTTATCTAAAATAGAAACAAAAGAATACAATATCATTGCCAAAAACAAATATTGAGTATATTTAGATTTAAATAAATGAATAAATGGTTTGAATGGATTTTTTAATGGGTGTTCTACTTCCAAAAAATAAGAACCAAAAACAAGTAAAGAAATACCTCCAAGTTGAAGATAGCTCAATTTTTCTCCTAAAAAAACCACTGCGAGTATTGCCACAAAAGCAGGACTAAAATTAAGTAATGGAGAAGTTACAGACACTTGCATATGTCTTATTCCTTTTGCTAAAAACCAAAAACCAAACGTACACAATATGGCAATAAAAAAAATTAAAATCACAATATCAAAAGAGATTGAAAAATCGACCTTCCCAATAAATACAAAAAATAAAATGAAAATGAAGATGGACAAAACCGTAGACATTTCTAATGCGTGTTCTTTAATTAATGTCTTTTTTTCTACTAACATTCTGGCAGAAAAAAAGATTGCTGCCATTAAACCAAAAAAATACCATTCCATGATAACCCCAATTCAATTATCTTATTTAAATTTATTGAAAAAAATAAATTCGCTTAAATTTAAAAAAATTTATATATACTCTAATCAATCAAACTTTAAAAGAGGTGATTTTGGTGTTTAAACGAAAACTAACTAATAAAGAAAAAAAGATAATTGAAAAAATTATTTGTTTTATTGAAAAAAAACACCATAAAGCAGAAGGCCATGATTATTCTCACGTTTTAGAAGTTTGTAAACATTCTATAGAAATTGGAAGGAAAATAAAAGAAGATATAGATCCTTTTATATTAATTTGCGGAGCATTAATGCACGATATAGGCAGGATAAATGCAACAACTGGCGAATTTCATGGAATAGATGGCGGCTCGAGAGCAGAAGAATTTCTTGAATCTTTAATAGATCACACTAAAACAATTAGAAAAATTACCAAGATAGTTGTAAAACACACCCCTACCTCTATGATTAAACCTTCAAGTCCAGAAGAAAAAGTGGTATTTGATGCAGATGCATTAGAGCGCCTAGGTTTTATGGGTATGATTAGAGGTATAATGGGGAAAAAAGGGACTATGGAAGAAATCATAGAAGATCGAATCAATAAAAGATTAAAAGATTATGACAAATTATTCTACAAAGAAAGTAGAATTCAGGGGAAAAAGCTTCATAAAGAAACGCTGAAGATAGTTCACAACTTAAAAACCCACTTAAAATCACGAACAAAGGACTTAAGAAAAATAGAATCTTACAAAATGATTCTAGAAAATTAAAATGGAATTGATAATAGGAACATATGTTTATTTGACAAAGATACATTTATTGGATTTAAAACATAAATTAAAACAAAAATTTGAATATACTAGGGCTGATTTTGATTATATCTTAATAAAAAAAGATTCCAAAACCACAATAAAAATTGCTCAGGATGGTTTAATATATATAAAAACCAAAGAAGATTTAAATAAAATAAATGAATTATATTCTTGGTTAAAAAAGAATGTTATTTCCAAATTAAGTTCAAATAGTGAGGCATCTTCTTTTTTTAAAAATGCAGTATATGAAAAAAAACCAACCATCATAATCACAAATCCCCAAGGGCCCATTAAAAAGATATATAAAAAATTGGGTAGGTCTCATGATTATACTTTTAAAGGAAAATATTTAACAAAAGATTATGGGGGGGGTTTAGCAATTTATAGTAAGATAAAATTAAATAAATCTAAATTAAATGAGTTAGTTGAAAATCAAATAATTTTAGCAGATTATCAAAAATTAACAAAAATCCTTTTAGTTCATAATAAAAAAATAGAGCAAGAAGTTAAAAAACTTAGAAAGCAAAAAAAATTAACATACAAGGATCTGCCTTTGATAATAGATGAATTGTTAGAGAAAAAAAGATTGATTATTTCTACCCTTCAAAAAATCAACCAATTAGATGATTTCTTAAACGAACGGTTGGATGAATGTAATATTTTAAATGTTCTTGAAGATTTAAAACTCAATGATTTCAAAGAAATGGTTGGGTTAAATAATTATATAAAGGACCAGTTTAATATGACTAAAGAATACATAAGTTCTACCTTAGATTTGATAGGCTTTATTTATAATGAAAATGAGCAAAAAGAAATGAATATTCTTCAAGTTATTTTTGCAATTGGAACTATTGCTACAATTGTGGGTTTGGGGGCTATGCCTGGCGCAAAAATAATATTAAAGATGACTGATAATGGGGCTGTTGGAGAAATTATTTCTTTCAGTACTAAAGACCTCTTGTTTTGGACTGTGATGTCGGTAGTAATTGGTATTGGATTATTTATGGTATTAAATTATGTTTTTACTTATGCAAAAAAACTAAAAATTGTAAATTTAATAAAAAAATGAAAATAAATTTAGAAAGAGCAAAAAAACATATTTTCTCAACAGGAATAAATGATGCTGCATCTCGCTTAAGTCAGGAAAATATGAAGTATGGCTTAGCCAAGATACATTATGTCCAAGAAGGCCTAGGTATGGAACCCAATGCCACCTTTATCACAACTCCCGATGAAACAGTAACAAGAAATATTGGAAGATGGGAATCTGGTATTTCTTATGGAGGGAAATTGAGTTGGGGAGGGGGAAAAGAAAACTTAACAATCTTAGATTCTTTGCCTAATGCTTGCGGTATGCTTGTAGGATCCATAGATAAGGTACCTAAACCAAAAGAACTAATAAATAAAATAAAGGAATTACAAAAAAGCAATATTGAAATAAAAGGCACAAAAATAAAATGGGATTTTTATAAAGGTAACCATTTCATAGATATTTTTGAAGTACATAATCACTCAACTAATTTTCCAAAATATGCTGCAATAATGCATGCTGGTTGTCCAGAATTAAAAGAGGATAGTGATGTGGGTTTTGGTCTTTATTGGAACCATAGCAAAAAATTATTAGAAATGAGCAACAGAATAAAAACCCCTTGGGGGCCCTTACATACACTTCAAGGACAAGAACTAAAAAAATATTTTAAATTTTACAAATACGCAGAAGAATTTGCAAATAAAAGAAGAGAAATAGCATTCAACACATTATTTAATGGTAAAATTATTTCCAATATTTGCCACCAAGGACTCTTAAATCCCAACGAAATAGTTTTAGGTTGCCAACCAATAAAAAATAAAAAACAAATTTTTCCAGTATCTATTAGGGCAGATATCCCTTCTTATTTAGTACGCGGAAACAAAAATTTCACAAAAGACCAAATAGAATCTCTGGGGTTTACGAAAAGAGCAAAAAAAATGGGTGTTTATAATAGACTAAAAAATGCAAACATCCTCCCACATGGAGGGGGATATAAATTCTTAGATTCGTTGACTGTAGATAATGTTTTTGAAACAAACAATAAAAGATTTTTTGAGGTAGAAATGGCCAATGGGGTAGGGAAAAAAATAATCTCAAACGTTAGAGAACTCCAATTCACTTATAGGGGAAGAGAAGTCATTCAAAAAACAGAAGATTTAGGTATGGCTAAAATAATTACAGAACTCACGCCAATATATGTTTTAAAAATCTAAAAAAAATCTCCAAGACCTTTTTGTTTTCTCGATTCTTTATTTTTCATTAATTTTTTAATTGTTTTCTCAAACCTTTCTTCTGAAAAATTGTGTTCTTCTACCAATAATTTTCTAAGCTCTTGTTCGTTTGGTTCACCCCAATTCAAATTATAATCTTTTTTCCAAGGCATTTTCTTTATAATATAATATACGTCTGTCCAAGGAAAATTAAAATGGTCTCCCCATTTTGACTCTTTAAATAAATCATCAAAATCAGAACCATATTGTTTAACTAATTTAAGTGCTGTTTTAGGCCCAATACCTTTTACACCTCCAAGATTATAATCTGTTCCAACTAAAATAGATAAAACAATTAATTGATCTTGATCCAACCCCAGGTGGTTTAAATTTTCACTTAAACCAATCATGCTGGGTTTAATTGTTTGATACGCAACAGACCCTTTAATTTTTCTTTTAGTAGAAACACTCAAATTTTGGATCACTCTTTCTGCACCATATAATAAAGAATCATAATCTTGACTAATTATTGCAAACGCATCTCCTTTGTTGACCATTTTTGCTGCCTGTGCTTCCCCTTCACTTGGTGCTTGAATGACTGGCAAACCCAATGCCTTAACCATCATCTTTGCTTCTTCAACCATTTTAGGTGTTAATTTAGAAGTTCTAGGGGCATATTTTTTCATCTCTTCTTTATCTCCTTTTTTTTCTGCTTCTTGATATTTTTTTTCTGCTTCTATTTTTATTTCTTTTCTCCTTTCCCTTTCTTCTTTTTTCATTTCTGGGGCTTCACCATCAAAAACAAAGGCCAATTTTAATCCTTTTTGAATAAGACTAGTAGTTCTAGAAAACAAACCAATAAGATGTGAGGTCACATTTCCTTTTGAATCTGTCAATAAAGATCCATCTCTTTGCCTAATTGTGGTAATATATTGGTATAAATTATTATATGCATCAACAACAAGAATTTTATCTTTTAATTCTTCAAAAGAAACGTCTTTTCTTACAACTAAATCTTTTAGTGCTACTCCCATTTATGACACCCTTTTTATGACCATTGATTTAAATTCTTTTTTTAGCATTTCTTTTGCTTTTTTAGTTAATTCCCCTGTTGTCAAAAACAACACTGGTAGTTTTTTTAATTGTCCTTGAACAAATGCAGAACTCAAGTCTTTATCACTACATTTCTTTTTATTTATTGCCTTACAATAATAAATTAAATTCCCTACTGCTGAAGGTATTTTAACAACAAATTCAGATTCTTTATTGGTCTTTAAATTCTCTTGGCTAAGAACTTTCAAGTTATCTTGCTCAAAATTTCGTAGTACCCTCAACAAAAATTCATCTTTTTTCTTTTTGACCTCTTTTTTTGTTAGTTTTTTTGTTTTTTCTGATACTTTAGTTATTTTTTTAATTTGTTGTTTGAGTGGGGTTTTTAGTTTGTTATTATTATCTTTATCTTGGTTAAATTGTGATGGTTGTGGCTGTAGGTTTTTTATTGTTTTTGTGGGCGTTTTGGTGCTTCTCCAAATTTCTTTTACTTTTGGTTCAAGTTCATTGGAAGGAAAAGAGTGCCACTTCCAAAACACCTCTTTATTTTCACCTATTTTGACTTCAAATGCCTTTGCAAAATCTTTTAATTGCCTTAAAGAAACCCTAACCACTGGATCTAATAATCTATCCATCAGCACTTTTTTTTGTTTTAATAGTTCTATTGATTTTTGTTCTTTTTCATGTAATTTTTCTATATATTTTTCAAGTAGGTGTTCTTGCCCTTCAAAATAATAAAGTGGGCTGCCACCAATTTTAATAGAAGAAATTTTAATTGATTTTTCTGATGCCATTTCAGATAAAAGTGCAGAAGCCATCAATACATTTTCCCCTATTTCTTTATACACTTGAGCAGGGATTACTGGCCCTTTTTCACTAATTAAACGTAGAATAGTCTTCTTTTTAAGTATAAATTCGGTTTCCCCCCCCATAAAATAAATATAAAATTAATAGATATAAATAGTTTTTTATTTTGGGGGTTTGTTTAACTCGAATAATAAAAATAAGAAAAAATTAAGGCCTTATCCACCTTATTTCATAATAAGTTACATCACCTTCATCATCTACAATACCCATCATAAGTCTCTTTTTTGTTGAGTGTGCGACCCTATTTTTAGCTGCAAAATCGTACCAAGTAAGCCCGCTAGCTTCGTGGACTGGATAAACCACCCACCTAGCGTGATCCTCTCCTGGCTTAATGCCTCTATCATAAACCCTAAAATCAGCCCCAAACTTCAATGCAGTTTTAACAATGTAACCTCTATTCCTTAAGTCTTTAAATACACAATATCTTACCCAAAAATTAGGTTCCTTTCTTTTGGATTTCTTGATGAATTTATCAAAATCTATTTCTTTGTTTCTTCCATCTAAAACAATTAAATTTTCTTTTTCTATGAGGTATAGTGCCTCTAAAAGAGATAATTGTAGTTTTCCATTTTCCAAAATATTTCCAAACCTACTTTTATCATAAAAAACTCTGGCAGAATCGCTTTTTTCTGTTAGTACCCTTTCTTCAGCAAAAATTGCCTTTACTATGTTTTTTTTAGCCATAAATTTAATAAAATAAAATATGTTTAAAAAATGTTTGGTTTTAAAGAAACAAAAACAAAAGATATATAATCTCAAATAATTAACTGATGATTAAAATGATATTAACTTTTTTGGGTACTTCCTGTATGACTCCAACAAAAGAAAGGAATCAACAATCTCTGTTTCTTAGCTATGGCTCTGAAGGAATTCTTATTGATTGTGGTGAAGGAACCCAAAGACAATTAAAAATTGCAGGAATTAGTCTCACTAAAATAACTAAAATATTAATCAGCCATTGGCATGGAGACCACGTATTTGGTTTACCAGGAGTATTACAAAGCCTTGCTACCACTGATTATTCTAAAACGCTTAAATTATATGGCCCTAAAGGAACAAAAAAGAATATAGATTACATATTTAGTGCGTTTCCTTCTGATAAAAAAATAAAAATAGAAATAAAAGAAGTTAGTGAAGGTGTTTTCTTTGAAAATTCAAAATTCAAATTAGAATCCCTTCCTTTAGAACATGGGATATATTCTTTGGCCTACTCTTTTACTGAAAAAGATAAAAGAAGGATCAGTGTCCAAGAAATAAAAAAATTAGGTATTCCTGAAGGCCCTTTATTGGGAAAATTACAAGAAGGAAAAGAAATTAAATGGAAAAACAAAAAAATAGACCCTGATAAATTCACTTATTTAGTGGAAGGTAAAAAAATAGGTATTATTTCAGACACCCTTTTATGTGATAATTGTTATGAGATTGCAAAAAATGCAGACTTGCTTATTTGTGAATCTTCTTATAGCAGTAAATTAAAAAACAAAGCAACTAAATATTATCATTTAACATCCAAACAAGCAGCATTGATAGCAAATAAATCTAATGTGAAAAAATTGATCTTAATGCACTTCAGCAATAGATATAAAAACACCCAAGAATTAGAAGAAGATGCCAGAAACTTTTTTGATGATGTTGTTTGTGCAGAAGATTTTATGAAAATAAAATTATAATGGATTATTTAATCCCTTGCTGCAAGTTTTATATCTTCGCTTTTTATTGTTTTCCTTCCTGCATGAGAGGCTAATTTCATCGCCTGAGTAGCTATTTCTTCTGCTATTCCTTCTAAAGAGTCTCTTAAAGTAATTTTTGCACTATCAGATACTCTTTCTGCCCCTGATTTTTTTAATAACTTCTCCATTGCAGCCAAAGGTAATGTTCTATTTATCATTTTAATATATAAACTCAACCAGATTATAAAATTTTTGATTTTAGTTGTTCTTAAATTAATTTATAAAGAAAAATATATAAACTTCTTAAATTAAAAAGTAAACAATGAATCCTAGAATATTGGGTCAATTGTGGGAAAGAGAAAGTAGAAAAATACTCCAAGAAAAATTTAATACCCAACAAATATTTAAATTAATTAATCCAGAACAAATTGATTGGGTCTTGTTTTATAACCAAGAAGGCAAAGAAAAAATAGCGATTGTAGAAAGTAAATCTACGAGAAAACCAAAATATTACCCTTTTGAAAATCAAAAAAAAAGGAACCAACTAGAAAAATATTTTAAAACACGGCAAAATTTGATTGAAATGGGTTTTGATTGTGATTTTTACCTTTTAATTAAAAAAGGCAAAGAAAAAAAAATATTTTTTGAAAAAATAAAAGATATATCTGACATTCAAAAAAGCTATTGATTTGTTTGCTTCGGAAATTCTCCTCTATAATAACCAAAAGGTTTATAAACCCCTTTCCCCATAATTAAGGTATAAAATAAGCACAAAATGAGATATAAAACAGATTTTCTAAGCAGATGAGACTATCAAACAAAATAATAGAATATGTAATAAGAGAGGTAGCTGGCGAAGAAGCCCTTTTAATAGTTAATTATCTCAAAAACAAAAAAAACATATCTGAATTTAAAATAGCTGAAGTTTTAGAAAAAGATATTAAAGAAGTAAGATTTTTACTCTATAAATTAGTTAATTTTAATGTTGTTTCATCTATACGTAAAAAAGACAAGAAAAAAGGATGGTATATTTATTATTGGACAATTAATACAGACCAAATCAAATATTTGATATTAAACTTAAAAAAGAAAAAAATAGAAAAATTACAAGAAAGATTAGAAAGAGAAAATGGGTCCCTTTTTTTTACTTGTGAAAACAAATGTATGAGATTAAGTTTTGACCAATCCACTAATTTTGATTTTAAATGCCCTGAATGTGGTTTATTAATGAATCAAGAAGATAATATTGAAACAATCAAAAAGATAAAAGAAGAAATTAGTATATTAAGTTAAATTAATTAAAACATCCATTTATTTTCTCTTTTTAGTTCTTCTACAAAAACGCTTGGTTGATAAATGCCTAATTCAGATATTATTCCTGTTATTTTATCTGGATCCACCACTTCAAAAGAAGGGTTTTCTATTTTAACTCCTTTAGGTGAATTTGGCCACACTTCTTGTTTACTTCTTTTTTCTATGGGTTCTTCGTACCCTAAAATCGTTTGAGGGTCAAATTTCCAAGAATTTGTGCATACATAAACAGGTATATCATGTTTAACTGCCAAATCTATTATTGTAGATGTACCTATTTTGTTAATTATTCTCCCTGTAGATAGAATTGCATCGCACCCAATTAAAACCAAATCTACTTTTTTTAATGCAAAATTTATCGCAGAATCTACATAGTGTGTGTTTTTTATGCCTGCCTTGACTAATTCCCTAGAAGTTTTTCTTCCTTGAAAAAGGGGCCTAGTTTCAGTATTATGAACTTCAAATCTTTTCCCTGTGTTATGCGCCCTTTTTAATATATTTAAAACTGTAGAAGAATGACAATGTGTAAAAACAATGCTGTTATTTCTTATTTTTTTTGTACCTATATCTGTTAAATAATTATTTGCTTTTTTAAAACTCTTTAATATGAAATTTGCGTTTTCCATTGCTTCTTTTTTTATATTTACAAAATTTTTAGAATTTATGTTTTTAATAATATAATTAAGTGAATTTCTCATGGCTGGTTCTGTGGGCCTAGTTAAAATTAGTCTTTGTGCTCTTTTTTTTATTTCCAAAAAAATGTTTTCCTTATAATTAATGCTTTTATTTTCTAAAAACCACTTTATAGCCATAACCGCAGAAATAGCAATATTTTGAGCCCCTTGTATTTTTAATTCTTTGATTTGTTTTACTATTTTTTCAAAAGTCATTTTAAATTAAAAGCACATAATTTAGATAATTATCCAACTAAAAAATAAAATCAAAAAAATAAAATTATTTTCTTTTTCCTTTTTTTCTTTTTAGTGCCTTCTCTATTTTCAGTTCTTCTACAATTAATTTTTTAGTGATTTTTACTATATTGCCATCCATCCTAGCAATTCTTCTTTCTAAAATCACAAGAACTCTTAATGCATACACTATTGCAGATAAAGTACCTACTATTATTGCGAGAGTTAGCTGTTCCAATGTTAATGCCATCTTATCGACCTCCTTTTTAAAAAAGTATTTTACAAAAAATAAGGAGATAGAGTATAAAAATGTTTTGTTTTAAAAAATAAAATTAGATAATTAAAAAAGATTAAATGTTTAATATTTTAATAATCTATTAATTATTTAAAACCAAAAAAAGTATTGTTAAGATTAACTATTTAATTTATTTTGATTAGTGTTCTCAAAGAATTTGCCAAAAAAGGACTATTCAACCAAACAGCAACATCTGAATCATTATGAATATTTTTATCTTGTGTCAGCATTAATAAAACTTCTTTATTATCTATAATACAAAATCTTGCATCTAATTGACCTATATTTTTTAGATTAATAAAATTTTTAATATGGTATTTTAAATTATCCACCCCAACAGGTGCACAAATATTAATTTTTACGCCTCTAGAATTTGCTTTTTCCAGTCCTTTTCCAAATTGGTCTAATTTTCTTTTGACCCCTTCTTCACTAGTAACTAAAGTAATATTTTTTTCTGCCTTTTTAATCATACTATTAAGGTGAGAATATATTTTATCTCTCCCCTTAAGAGATCCTGTAATATCAGAAGGTTCTATAAAATTAACCCCTTTATTATGTAATAAATCTAGTTCATTCATCATATCGCTTTCTTTTAAAGAATCCATAGATTTAGTTTTATCATTATATTCTTTTTTGACTTTTTGTTTTACCCTATCTAATACTTCTTCAGGAGGTATTGCTAGATATTTTATGGGTTTACCTAACCTAGCAATTATAAATCCCTTTTTCTCTAATCCCTCTAATACATCATAACTTCTACTTCTTGGAACATTTGCTACATCAGATAATTCGCCTGCTGTAGAAGTACCTAAAGAAAGTAATGCTGTCCATAATTTTGCCTCATAGCTGTTTAGACCAAGTGATTTTAACTTAGTCAAAAAATCTTGTTGAACTATCATTTTTAGTTATTTGTTACTATTGGAAGGTAATAAATCATATATAAATGTTTCGTTTTTTACCTTAAAAATAAGGTACTGATTTATTTATTTGATAGTGTCCTTCATTTCTTATGGAATATTTGATTTTCATCTCGATTCTTTTTTTATTTTTTATTTATTTACCATATTGAAAATATATATATATATATATATATATAATAATAATAATAATAATAATAATAATAAGGATAATGATGCCAGTTATTTATA
>CAZVVW010000003.1:4090-97321 GCA_964630685.1 uncultured Methanosarcinales archaeon | reverse complement strand
TATTGCTTACAACGACACGCATTTTATTCTGTATATTAGTACTAAATAATTATTATATTAAACTTAAATAATTATTAAATAAAACTTAAATAATTATTAAATAAATAATTTATAATTACCTATTTAATAGTAAAATAGTACTAATTGTATTTAAATGTTTCGGAAATTCATTAAAATTAGGAAAAATTAACGCAAATTTTATAAATAAACCCAGATATTTCTCCATTAAAACCAAAGACATCAACCCACTTGGATGATATCAACGCTGCATGAGGTTAGAAAGATTGCAGAGAGGTAATTAACATGACTGAAGAAAAATTTTTAGTAGCAAAAGATACATATTTGAAAGCAGGAATTCACATAGGAACAAAATTCAAAACAAAACATATGGATAGATTCATCTACAAAACAAGGCCAGATGGATTATCCGTGCTTAATCTATCAAAAATAGATGAAAGAATAAAGGTAGCTGTAGATTTTATTTCTCAATACGAACCAGAAGACATTTTAATCGTTAGTAGAAGGGAAAATGGTTGGAAACCAGTTAAACTTTTAAGCAAATTAACAGGAATAAAATGCTTTGCTGGAAGATACCCCCCAGGAATATTAACAAACCCGGCTTTAGAAAATTATATGGAAACCAAATTAATTTTAGTTGTAGATCCTTGGCCAGATAGAAATGCCGTAAACGATGCAATAAGGATAGGGGTGCCAGTAATTGCTTTATGTGATACTAACAACCAATCAAATAAAATAGATTTAGTAATCCCCTGCAATAATAAAGGAAAGAAAAGTTTAGGAATCTTATTTTATATTCTTGCAAAAGAATTCATGAAAAACAAAGGAGTGATTAAAAAAGATTCAGACTTAAAACAAACAATAGAGGATTTTACAGAGGAGTAAATCCTCTTTCTTTTATTTTAAAAACAATTTCTTTTTCTTTTTTCCTTTTTCCCTCTTTTTTTGATTTCATTAAAACAGCACCACGCTTACTTTCAGAAAATTTTTTTAATTCTAATAATACCCCACTCCAGTTCCTAAACATATTTCCTCCAACTATCTGCACAGCATCTTTTTCCTTAAAATCAGCATAAACTTGATTAGTTACAATTACACTCGCACGACTTTTTTTAGCAATATCTCTTAAAACAGTAAATTCTCCATCCATTTCTTTATTAACCCCATATATATTTTCTTTAAGCGCACGTCTATAATGGGCTCCAAGAGTATCAATAATAACTAAATCAAAATCACCTTCAGCAACAACTGAAAATAGCTTCAAAAATTGTTTCTTTTGCTCTTCAAAGGAACCTACCTTTAACACAAAAATATTTTCTATAATTTTTTCATAACCCTCTCCGACTAATTGTTTTATTCTTTCAACAGAAAATCCACTTTCAGTATCTATAAACAAAACTTTTTTACCTTTCTTCGCAACAACTATCGCAGCTAAAAAACAAGCAGTAGTTTTTCCAGAAGCAGCAGGACCATAAACCATATTGATTTCACTAGAGTTATATCCTCCACCCAATAATTCATCCAATTCATCAAATCCAGAAGAGAATCTCATTTTAATATCCTTTAAGCACACAATTTTATAAACCTTTGCCTAATAAATGAGGATTAAATTTATATACCCTTTCCACTTAATTCCATTCATATGAATAAAAAAACAAAGATATTAGTATTCATATTTTTATTAGTTTTAGGTATAAGGCTTTATTTCGCTTTCAGCACACCAAATTTTACAGGAGATCAGGCATATCACACATTAAACCAAGTAAAACACATAAGTGAAACAGGAACACCTTTATTCTATGATGATCTAAGTTATGGGGGTAGATCCACCACATTCCACCCTTTATTTTATTATGTGTTAGCATTCTTTAATTTATTCCTTCCATTAACTTTGGTTGGGAAACTAATCCCCAATATATTAGCATCAACATTAGTAATATTAATCTATTTAATTTCTTTAGAAATAACAAAAAGAAAAGATATAGCGTTAATAAATGCCTTTATTGCAGGATTTGTTCCTTTATTTTTCAAACAAACAGTAAATAGCATATCTGTTTATTCTTTAGCAGTGCCACTAATTTTTCTTTCTTTGTTCGCATTAATGAACATCAACAAGAACAAATCCTATATTCATTTATTTTTAATATCTTTAATCTTTTTAATGTTAACTCACGCAAGTTCTTTTTTATTAATCTTAGGTTTACTAATTTACCTTATACTCATAAAAGCAATAAATTTACCTCAAAGTAAATTAGAATTAGAAATTATATTATTTTCTACATTTGTAGTTATTTGGTTTCTTCTATTATTATTTAAAAACGCATTTCTACTTCACGGATATTATACTATTTGGCAAAACGCACCAGAAAAAATTCTTTCACATTACTTTTTTGATATAGGAATCTTAGAAGCGATTTATGCAATAGGGATAATTCCTTTTGTTTTCGGAATTTACATAATTTACAATTACATCTATAAAAAAAGAAAAAGGTCAATTTATATTTTTACAGGAACCACCACAGCATCATTTATTCTAATCTGGTTTAAATTACTCAAACCTTCAGAAAGTTTAATCCTTTTAGGTTTATCTTTAGTAGTTCTTTCAAGTCAATACTATAGGGATTTTTCAACATTTATATCTAAAACAAAAATACCTCATAAAAAAATATACACTGCAATTTTAATGACCATTTTAATTTTAACTTCTTTTTTACCATCATTATCTTATGCCAAAAAAGAAACAATAAATGCTATTACAGACAAAGAATTAACAGCATTGAATTGGATTAAAGAAAACACCCCTGAAAATTCCACAATAGTTTCAGCATATACAGAAGGACATTTAATCACTTCTATTGCAGGAAGAAAAAACTTTATCGACCAGAATTTTTTATTAATTAAAGATATCAATCAAAGATTTGAAGCACATGAAATAATATACACATCCAAATTCTCAACAAATTCAATAAGGGTGTTAACAAAATATGATATAAATTATATTTATTTTTCACCAAAAGCAAAATCAACATTTGACATAAAAGAGATAGCATACATAAACAAAGGATGTTTCCCTTTGGTGTATGATAAAGAAGTTAAGATATACAAAGTAAATTGCGTGATATGATGGTATTAAAAAATCTAAACGAAAAAAACAGCATAATCATGTTAATTCTTTTAGCTGTAATAATCCTATTAATCCCTTACTTAATTAGGTTATTAGTTTACAACAACGCCTTAATAGGATCAGAACCTTATTATCATGCAAGAATCGCCCAAACAATGTCTGAAAAAGGAACATTAGAATATGATTCTCTTTCATATGGAGGAACAAATTATTTACTAAATCCTTATCATTTAATGATGTCTGGTTTATCTAAAGTAATACCTTTAGATTTTTTATTAAAAATAACACCCTTTATCTTGGGAATAATATCCTTATTATTGTTTTATTTAATATTAAAAAAATTAAAAATGGACCTCAAAACTAGATTTTTAACTAATTTAGTTTTTATATCCTCCCCAATCTTTATCTTTTTATTCACTGCACCAAATCCACATACAATCTCATTTATCCTCAGTTTATTAACTTTTTATTTTTTTATTCACGAAAAAAAATATTTTTTAATCGCTTTGATTTCTTCATTAGTGGTGCCTTTATTTGGGTTATTCCACGCAATAACTTTATTTTTATTGATAGCATCCTATAGCTTAGTAACAAGAAAAAAGACCCCAAGATTTGCAATAATTTCTTTTGCAATACTAATTTCAACATTATTTAAGTTTATACCCTTATATTCTCAACACCAATTACCTCTAACGCCTTCTTTCTTAACTTTTAATTTATTCAATACATTCATTTCTGATTTTGGAGCATTAATGGCATTTGGGATTTTCACAATTTTTTTAGCTTTTGTGGGTTTTTCTTCAATCAAAAAAAACCACCAAAACATAGTATTTTATTTATTAGCAGTACTCTTAATTATTGTTTCATATCATATACCTTATCTAAGAATATACCTTAATCTATTGTTATCTTTTCTAGCAGCAAGCGCAATATTCTTATTATTAAAAAGAAAATGGGAACTAAAAATAATCAAAAATTTAACCATCTTAGCAATAATGTGTGGATTAATTTTTTCTACAACATCATATATTAATAGGATATCTCATTTAGATCCAGATACAGAAATTATTTCCAGTTTAGAATGGTTACATAATCAACCAAAAGGAATAGTATTCTCTCATTACTCCAAAGGTTTTTGGATAGAGTCAATAGCAAACAAACCAACAGTAATGGATCCTTTATTTGATTATGCTCCAAACGTAGAACAAAGATATAACCACTCACTCACCATTTTTAATTCAAGAAACCTAAAAACAACAACAGATTTGCTTGACAAGTATAACATAAAATACATCTGGCTTGATAAAAAAATGAAAACAGGACAAGTGTGGGAAAAAGAAAACCAAGGATTATTATTTTTATTAAAGAACAGCGAAAGATTTAAAAGAGCATACTATCTCGGAGAAGTTGAAATCTGGACTTACACCTAAAATCAAATTATTTTCAAAAATAATGATTAAATAATTAAAAGTAAAACATAAATAATAAGAACATAAAATAAAATGAATTTTGCAGTAGAAATTCTATTATGGGTAACGTATCTTGGCCTGCTATATATTTTAGTGTTTTGGCTACTCTCTTTCTTAGATAACAGAAAACACATGAAACAAGAGTCTAAAAAAAGAATGAAACTCACAGAATTTCCTTTAGTTTCTATAATCATTCCAGCTCATAACGAAGAAAACACAATAACAGGAACAATAAAATCAGTATTAAAATTAAAATATCCAACCAATAAAACAGAAATCATAATAGTGAACGATGGCTCAACAGACCACACAAAACAAAAAATACAAGAAACAATTAACATCAACAAACACAGAAAAATAATATTCATAGACCAAAAAAATCAAGGAAAGGCAAAATCATTAAACAACGCATTAAAAATAGCAAAAGGAGAATTCTTTGCTTGCTTAGATGCAGATTCATTTGTAGATAAACATACATTAACAAAGATGATTAAATTTTATTATCAACACCCCCACTTAGCAATTGTTACACCTGCAATGGGGGTAAAAGATCCAAAAACTCTCACACAAAAATTCCAGAGATTAGAATATCTGGCATCAATGTTTTTAGCAAGATTAATGGGACTTTTAGATATGATATACGTGGCACCAGGACCATTTTCACTATATAGGACAGACATAATCAAAAAATTAGGGGGATTTGATATTAATAACCTCACAGAAGACCAAGAGATAGCATACAGAGCACAAAAAAATCACTATGGCATAAGGCAATGCCATAACGCATATGTTTATACTACAGCACCACACAACTTAAAGGGATTATACAAACAAAGAAATAGGTGGTTCAAGGGAAGTATGATAAACCTTCATAAATATAAACAAATTTTCTTCAATAGAAAATATGGGGATTTTGGAGTGCTCCAACTCCCAATAAATTTAGCTACCTATATTCTAAGTGTATGTACAATATTCTTTTTTGGTTACTTCACTTTTAAACCGTTATTCAGAGAGATTCACAACCTTTATCTCATAAGATTTGATTTTCTCCATTATATAAGAAGTATAGATTTTAATTTTAATCTTCTTGAATTGGACTTGGGAATGATGTTCATAGCATACACATTATTTTTTGCAGCATTAATAGTTTTTTATCTTTCACACAAAAATACAGATGAAAAAATAAGAAAACATGGAATAATTTATATTATATTCTACTTTTTCTTCTATTATACAATGCTCAGCATAATTTCAGTGATAGTATTAATACAATTAATATTTGGAGTGAGACAAAAATGGTAAAACAAACAAAATCAACAAAGAATACAAAACCAATAAACAGAAGAATCAGCATAGAAAGATACATCATCGCAGGAACAATAACTCTCTTGATATTCGCATTAGGATTATCTTTAGGGTTTGTATTGGATCACAAAAGGATAACCTGGATAGAAGAGCAAAGTAAAGCACAAGAGTTAGATTACCAAAGCTTACAACTCCAATATCTTTATTTGAACACAATAGAAGACACAGAAAAAAGCTGTCATATTCTTAGTAACACATTACAAACAACACTGATAACTCTAAGCGAAACCCTAGAAGACCTAGAAAAATTTGAAAAAAATACAAAACTCAACAAAAAAGAATACAAAGCACTCCTTAGAAAATTTACTATAGATAATTTAAAATATTGGCTTTTTGCAGAAAAAAGTAAAAAACAATGTAATATGGACGCAGTTACACTCCTATATTTTTTTTCCAGAGAAAACTGCCCAATTTGTCCAAATCAAGGAATGATACTCAGTTATTTTAAAACTCTTTTAGGTGAAGATCTATTGGTTTTCCCAATAGATGTAGATCTAAAACAAACTGAACCCATAATTGGTTTATTGGAATCAATTCACGATATCCAATTATACCCTACAATAGTAATTGAAGATACACCCTACAGTAGAGTTGTAGAAAAAGAAGAATTGGGGAAATTAATTTGTAATAGTTATAGGACTCCAAGTAACCATTGTGAAGAATATTTAGAATGAAGATAATAACAAAATCAATAAAAAAAATAAAAGAAAATTATATTCTAATATCTATTTTCGCTATTTTTATTCTTCTTAAAATAATCACTGCAACAAAAGTCCATCAAATAATTTGGGATGAAGCAGTCTATATTGGAATGGGTAAATTCCTTTTCTCATTTGGTAAAGCAGGACTCTGGGAATCCATAAGACCTCTCGGACTTCCATTACTTCTTGGAGCAATATGGAAATTAAAACTCGACACAATCTTGTTTGCAGAAATTCTCGCAGTATTCTTTTCTTTAGGAAATATCCTTTTAGTGTACCTTATATCTAAAGAGACTTTCAACAAAACAACAGCAACAATAGCTGCAGCATTATTAGCAATCACTCCATTATTTTTTCTTTATAGTTCATATATTTTAACAGGAATAGCTTCAACTTTCTTTGCACTTTTAGCAATTTATATTTATATCTCAAAAGAAAACTTACCCCTTGTAGGATTTTTTACAGCACTAACATTCCTTTTCAGATTTCCTCAAGGACTTTTACTCATAGCAATCCTATTTTCAATATTCATAAATGAAATAATAACTAGACAATCAATCAAAAACACACTAAAAAAATTAAAAACAAGCGTAAAAAAGAGCTATTACCCATTTATCCTTTCCTTCTTCTTAACAGTTCTTCCTTTCCTCATATTCAATTTTTTAATCTACAGGAAATATACTTCAAAAGCATATCACGCAATCTTTAGACCTTTTATTTTAGGTTTTTCACACCAAGCAAATCCTTTGCACGCAGTCCCATCACTATTAGACAATATTTCACATTATTGTTCAGTTCTAATTCAACAAAATGGGTTAATTATTTTCATTTTCATTGCAATAGTTTTCCTTATAAAAAACAAAGAATATAAAAATCATAAAGCAACAACAATATTCATCACCCTATCAATATATTGGTTATATTTCACACTCATAATAAATAAACAACCAAGATTTTCTTTAGCATTTTTACCTTACATAATAATTTTGTCTGCATATGGAATCCACCAATTTATTAAATTAACAAAAAAACAAAAATACTACTTTAAATATCCAATTTACACAATTCTTTTGATATTCGCTATATTGAGTATCTCACACAGCGTAGATCAAATAAATGAAGAATTTGAGTGGAGAGTAAATCATGAATTCCCAATAACTTCTGAATTCCAAAAATACTTTCAACACAACCATATACAAGGGTCTATTTTAACAACAGACCCAGTTCCATCAGCATATACAGATAATAAATATGTCCCATATTATTTTTCAGTAAATGAAGGAATCCAAATTTATATTCAAAATAGACTTAAAGCAAACGCAGTAATTTATTCTCCTTCTTCTTTTGTTTGTTATGACGAACACTGCGAAAAAAAACAACAAGACTTATTCACGGATATTCAAAATAGATTTACAAAAGTATTTGAAAAACAATACAATAACAGAACATACCACATCTTCACAACAGAGAAATAAATCCAAATATCACAATATCTAATATCTACTTGAATAAAGATTTTAGATAAAGTAGAATATGTCTTTTACTTATCTTTGACGTCCCAGCTTCTCTGATATTAAAATCATATTTAACACACCCTATAGGAGTCCCACGTTCCAATAATTTCAATAAATCAAAGAAAACTTTATACCCCTCTAATTCAAAACGATCATGATTCCCCCTAACAACATCCCTAAAAAATTCAGTTTTTGCACCAAAAAAACCAGTCATTAAATCATTAAACTTAACTCGCCCCATCAACCTAATTTTCCCCAAAATTATAGCAGTTTTAGACATCAATTTCCTAAAAAAACCCCAATCCCCTATTATTTTTCTTCTTACACACCCAACAACATTAAATCTCTCTAATTTCTTTGCGGCTCGTCCAACAGCTTCAGGGGGATGTTGCAAATCTGCATCCATCACAACAAAATAGGGAGTATCCACAACATTAACAGCATCTAACACACTGATTGTAAGTCCCCTAATCTCTTTATCAGACCTATCAATAACCCCTGCACCCAATTCTTTAGCAATATCCCTAGTTTTATCTTTACTTCCATCATCAGAAATAAGGACATTCACCCCATTATACATTTTGTGTAATATTTTGATTAATTTCCCAATACTCTCTTCTTCATTAAGTGTTGGTATAATTATTGTTAATTTTTCCCATTTCATTTTAATTTCATTTCCTCTTCTTTTTTGCATCCATTAAATCTCCCAAGGTCATCCCTTTACCATCATCTTCTTTTGATTCAAACTTTCCAACTTTCTGTTGTTCAACCAAATCCACTCTCAAAAATCTCTCAAGCTTTCTTGCCAATTCAATACTTGGTTCAAATTTTTCAGATTCAATATTATGAATTAACGATTCTTTTTCAGCAATCTTCTGTGCCAATTCCTCTTGTTTTAGACCAAGGTTCTCTCTTTTAGATTTAATAATCTTTCCATAACCAGACACAATTAATTCAATCACTTCTTCAACCTTTTTTCTTTTAACTTCTTTAATTTTTTGTTTGTGAGAAATCTTATTTTCAACAGCAACGGCTTTAACAACAGCACCAAATTTTGCGCAATTATCACACACATTAAGTTCGACACCTTCAATTAATGTCTTAAACAATCTACTTTCCTTACCACACATATCACATCTCATCTTTAACCACCTTCACAAGAATCTCCCTATCTCTAGGGCCATCAAAATCACACAACATTATATTTTGCCATTTACTCAATTTCAACTTCCCAGATTTTATAAACACAAATTCACTAGGTCCAATAATTGAGCTCTTAATATGTGCAGCCCCATTATTGTCAATTTTGTCGTGCATCCATTTCCCTTCAGGAATCAATTCAGAAAGAGCATCTAAAAAGTCATCACAAATATTAGGATCATAGTTCTCATTGATTATAACTGCACAAGTAGTATGCCTAACATAAATAAAACAAGTACCACTATCAACACCAGAATTATTAACAATTTTAACAATATCTTCAGTTATATCAACAACATCATACTTTTTTTTAGTATGAAGGCCTATTTTGTCCATAATAATAACTAATGTTTTTTTCTATAAATATTTTACTATTTAAAACAAGAAATAATCATTATAACTTCAATTCAAATTGAAATTTAAACAATCTTTAAATACCCCAAATCATAAACAACAATCACGACAGACGAATCATTCCTTTTAGTATCTCTAAAAGAATCCAAAGCAAAAAAATTAGCTCAAATAATTGGTAATGAAAGTTGTAGGAAAATATTAGATTTTTTGACAAATAAAAAAGATTCTACAGAATCAAAAATCACAGAATCCTTAAACATACCCATTTCTACAGTGCATTATAATTTAAAACATCTTTTAGAGAACAAATTAGTCCAAATAGATGAATTTCATTATTCAAAAAAAAGGCAGAGAAGTAGATCATTACAAAATATCAAATAAATTTATAATTATTGCACCTCAAGAAACTCCTAATTTAGCAAAAAAAACTAAAAAAAATACTCCCAGTAGCACTCGTATCTTTATTAGCATCAGGATTTTTATACACTTTTTCAAAAAATGTTTTTGGTGGAGTAACTTCTACATTTAAGGCGATATCAACAGAATCTACCATGGCTGCAGATATGATATCAGAAGGCGCAACAGCAACAGCACCAACAATCAACACAACATCATCAGTTACATCTCAAGCAATAGCCCACCCAAATATAGCTTTATGGTTTCTCTATGGAGCGCTATTTGCAATGTTAATTTATGTAATTATTGATCTAATCAAAAGCAGAAAAAAGAATTAACTACTATAAAGCAACTAATTAACTTTAAAAACTAAAGCCACTTTTAATATTTATATGTCAGATTCAATTATAAAAGTTGAAAATTTATCCAAAAAATTCGGAAAACACAAAATTCTTAAAAATATAGATTTAGAAATCAAACAAGGAGAAATTTATGGAATTATTGGCATGAGCGGTTCTGGAAAAAGCACACTTTTGAATTTGCTTACAGATCTTTTGAACCCAGATACTGGAAAGATATCTTACAAATTAGAAAAATCAAATAATTTCTACCAGTTATCACAAAAACCAGACGAAATCAAAAAATTATTTGGTTATTCTTTTCAAGACCCATCTTTCCATTCTATGCTCACAGTACAAGAAAATTTAGAGCATTTCGCAACCCTTTATGGATTACCAAAAAAATTTGGAATAGAAAACACTAACGTCTTACTCAAATTAGTAGAATTAGATGAGGCAAAACATTCATTTGGAAAAGATATATCAGGAGGAATGCAAAAAAGACTTTGTTTTGCGTGCTCTTTGATTCATAGCCCTAAAATATTATTTTTAGATGAACCAACATCTAATTTAGATCCTGTATTAAGAAAAGAAACTTGGGATATTCTAAAAAAGATAAATAAAAATGGCACAACAATAGTTATAGCATCACAACTTTTAACAGAGTTAGAAACGTTTTGTGATAGAATTTGTATAATCAATAACGGGGAGATTATAAAAGAAGGCACAGTAGATAAAGTGAAACAAGAGTATACTCAAAATACTGAAATTCATTTAGAATCTTTACCTGGTAATTATGATAAAATGGTGGCCGAATTAAAGGAGAAAAATCTCCCCATACCAAAAACCTTAAACAAAGAATCTAAATTAATAATCTACACACCCGAAGCAGAAAAAGTACTTCACACCTTACTCCATATCATAGAAAAAAATAAAGAAACGTTATTGGATATAGACCTCAACAAACCATCATTAGCAGAGGTGTTTGAATCATTAGTATCTAAAAAATAAGGGGATAATGAAAAAATTATTCAAACTAATAGGAAAGAACTTTAAACTTTTAGCTAGATCTAAAACTTCTGCACTAATAATTATTATCGGCCCTTTATTAATTATGCTCTTAACTGGTTTAGCGTTTAATAATACAAACACTTACAGCATGAACATTGGTGTTTTTTCAGAAGGCTACACAGATTTAACAGAATCTTTTATAGAAAATTTAAAGACAGAACAATTTACAGTCTTAAAAACAATAACAGAAGAAGCATGCATAAATAAAGTAAAAGAAGGACATTTTCATGTTTGCCTAATTTTTCCACCCAATCTTTCTTTAAATAAATCACAAAATCAACTCACATTTTATGTAGATTATTCTAAAATTAATTTAGTTTGGATGGTAAAAGACACCATAACTTCCAAATTATCAGAAAGCAGTTCAGAATTGAGTTTAAACCTAACAACATCAATTATAGATAAATTGCAAGAAACAGAAACAGAGATGGCAGATAAAGACAGCATCATAAATGCACTGATAAATAAAAATAATGATATCGCCACAGAATTAGAATCACTAAAAGAAAAAATAAACACAATGGACGTATCTTTTAGCGATAGCGAGTTTTCTACCACAAGCATAACATCAAAAAATTCTCAGATAGATGATTTATTCAACACGTTAGAATATAAAGGAATTAATATTACAGATGATATAACAGATTTAATTTCAGATGTAGAATCAGAAGTAAATGCACTCAATATTTCAAGTTCCGAAAAAGACAGCATAACAGCAATAACGACAGATATAGAAACAAATACAATTTCTTTAAGGAATAATATAACTCATAATTACAATCAATCTCATAATCAATCAAATCAGATAAGCTCTTTAATTAGCACACTTTCCCAAAATCTCGCGTCTCTTAAATCAAGATTAAGCACAGCGTCAAGTTCAAAATCCACAAGTCTAACCAAGATAGAGTTTTTAGAGGAAAAAATAGGTTCTAGCAGAGCATCACTCTTAGCTCTTCAGACATCTATTTCTAAAATTAAAACAAGCCTTTCTTCAATAAGTTCAAAAGATGCAAGAACAATAGTGAATCCCATAACAACAACAATCAAACCAATCACCACTGAAAAAAGCCACCTAAATTACTTTTTTCCAAGTTTAATAGCTTTAATGATAATGTTTATAGCAATCTTACTTGCTTCTAGTTTAGTTATGATGGAAAAAACATCCAAAGCACACTTTAGAAATAATATAACTCCCACAAATAGTACAATTTTCTTTTTTTCAACATATATTACTTGCATGGTAATAATGACCTTCCAATTATTTATTTTATTCATAATTAGCCTTTTAGTTTTCAAGATACCAATCACAGTGTTCTCTTCAAATTTTTTAACAATAATTCTTCTATCTATATTAATCACTACAATGTTTATAATAATAGGAATGTTTATAGGATATTTATTTAGATCAAGGGAAACATCCACCCTAGGTGCAGTTTCCTTAAGTAGCATAATGTTTATTATTTCAGATCTAATAATTCCATTAGAAAGTATGCCTCAAAACATACTTCAATTTGCAAAACTAAATCCTTTTATGATTAGTAGCACACTTTTAAGAAAATCAATACTTTTTGGAAAAGGAATAAATTCCTTGGGCAACAATATTTTAATTCTTTTAAGTTATATAGCAATCTTTTTTGCAGTCTCTTTATTGCTTGTAGAATTCTTCAAAAGACAACATTTATTAAGGTTACAACTACCTAAATTTATAAAAAAGAAACACACTAAAAAATAAAAACATTAATATGAAAAAACATTATAAAAAACATTATAAAAAACATAAAAAATCAATTCACATAGCAGTATTTATTATAGCAATTTTAGCATTTTTCTTATTAATATTCAAACAAACAGGTGATGCAAACATGGATAATACAAACACAGATAATGCAAATACAAACAATGTAATTTTAGAAACAAATAAAGGAAATATAGAAATAGAATTATACCCTAATAAATCCCCACTTACAGTTGAGAATTTCATTAATTATGTGAAAAAAGGACACTATGATGGTACAGTATTCCATAGAGTAATCAACGATTTTATGATTCAGGGAGGGGGGTTTACTCCAGATGGAAATCAAAAACCAGTAGATTTACCAATTAAGCTAGAATCAAATAATGGCCTCACAAATGACTTGGGAACAATAGCAATGGCAAGAACAATGATCCAAGATAGCGCAACCTCTCAGTTTTTCATAAATGTAAAAGATAATGATTTCTTAAATTACGCTCCAGGAAATCCTGGTTACGCAGTATTTGGAAAAGCGGTAAGCGGGATGGAAATAGTAAATCAGATAAAATCAGTAAAAACCATCACCAAAAATGGCATGGGAGATTGGCCTGTTGAAGATATAATCATAGAAAAAGCTTACATCAAATAGATCAACTAAAAACAATAAAAAATAGAATAACAAAAAATAAAAAAAGAAAACAAATCCAAACCCATTTAATCATATTCAACCCCATAACCGTTGAATACGGCTAATGTATAAATGTTTTTCGAAATAGGCAAACTCCTGTCGAAGATAGGCGAACTAACTATTTATCCAATCTAATTCTGTCAATTACTGTAGTAGGTAGGATAAATTGGCAGACAAAAACGTAATGTTCAATACGGGAGGATTCACGTATAAGATTTACAAGTATATTGTTCGAAAGCGTGCTGTGATTAGTTCTGAGATTGCTGAGGAGTTTAAGAATACGTCTTTGAAGAAGCATCATGTTTCGAGTTATTTGAAGCAGATTCTTAAGAATGATTTGATTGTGAAGAGCAAGGAGAGGGTGCAGTCTAAGAAGCGGATGTGTTCTCGTTCTTTTGTGTATGGGGTAAATGAAGAGGAAGTAAGAAAGAAGATTGAGAAGTTGAAGAATGCAGTTGATATTGAGGATTTATTTGTTGGCATCAAGGGCAAGATTTTTGAGATTTTTCAGAACAACAAAACTGGGTTGACATTAGCTGAGGTGTTTTATCAGTTGAAGGATTATCCTTCTATGGAAGATTACAAAAACTGGGATTACACGTATCAGTGTATTCGGGAGTTATTTCTTGCGAATAAGATCAATCGGAGTGAGTTTACTATTCCGGGTAAGCAGATGATTCATGGTAGAAAGCCTGGTTATGTGTATGGTAGGAATGAAGATGCAGTTAGGTTGAAAGTGATTGATCTCATGCCTAAAGAAGTTCGAACTGCTTATTTAGATATCATTCAGTCGAATGAGATTTATCCAATTGATGTTCTCAAGGTGAAATATAAGCTTGATGAAGATGTTGTCAAGTCGTGGTTTATCTATAGGCTGGCAAGCGTGAGCTGGGTAAAAATTTATACCTATAAGCAAAGGCGATATTATTACAATCCTTCTCGACCTGAGAAGCTAATTGCTGAACTTGTCCCAAAGATTCATAAAAAAGAAGTTGTAAAGAGTATTCTTGATAATTCTACTTTGGGTTTTGCTTTTGAGGAGCAAGCTATCTTTTACTTTGTAATGTATCTTATTAAGCGATATAAGCTACAAATAAGGCTTAATGCGGACTTCCCTAAGAAAATACCTAGCTGGTTCAATAAAGATAGCATACATAAGTACACAGACGAGAAAGGTAAGCGTTTGGTTGATGTTTGGAAGTTTGATAATGATCCAGTTGATTACCTGATTTATGTTTATGATGATATCATGGGTGTGCCTATTTCTGGATATGCTGTTTCTATCAAGCGAGACAAAAAAGGCAGATATTTGGGAATGGCAGGAAAGAGGTACATTACCTCGATGATTGGTTGTATGTCTCAAGGATATTCATTTGACATGAGAAAGATTCCTCAATTTAATTCTTTGCGACCAGTACTGATTATGAACAATCCAATGGGGATTAAGCTATTTGATTGGGCTAGACAAACTGGTTGTTTATTATTGTATTCTAAGAAAATTGAGAAGATCATAGCATACTGTAACGAGATGGGCATTGCGTATGACAAAGACAAACAGATCAAAGACTTGAATGAAGAAACTATTTTGCTAGAACGATATGAGAATCATGAAGATGTGATTGTTGGAAAATGCAAAGCTCATGATCTTGTAAAAAAACAATTGGAGGTAAAAGAAGATGAGACTAAAGAGCCATCTGCAAGCTTGTAAGGTCTCTTTAGCTTGTATACCTTATAGGGTTTGTAGAAGTAATCCTTTGGCATATCAAGAAAAAAAGCCAACCCCAACTGCTCCTGCTCATCCCTATATCTCGTTGGAAAGACTTCTAAGCCATTCCCAAAAAAGTTACTTGCATTGATCGTTGGAACATAGAAAGTATGCTGATTTCCAAGTTTTCTGCATTTTATAGTCTGGACCTCAAATTCTTTAGTGAGATCATCAGATGTTATTATCTGCATTCTTAGTTCTACCTCCAAAGTTTTTTATACTACGGAGCATCCATTTGCTCCATAAACCTCAACCACTTAGAGGCAGAACTTAATTATCAAAACAGGCAGTAATGCCAATTTCTTATCTAATAATTGAATACTTGTTTCTTTCTTTATATTATTTTATCCCACATCAGCCAGAATGTAAATTTAGCGTGGAAACCAGAGTTGAGAACAATGTCTTTATAAAGACTAAACGTTTCGCTATAAGGTAATGGGAGAATTAGAAGATAAATATGTTAGTATTTGCCGACTAAAAACACCAGTTTGGCCCCAAAGTTCATACTGGCTTTAGGGTTTTCAAACCAAGCTATTAATCGTTTTCTACTCTTGGTGCAAGTACAAAAGATAATTGAACTTTATTTAATGTTTTATAGCTTAATTTAAGAGGGTAATCTTTTCCAAATTGGATTAATACATTTCCTTTTTCTGTCAATTTAGATCCTCCAATCATCTTTTTTAAATATTCTATGCTATATTTAGATTTAATCTTGTCCTCGGATTCACATTTAATAGAGGTATCATCACCTATTTTAATCACAATATTAGCTTTGCTCAAATCTCCTTCTGAAGATACTGTAAAAATGTTTTTATCTGCAATAAAACTAACTGATTCACCTACAACATCGACATCTTCTATAGCATCATTTAAAATATCTGCACCAGTTTCAACAGTTGAAGAAAAAGTTAAATCAGGTATTTTTTGTTCCTTTCCTTCTATGTCTATTAAAGGCAAACTAAAAGTTCTAGTTGTATGTCCTCTTAATTCCATAAGTAATTTGTTTTTTGAATCTAATTCTAAAGTGAGAGTATCATTAGCTTTTGTTCTACGTAAAATTTGTTTCATATTGCTTAAATTTACAGCAATTTCAATTTCTTCTTTAACATCATACTCAACAAAAGAACTAGATAGTAATTTGAATATAACCATAGCCACATTGGCAGGGTCCATAGCAACTAATTCAATAGCATCTTTAGTAATTTTAAATCTTCCTTCATTAACTAGATCAGAAATTATAGATATACTTTCTTTTAGGTATTTTGGTTCAGCTAAACTTAATCTCATTTTAATCCCCCACTTTTAATATTACTACTCAATAATTATCCTAACACATATATAAATCCTACGTTTTTTAACCCTTAATTTTGAGCTTTTGTCCGTCCATCATTACATGTACATTTTCACCCAAATCATAACCCATTTCAGATGCTAAATCAGATAAAGCAGAAGTCATTTTTAATTCACCATGCGCAGGAATTATGTGTTGAGGTTTAACTAAATTAATTAAATCTCTTAAATCTTCTCTTGCAGCATGTCCGCTAACATGAATTTCTTTAAAAATCCTAACCCCAAAACCCTTCAATTTCTCTTCAAGTGCAGTTCTATTGGCAATATTAGTTGGTGTAGGGATTGTAGTACAAGAAAATATGATGTGGTCTTCAGGTTTCAATTTATATCCAATATCTTGATCCACCATTTTAGATAATGTAGCATTTAATTCTCCTTGATGGCCAGTAACAACCAATAAATATTTATGGATATTTTTACTTATAGATCTAAATTTCTTTTTTATTTTCTTGGAATATTTAACAATCTCAACATCTTTTGAAAATTTAATCAACCCAACATTTTCTCCCGCTTCAGTATATCTCCCCAAACTTCGACCCATAAAAATAATTTTCCTATTTAATTTTTTACCAAATTCAATTATACTCTTTAATCTGGCCAAATGAGACGAAAAAGTAGTTACAATGATTGCCCTTTTCTTGGAATCAGTTCCAAGTAAAACATCTTTCAACATTTCTCTCGCCACACTTTCGGAAGGAGTTTTTTTTGCAGAACTAGCATAAGTAGAATCAACAATTAACCCAATAACCCCTTTTTTACCTAATTGTTCCAATCTTTTGAAATCTGGCTTCTCTCCCAGTACGGGAAATTTATCAAATTTGAAATCATTTGCATATATTATAATTCCATATTTAGTATGGATGGCAATCATCACAGTTTGAGGGGTAGAGTGAGTAATATTAATAAATTCAATTTCAATATTTTTAGAAATCCTCAATGTCATACCAGAACCAAGCACTTTTAATTGGTTCTTCAATTTTATTTTTTCATTTTTTAGAATAAGTTTTAACACCTCTATGGTAAAAGGGGTGCCAATAACAGGGGCATTAAAATTACCCGCTAAAAAAGGAATTGCCCCAATATGGTCTAAATGGGCATGAGTTGGAACAATCGCCTTAACTTTTCCCCACCAATCTTTTATTTTATTGATATTTGGAACAGCACCAACCTTAATCAAATCAATACCACTCATATTCACAATATCCTCATCTGCAGTATACCTAATATATTTTTCAAGATAAAGCCCCATATCTAATATAACCACTTCATCGTCCACCTTTACAGCAGTCATATTCTTTCCAACTTCATTATAACCACCAACAGTACATATTTCTATCATTTTAATTTAGTTTATTTTGGTTTATTAATCTCTTTTATTTCAATTATTTTTGATAATTATTGGATGAGGGGGGAGGGATTCGAACCCTCGAACCCACTAAGGGACTGGATTCCTCATAGCGGGCAACAATCATCGGCTATTGCCTCACAACTCAATAACTTGAGTCCAGCTCGTTTGACCAGACTTCGGTACCCCCTCTTAAATCATTAATAACACAAAAGAATTCCGACCAATATAAAAATCTTACCATCAAATATCTAATTTTGCCATTTTGGCTTCAATTTCGCTTAATTCTTCACTTAAATCTCCTATGTCGTACTCTCCTGTTTTTTTCTTATGTGTTTTAGGGGCTTTCTTTTTTTCTTCCTCTTCAGGCAATATAGTTTGAAGTTTAACACTCAACCTATTTATTTCAGCAATATCTTCTTTTAATTTTGCAATGTATGCAGCCTTTCTTTCTCTTATAGAATTATAAGTTTCATAATTTTGTAAAGAAGTCAAAATTCCTCTAGAACAATCAAGCAAAGCTTTCCTTAGTCCCATGGGGTCTTTAATACCCATATAGAATTTACCCATCATTTCACCTTTATTTTATCTATACTTTGGGTTCAAATAACCCTTCATCAATAAAATCAACTTTTTTCTCTAAATCCTTTAAAATATCATCCCATTCTTCTATTTTGAGGTCTTCTTCACCTTTTAATTCATAAATTTTTTCCAAAGTAGCTTTTGACTCAATAACTTTTTTCTTTATACTTCTCATTAATTCTAACACTTCCCTATAATTTTCAACCTTTATGAATAATGGTGCATTTTTTTCTTCAGTCATATTTCCAATCACCCACTTTCTTCAAATAAAACTTTATCCATGAAAACTAAATTTCTTTGTATTTTTTCTAATTCCTTGTTCCATACCTTTAATTTACTTTCCATTTTAGTTTTCAAACCCTCTAAGGATTGAGTAACATCTTTAGATTTTTTAGAATCTTTTTTAATGGAACCTATTTCTTTTACTATTTTTCTATAATCATTAACCTCTACAAAAATTGGTTTTTTCAGTAATCTATGGTGTATTCTACTATCCCTTTCAACTTCTTCTCTTATTTCACCCATTCGAGAAAAATAAGCAGGGGGATTAGGTATTTCTCCAGTATATTTTACAGCCCCAGATTCGGGAAATGAAGGTAATTCATCACCACTTTCACTTGTAAATGGATCATTTACAGTTTTTTCTTCTTTATCAAAAGGAATAAGTTCTTCTTCAACAGGATCTTTAAATTCTTTAGATTCTCCAGCACTCAATGGGGCCATAAATGGTTTGTCCATTTCAGGGGCAGGTATAGCAATTCCTTCACCCATTGGTGCAATAGGTTCAGCAATATCTTGTTTTGATCTGACAGGTATTGGGGGAATAGGATTTTCCCTTGGTGGGACAACAGGATTAGGTGATTTAATTAGTGGTTCTTGAATTGGAGGCATCTTTGGTGCATTTATTGGAGGAATTTCAGGAGCCCCCATACTTGGTTGAATTGGTGGGGCGACACCCTCAGGTATAATGGGTGGCGAAATATTTCCAGGAGAAGAAATTGGTTGATTCATAGGCAGAATTCCAGGAACATTAGTTTCATGAGCATTAGGGACTTCAGGAATACCAGGGATATTTGGTTTAGCTAAAGGTTCTAATTTAGGTTTGGGCGGCAAATTTCCAGCGCCAGATTTATTTTTTTTAGGTTTCTTTTTGAATAAGTTAAATGCCATTACAATATTCTCCTCTATCAATTAAATCAACATAAATACATAGCTTATTAAAACTTTTTGAACTACACAAGAATAGTAACAAATTCTTTTAGAAAGTTTTTAATAAATTCAACTCATAAAACCCTTAGATGAAAGAATCCCTTTATTATAAAAAATTAAAAAATAAAATAGTTCAGTGTCAACTTTGTCCAAAATTCTGCACATTAAAACCAACACAATTAGGAGATTGCAAAGCAAGAAAAAACATAAATGGAAAATTGCAGAGTCTGGTTTATACACAACCAATATCTATCGCAATAGACCCCATAGAAAAAAAACCCCTTTTCCATTTTTTTCCTGGAGCAAAAGCATTATCAATTGGAACTACAGGGTGCAATCTTCACTGTAAATTCTGTCAAAACGCAGACACATCACAAATTAACATAGGGGATATAAAATATTCCACGCCCAAAAAAATCCAACCTCGAGAAATAATAAAAGAAGCACTAAAACATAGTTGTAAAATAATTGCTTACACTTACAATGAACCCACAATTTTTTATGAATATGTGTTAGAGACATCAAAACTTGCTAAAAAAGCAGGACTGAAAAATATAATAGTTTCTAATGGATATATCAATCAAAAACCATTAAAAGAGTGGTGTAAATATATTGATGCAGCAAATATAGATCTAAAATCATTCACAGAAAAATTTTACAAAGAATTAACCTCTGCAAGTCTAAAACCAGTTCTAGAAACAATAAAAACATTACACCAACAAAAAGTTTGGCTAGAAATAACCAACTTAGTAATTCCTACACACAACGACAAACCCAAAAAAATAGAAGAAATGTGCAAATGGCTTTCAAAAAACACAACTAAAAATACCCCTCTACATTTTTCTAGATTTTTCCCTTCTTATAAAATGCCAAACGTAAATCCCACTCTACTAAAAACATTAACAAAAGCACAAAAAATAGCACAAAAATATCTCAATTATGTTTATATTGGTAACATACAGACACTTAAGGGAGAAAATACTTATTGCCCAAAATGCAATAAATTATTAATAAAAAGAACAGTTTACTCAATAACCCAAAACAACATAAAAAACAACAAGTGCAATTGTAACACAACCATAAAAGGATTGTGGGAATAAAAATATTTAAATACTTATATAAATATAGGAATATCCATACTTATATAAACATACAAACATATAATCACTAAAGGGGTGAATAATTTGTGTTTTAAAAGATTAATTAAATTTTACAATCTCAATAAATTAAAAAATACTTCTTGGAATAATGAAATCTTAGCAGGTTTAACATCCTTCATCTCCATTTCATATTTATTTTTTCTGATTCCTAAAATCCTAAAAGACGCAGGAATGCCACAAGAGGCAGTATTCACTTCCATAGTTTTAGTATCTATTTTTGCAACACTTTTAATGTCTTTATTCGCAAAAAAACCATTTGTACTTGCACCAAGTTTCGCATTAACAAGTTATTTTGTATATTCAGTAGTAATTGGAAAAGGAATTTACTGGCAGACAGCATTAGGGGCATTATTCATTGCAGGAATAATCTATTTGATAATAGCTACATCAAAATTAAGAGATATATTATTAGAATCTATACCCTTAGTATTAAAAAAAGCAATAGGTGCGGGAATAGGTATATTTTTAGTTTTGATAGGATTAAAACTTTCAGGAATGTTAGTATCAAATCATAAATTTTTCTTATTATTTGGTAATTTTTTAACAACAAAAGCCATGTTAACTTTAGTGGGAATTTTCTTATTAATTATTTTCCTTTCAAAAGGGATTAAAGGAGCATTTTTATGGGTAACTTTCATTTTAACATCATTTTCTTGGTTAATAGGTAACACAACAATCCCTACAAAATTTTTAACACAACCCCAATTGATCACACCACTATCTTTAAAATTAGATATTCTTGGAGCCTTTAATTCTCCAGAATTAGTATTTTCCTTCTTAATTATTATATTTTTTACAACAACAACAATCATAATAAGTACATCTAAGAAATCTAATCTAAATAAAAATTACAACATAAAAGGGATAAAAAAAATACTTATTTCAGATTCTCTTGCAGGAATATTAGGGACCCTTTTTGGAGTACCATTCGTTTCAACAAGAGCAGAAAATATAGCAGGATTAAAAGAAGGGGGAAAAACAGGATTAACTTCTCTAACATCAGCAATTTTATTAATCTCATTATTATTTTTCTCATCGATAATAACGCTAATTCCAATAGCCTTAATCTCTGCAATACTTATTGTAACTGGATTTAGCATGGTGTCTTTGATAGGCAAATTAAAGAAAAAAGATATCTCCAATAATTTTCCTGCTTATGCAACAATGGCATTAATCCCCTTAACATTTTCAATACCCAAAGGAATTGCATTAGGATTCATAATTTACTTTTTATTTAAATTATTTTTAGGAAAAATAAAAGAATTAAGCACACCGACTAAGATATTATCAATAATCTTTTTAGTTTATTTAGTATTATAAAAAATGAAAAAACAATTACAAACAAAAATAGGAATATTACTAATATTAACAATAGTCTTATGGTCCTTTAGCGGATGCACTCAAGACCCCTTAACAGGATTCACGATTGCAAATTCAGAACAAGATACCTCTTCAGCAAAAGAAGAATCAACAAAAGAAATCTCACCAGAAAAAGACACCCCGTCAGCAAAAGAAGAAACATTACAAGAAGATTCCATAGATGAAGGTGCGGCAAGAGAGGCAGAAACACAAAAAGCAGTAGCAGAAATACAAAAATCACAATTAGAAGAAACTAAAGAAACACTCGAACAACAATTAGAAGAAACAGAAGAAAAAATAAATGAATTAGGAAAATCCATTGCAGAAAAAGAAAAAGAAGCAATCGAAAAAAGATATGGCAAAAAAAGCTCAAAATCAAAAAAGAAAAAAGCAAATGCACTCAAAAAGCAATTAGAAGAAATAAAAGAAAAAGAGGTAAAGGAAACAGAAGAAAGGGCAAAAGAAATAATATTACAGATTCAAAAAGAACAAGAAGTAAAAGAACAATTAAAGGAGTTGGGAGAAAAAGTATCTCTCAAACCCACAGTTATAATAGATTCAAAAGTCGCAGCAAAAACATTGGAGCAAGCAATACAATTAATCGAATCAAAAGAAGATACGCAAAAAGCACTTGATGATTTAAAGAATATATATGAACATTCATCAGATATAAGTTTGCAAGTTGAAGCAGGAAGCAATATTATCAAAGGAAAATTGTTAGAATTAGAGAAAACAGCAACAACACCTTCGAACAAAGCAAACGAACTAAGAAAACAAGCAGATGAAATAGTTAAAAAAGCAGAATCTTTAGGATCAGATGTTCAAGTACAAGCACTCGAAGCAAAAGGAGATGTAGCAAAAAAATTAAGATTATCAAAAGAATTAATCCATTCCACAGAAAAAATATTAAAATTAGATCCAACAAACATAATGGCATACACGGATAGCATAACAGCATCACACTCATTAGAAAAAGAACCAACAAAGATTCTTCAAGAAATCACTAAATTAAAAGAAATAGCAAAATTAAAAGATCAAGAACCACCATTAGAAATAGATTTAACAGAAACTGCTAGTTTGGTAAAAACCGGAAGTGTGATAGACTTAAATAAGGCAAAAGAATCTTCTGCAAAAGCAATAAAGAAATTAAAAAACAGCTCACTAAACACTCAAGATATCATAGAAACAATAGAACCGCTATTAAGATCGGAAACGACTTCTAAAATAAAGGTAAAAGAAAATCAAGGAAAATTACAAGTGTTAGATCCCATAACTGGCATGACTATAACAGATGAAGATTTATTATCCAATATAATTAACAAAATGGGAATACCTGAAAAATTAGCAATATATGCAGTAAACCAACAAGAATACATAAATACAGCAACATATAACACAAATAATCACATCATAGATGGAGCAATATATTACATTTCTAAGGGAGATGTTTATAGGTACAATGCATTCGGAAGTGATAAAAAATTAGGGGAAAATGAATCATCAACAATAAAAAATAAAATTTTCAGCACTCTTGTAAAAAATGGTATGGAAATACCTCTTAAAGATGAACTTCTTCCAGAATCTCAAACCATAAAAAGAACCCCTATTCAAAAAATAGGGGATACCATAAATACATTCATTTTCAATCAAGCAAATCCTGGAGAGATATAATCAGATAATCCAGAAAAACCAGAGATTCTTCCACCACCAATTAAATCATTGAAAATATTTCAACTAAACAACTCCTTTTTTCAAAACCTTAAACATTATTTCCGATTTTTCTTAGCTAAAGGTTATTAATTTAATTTTCATATAATTTATCATGAGAAAATATGTATTATTTTTAATAACTATAACCTTAACAGTATTTGTTTTAGCAGACCAACAAGGAGTGGATTTAGCAATAATAAATTTAGAAGCATCAAATAACTCCCATAATTTTACTTTTATATCTACAATAATTAACTTAGGAAATCAAACAACCAACACCACCAATCTTTTTTTCATAATAAACAATCAAACACATTCAAACCACACAATTCCAGAATTAACCCCCAACCAAACAATAAATATTTCAACCATTTGGCAAAATACATCAAATGGAACATACACAATCAACGCCATAATCAATATATCTGATAATAATATTTCAAATAATAACCAAACAATCATGATAAATATATCTGCACCACCAATTAATCACTCCAACCAATCCAATTCTTCTGACAATCAAACTTATCCCACCAATAAAGACCTAAAAATAGAAGTTAATTTAGATGAACCAATATACCTCAATGTAGAGTATGATAGATTGTTCAAGATTACAAATTTAGATCATATTTCTGGACAAACAGACCAAATAAATATCACAACACATTATAATCTAACCAAAAACAACAGTATAGTGAAACAAGCACAATTTAATTCTACAATAAATTCTTACACTACATCAGATACAGGGACAATCTTAATCAATTCGTCTGGAAACTACACTCTTTGTGGGGAAATAATTAACAGTTCAAACCCTGATAACAATTCAGAAAATAATTTAGATTGTAAAACATTTTCAATAATAGATACCACTAACAACACTTGCAATATTTCAATAAACCTCTCTGTAGAAAAAGTAATCTACAATAATCAAGAACAAATAATTTACTATAACACACTAACAAATGATTCTCTCCCTTTCACAATTGAATATTGGATTGAAGATTTATTTGAAACAATCATCAAATCAAAAACAAATACCACAAATCTCAATCAAAAAACTTACACACCTAATATAGACTCAACTGAAAAAACCCTTTTAATTAAAAATAGAATAGCTAATTTAGCATGCAATAATATTGGAACTACAGAAGCAGAAAAACTAGTAGTGATAATCAACAATATAACTTTGGAGGAAGAATCTAATATCAACATTCAAGATATTTTTTCTTCTTCCTCTTCCTCTTCCCCCATACATTTCGGAGAGACAATCCGTGCAGAAGTAGAAGTGTATAAAGGAAACACACAAAAAAAAGTTCTAGAGGCTTGGGTTGAAGGTGCAGATGGAAAAAAAATAACCAGTGCAACCTCAAAAATAACTCTAAACGAAAAATACACTCAGTATTCTTTCACAATGCCCTTACAACTCAAGCCAAATTGCGATGAGGATTACGGCGATGGCAGTTATATTTTATACATAGAAGGGCTTTCAACTTCTGATCAAAAAGCAATCTCAATATCTGGAAAAACTAACAGTCTTTGCGAGATAGAATACATAGAAAACTCTAATGATGATTGTTCTTGCCCCACTCAAACATGTTCCCAAACAACAACCACCAACACTCAATCAGAAAGTGGATTCTATTATTCCTTAGACTCTTTCCAACGAGAAATAAAAAATAACGAACTAATCACTACAACAATAAATTTAACAAATAATGATGATTACGCACACAACATTTCAATATGGAGCTATGTTTACTATCACACCACATCTTATTCTGGAGAAAGAACAAAAAATCTCAAAACATTAATTCTTCCACCCCAAACATCCATCTTATTAAATTTGACAAACACAATCACAGATACAGAACCAGGAGATTATAAATTAAAAGTAAAAATAAACAAAGATAATCAAGCAACTAATAAAGAAATCACAAAAGATATTTCTGTAATTCTCACACCCATAACTGAAACAACCACTCTAAACAACAACACAGAAACAAATAATCTAAATTATCAAAATACAAAACATATTTTACCAATAGGGATGACCACAATAAACAGCACAAAAGTAGTTTTCCAATCACCAATAACAAAATTAAAGAAATATTTCATTTACCTCGTTTCTTTCTTATTCATTTTAGGACTAATATTATTTTTCAGAATAAAATAACTTATTCACAAAAAGTTTCCGCGGAGTAGGGCAGTATTAACAGCCCAATTGCCCATAAGTAAAAGATATACATAAATTATGAAACTATTTTTCTAAGAATAATGACAAATAGCGGAGAGAGGATTTGAACCTCTGACCTCCGGGTTTCCTAAGAAGTTACATAGAAAATATATCCATGTTTTTATTTATGGGCCCGACGGGCACTCCTGGCTGCCCTACTCCGCTGTAAATTTGAGTATAAATTTAGAAAATAGGGCTATTTATAAGTGTTTTGATAAAAATTAAGAAATTATATTAGAATTATTCTAAAAATGTCAACGCAAGCATCACAAATATACCCAATAATAAAGCAAAAAATTGTGGAAAAGATTTGGATGGCTCACAGGATTTGTGAAGCTCAGGAATTAAGTCTGAACCAGCTATGTAAATAAATCCCCCTGCAGTGAAAGGAAGTAGAAAAGAAGTTATTCCAGGCATTTTAGTACTCAAAATAAGCGCCAATATTGCTCCAATTATTGCTGTACAGGCTGAAAGAAAATTAAATAACAATGCTTTAGTTTTTGAAAATCCAGCATAAATTAAAATCCCAAAATCTCCAATTTCTTGAGGCACTTCATGAAAAATAACTGCAATTGTTGTTGCTATCCCTATAGGAATTCCAGCTAAATAACTTCCAGCAATTATTGCCCCATCAATTAGGTTGTGAAAACCATCTCCAACTAGATTCATAATTCCTAAATGATGTTTATGGGATTTAGAAGTTGGTGTGTGACAATGTCTCCAATGCAAGAATTTTTCTAATATAAAGAATATCAATATCCCCAAAATCAAATAAAGTGAAATTTGAAGGGTGAAACCATATTCTTCTGCCGCTTCAGGTAATAAATGGATAAATGCTCCCCCAAATAATGCTCCCGCTGAAAAACTCACCAAGTAGAGTAGATATTTTTGCAATTTTTCAGTTTTTAAAGATAATGTTATTATACCCACAAAAGCGATTAAGCTAACGATAACTACGCTCAATAGAGAATATATCCAAATAGTTATTGAAGGCATTTATTTAAATTATTGTGGGTGATATTTAAAAGTTTTGGAAACATCTTAAAAAGGCAAAGATATTTAAACAAAAGAGCCACTTTCTTCACAGTATGCCGAGGTCGCATAGCCTGGTATTGCGCAGGATTGCTAATCCTGTCCCTTTGGGATCGTGGGTTCAAATCCCACCCTCGGCGTCCCTTATAATTTCTTATTAACTTCAATCTTTTAATAAAATTATAAATCAAAGAGAGTATTAAGTAATTAAATTAACTTTGTTAATTTATATTGCCTTTCGAAGCCTACAGCCGAAACTGTAGGTTCCAAATCCCACCCTCGGCGTCCCTTATAATTTCTTATTAACTTCAATCTTTTAATAAAATTATAAATCAAAGAGAGTATTAAGTAATTAAATTAACTTTGTTAATTTATATTGCCTTTCGAAGCCTACAGCCGAAACTGTAGGTTCCAAATCCCACCCTCGGCGTCCCTTATAACGTCTTATTAACTCTATAATTTTAAAAAATATTATAAAGCACTAAATCTTTTTTATACATGGTGAATTAAAATGAATTCAAAAAATCTAGAAAGTGAAGTCAAAAGGAGCGATGGAAAAACAGGTATGCTTGAACCTAGCAAAGATAATTCTGGATGGAGCATACACTATTTTGGAGAAAAAGTAAGACTAAAAAAATTAAGAGAGTTAGAAATAGAAAGAGAAAAGGGATTTGAATATGCCTATAGTAAATTCGTCAATGCAGATTATGTTAACAAATAAACAAGAAAGATTTAAAAACAATTAAAAGATTACTCTAAACATGAAAAAAACAGAAAAAATAAAAGAGGTTTATGAAGTAGAAAAATTAGTGCCAGACACTTCTGTGATTATAGAGGGACTTGTTTCAAAATATATTCAAAAGAAACAATTGAAAGTTGGTGTTGTTCTATTTCATGAAGCTGTTTTAAGAGAACTTGAACACCAAGCAAATTTGAACAAAGCTATAGGATTTCTAGGTTTGGAAGAAATTGAAAAGATAAAAAATTTATCTAACAAATCTAAATTTGAAGTGCAGTTTGGGGGAAGAAAACCAACTGCCGTAGAAGTGAAATATGCTAAAAGGGGAGAAATAGATGCTTTAATCAGAGATTTAGCCTACGAAGAAGACGGCACATTATTTACTGCTGATAAAGTACAAGCAACAGTTGCAAATGCAAAAGGCGTTAAAAATATATTTATTAAGATTGAACAAGTCGTTGGTACACTTAAATTAGAAAAATTCTTTGATAAATTAACCATGAGCGTACATCTCAGAGAGAATGTACTTCCTTATGCTAAAAAAGGTATGCCTGGAAACTGGACATTTGAAGCTGTAGGAAAAAATCCTCTCGAAAGAGATGATATTCAAGATATAAGTAGAGAAATAATTGAAGAAGCAAGTATACGAAAAGACGGATTTATTGAAATAGAAAGACCAGGAAGCACAATAGTTCAATTAGGTTTATACAGGATTGTTATTACTAAACCCCCTTTTTCTGATGGTTGGGAAATAACTGCAGTAAGACCTGTTAAAAGATTGAGTTTAGTTGATTACACTCTGTCTGAAAAATTAAATGAAAGAGTATGTGTACAAGCAGAAGGTGTATTAATTGCTGGAGCACCAGGAATGGGTAAAAGTACCTTCGCTCAAGCACTCGCAGAATTTTACGCTAGTCAAGACAAGATTGTAAAAACAGTAGAAGCTCCGAGGGATTTAGTTTTACCTGAAAATGTAACACAATATGCAATGAGCCATGGAAACCCACAAGAAATTCATGATATCTTATTGTTATCAAGACCAGATTATACATTATTTGATGAGATGAGAAACACTCGCGATTTTAAATTATTCGCAGATTTGAGATTAAGTGGTGTTGGTATGGTAGGGGTTGTACACGCAACAAACCCAGTAGACGCAATACAAAGATTTGTTGGAAGAATTGAGTTAGGTGTAATTCCTCAGATAATAGATACTGTAATATTTATCAAAAACGGAGTAGTTAATAAAGTGCTTAGTTTAAGTATGGTTGTCAAAGTACCCAGTGGGATGACTGAATCTGATTTAGCAAGGCCTATTGTGGTAGTTAATGATTTTGAAACCCAAAAAGCAGAATATGAATTATATAGTTATGGGGAAGAGACAGTCGTTGTACCAGTTAAAGGGGAACAACAAAGTCCAGGTCAAGAACTCGCAGCCAGAAGTATAGAACAAGAATTTAGAAAACATAGCGATAATGTTAAAGCAGAAATGGCAGGAAATCATAAATGTATAGTGTATGTTCCAAAAAGGGATGTTGCTAAATTGATTGGTAAGCAAGGAAAAAATATTGAAAGATTCGAGAAAAAATTAGGAATTAGTATAGATGTAAGAGAACTCAACGAAACAAATATTAAAAGCAATGACCAAGAAAGCCAAGGCAACGAAATCGAATTTACAACAAAAGTATCCAAAAATGGAATTATGTTTTATTTCAGCGGAAAAATGAGAGGGAAAGATGTAGACTTCTATATTGAAGATGATCTTTTAATGACAGCTAAAATCGGACATCAAGGAACCTTAAAATTCCATAAAAGAAATAAAATAGGAAGAAAACTACTAGAGGCATTAGATTTAGGTAAAAAAGTAAGGGTGATGGGTTAATAAAAATAACAAAAAATAACAAAAAATAAAATGTTAGATATCAAATTAATTAGGGAAAACCCCCAACTTATCAAAGAAAACATCAAAAAAAGATTTCAAAAAGATAGATTAAAATATGTAGATGAAGTGCTTGAAAAAGACAAAAAATACAGAAAAATTCTTTATGATATGGAGCAGTTAAAGCACAAGCGTAATCTTGTAAGTAAAGAAATAAATGAGTTTAGGAAAGAAGGAAAAAACATCAAGAAAAAGGTTTTAGAAGCAAAAAAAATTCCAGAGAAATTAAAAGGAAAAGAAGAAAAAGTCATCAAACTAAAGCAAGAAATCAAAGAATTATTGTATAAAATTCCCAACATTATTCATAGCTCAGTTCCATTAGGGGAAGACCACACTAAAAACGTTGAAATAGAAAAAATTGGAAAACCCAAGAAATTCACTTTTGATGTTAAAAGCCATGTTGAATTGGCTGAAAATTTAGGTATAGTAGATTTTGATGCTTCTGCAAGAGTTTCTGGAAATGGATTTTTTTATCTGAAAGGAGATTTAGCAAGACTAAATCAAGCATTAATTAGGTTTGGGATAGACTTTATGATTAAAAAAGGTTATTTATTTGTCGAGCCACCATTAATGATTAGGGAAGAAGTGTTAAATGGAGTTTATTCTCATGAAGAAATTGAAGAGATGAGTTACAAAATAGAAGAAGAAGACCTATACTTAATTGCAACTTCAGAACACCCATTGATTGGGATGTTTATTAACCAAACAGTGGATGCTGAAGAACTCCCATTAAAAATCTGCAGTTACAGTCAATGTTTTAGGAAAGAAATTGGAAGTCATGGTATTGATGAAAAAGGATTATTCAGAACCCACCAATTCAATAAAGTTGAAATGGTCGTGTTATGTAAAACTAAAGATTCTTACAAATTTTATGACGAAATGCTTAAGATTTCAAAGGACATTTTCAAAGAACTAGAAATTCCAACAAGAGTGTTGGAGTGTTGTTCAGGAGATTTAGGAGATTTGAAAGCAAAAAGTTGCGATTTAGAATATTGGAGTCCAAGAAAAAAAGACTATAATGAGTTTTGCTCACTGACAAATATGGAAGAAGCACAAGCAAGACGACTGAACATCAAAGCAGATGATAAAGGAAATAGGTTTTATGTTCATACACTCAACAACACAGCCATAGCTACTTCAAGAGCAATGGTGGCCATATTGGAAAATAATCAAACAAAAGAAGGAGATATAACCATACCTAAAGCATTGCAGAAATATATGGGTGGATTAAAGATTATTAAAAAGAGGTAAAAAATATGTCAAGAGAAATACCTGATTTTGCATTTGGATTAATAGGATTAGTTGTTGCACTATCTTCTGCCCTTATCAATTTCTGGAAGTTTTTCCTATTCTTTTTAATTGGAATAGGATTCATATTATATGGAATTGTAAAAAGAATAAGAAAGCGCTGAAACTTTTTCAATTTTTAGAGGAAAAGTATATAAATCTAGTTTTTTTCTTAGAGTTTTATGGGAGTTTTTGAAAATATGCTAGGGTCTGGAGAAAGTTTATTCAAAGATCCTGTCGCATTAGATTATGATTATATGCCTAAATTAATTAGGGGGAGAACAAACGAACAAAAAAAAATTGCTACTTGTATTAAACCTTTAGATCAAAAAAGAAATGGCACAAATATGGTCTTATTTGGGCAAAGCGGTATAGGGAAAACAGTTGTGTGTAACCACATGCTGAGAATAGTGGAAGAAGAAACAGACGAGATAATTCCAATCTATATTAACTGCTGGCAAAAAAACACCAGCCATAAAGTTGCAATCGAATTGTGTGAAAAATTAGATTATAGATTAACTCATAATAAAAAAACAGATGAATTATTAGACATCGCCAAAAAAACATTGAACAAAGCTTCGGTTGTTTTTGTATTTGACGAAATCGATAAAGCCGAAGAATTAGGTTTTCTTTATTCTATTCTTGAAGATATTTATAGAAAAAGTATAATCTTAATTACTAACGAAAGCAAGTGGGCCGAGAATTTAGATCAAAGAATAAAATCTAGATTAATGGCTGAAATGATGGAATTCAAACCTTATGGCAGAGAAGAAACAGAAGATATTCTAAAGTATAGAAAAGGTTACGCATTTGTAAGTGGAGTTTGGGATGAATCTGCATTCAAAGCAGTTGTAGATAAAACTGTTGAGCTAAAAGACATAAGATCAGGACTCTATCTAATGAAAGAAGCAGGAAACATTGCTGAGAATAGGGGTAACAAAAAGATAGAGATTGATGATGTAAATAAAGCGATAGAAAAACTAGATAGTTTTAGTATAAAAAGCAGTTCTTCTTTAGATGATGAAACCCAATTTGTGTTAAATATCATTAAAAAAAATCCCCAAGCAAAAATAGGGGAATTATATGAAAAATATAAATCTGAAGGTGGAGAAAAAACATATAAAACTTTTCAGAGAAGCATCAAAAAATTAGCAGATAATAAATTCATCTCAATTAAAAAAATAACTGGTGGTTCAGAAGGAAGCACTACTTTAGTTGATTATTCTAGGGTAAAGAAATTGACTGAATTCTAAAACCCACTAGCACTGGACATGTGCGCGTGAGATATTTAAAGAGAATTGGACAATATTATTTCTAAAAGGTGTTGTACAAAACAATACTTAAATCAAACGAGGTGTAAAATGATTAAAGATGAAATGAATATTTATGAAGAAGATATTGTTGAAAAATATATAATGAACGACGCAATTAGTGACGCAGAAGAAGGATTCATGATTGGATATTTAGCCGCATAGGTGATAAAAATGTTCAAAAAACAAACCAAATATATGAAGTGGGATGATTATAAAGCCAAAATAGATTTTCTTGATTTTTTTTGGTGGCAACAGAGCGTAAGAAGAAGAAATATAAAGAATTTAGGTGGATGTTAAGTACTCAAGAAGGTTTTTATAAATTTTATAGTAAAATTATAAAAAAAGATTTAAAAAGGGTAAATAATTCTAAGAGTAATATGAGGGTGGTAGATAAAGAAGAATTTAGGTTAGAAGGAGATGAATTCCTATCTTTAATTAGAGATGGCGCCGTATTCATACATCCAACAGATACTATTTATGGTATTGGATGCAATGCTTTAGATAAATCTGCAGTTGCAAAAATAAGAGAATTAAAAAAAAGACCTAACATGCCGTTTTCAGTAATAGCTCCATCTAAAGATTGGATTTTAGAAAACTGCGAAGTTAGTGAAAAAGCAGAAAAATACGTAAATGAACTTCCAGGACCAGTCACATTAATTTTAAAATTAAAAAACACAAATTCGATTGCAGATAACGTTGCACCAAATTTAGATACAATAGGTGTAAGGATGCCAAGACATTGGTTTACCCAAGTTGCAAAAGTAACCAAGATTCCAATAGTCACGACCTCCGCAAATGTCGTAGGAGAAAATTTCATGACTACATTGAATAATTTAGATAATAGCATCAGAACAGCAGTTGATTTTATAATTTATGAAGACGAAAAGAAGGGCAGGCCTTCTAATATAATTAATCTAACACAAGAAGAAGTTGATGTTAAAGAGAGATAATTATGAAAATTCTAGCAGCAGGAGATATCCACGGAGATAGTGGATTAGCTGAGAAATTAGCTAAGAAAGCAAAAAAGGAAAAAGTAGACTTAGTTATCTTGTGTGGTGATCTAACTTACATGGAAACATCTACAGATAATATAATGAAGCCTTTTGTTGAAAGAAATGAAAAAGTTCTATTAATACCTGGGAATCACGAAGGAGTCGCAACAGCCGATTTTTTAGCTGATTTTTATGATGTTAAAAACATCCACGGCTATTCTGTAAAATATAAAGACGTTGGAATCTTTGGAGCTGGTGGTGCAAACATCGGAGCAAATCAACTAAGCGAAAAAGAATTATATGATTTACTGAAAAAAGGTTTTGATAAGATAGATTATCTTAAAAAAAGAGTTATGGTAACTCATGTACACCCAAGTGAGACTAAGATGGAAAAATTTACTCAATTTTTTCCCGGAAGCAAAGGTGTAAGACAAGCAGTAGAAAAACTTCAGCCAAACTTCTTGTTATGCAGTCATGTTCACGAGGCAGAAGGCATTGAAGAAAAGATTGGAAAGACGAGAGTGATTAATGTTGGAAGAAAAGGAAAGATAATCAATCTATAATCTTTTCTTCAACAATTCATTCATTCCTCATGAATCCTAAAAGAAAAAATTGGAAAAACAAAAGTAATCAATGTTGGACGAAAAAGCAAAATCATAAAAATCTAATCATCAAGTAATTCTTTAATTTCTTAAAGAATTAATCATCAAGTAATTCTTTAATTTCTTAAAGAATTAATCATCAAGTAATTCTTTAATGTTAAATGTTTCTGATTTAGGAGATTCCTCTTTTTTTGGTGTAATTTCCCCATAAGCAGTTACAGGAGGAACACTTTCTTCTTGGATTGGTTCTGAAGAATCAGAAGAGTCATTAAACATACTAAACATGCCAGGATTTTCTTCAACAGTGTTAGATTCCAAATGTACAGAAGAAGACAATAAACTCTCAAGTAATTTTATTGCTTTTCTTATTTCTTCTTGGCTATCTGTTTTAGTATCAATTGTTATTTTCATGTTGCTATTGTTATTTTTAGATTATAAAAATATTACTATTTTATTGTTTTTCTGACTTAATAGTTCTTAAGAGGGACCATATACAGAAAATCTTAACTTTAGAATTAAATTGTCTGACTGAAAAATTGACCAACGTATTACTTACTATTTAACCCAGTAATAAAGTTTTACTGTAACTGGATTATAAGTAGTTAGATTGGATGCTATAAACACAGAATCTACAAAAATATGTTTTTTAGGGAATTCAGGAACAGAGTCAATAGCAATTGTATAATTGTACCTGTTTGGAAAATTAGGAGTTGTTTCAATAAAAGAAGAATCTAAACAATCAACATCTTTAGCTAATGCACAATTTCTAAATACAGAATCTTGTTCTAAATTTTTTAGCACAGATGTTTTTTGAAAATCAAGCTCTGAAGGATAAAATTGTGTGCTAATTATAGCTATAAATGCAAATGTGAGCATAAATGCCAAAAAGGATTCAAGTGTGTGTATATTTGCTTTTTTTACCATGTTTTTATAATTAAATTTAGTTTATTTTTTTCAGATAACTCATCTAACATCCATCGAGTAGATTCTTTTGAATAAATATTTACTACAGGTGCAACAGGACCTCTATTCATCAAAGTCGTCGTTGAATTAGTTAATAAAATAGAAAAATCCTTATCTTCCGGATAACCATAATCAGATTTCAAATCATTATAATTAGAACTATTTAGACCTAATAATTTTTCTAATGAAACCCCTTCAACTTCTTCAAACATACCAAATTCTGTAGAATAAGGAGATATAAAATCTTCGCCCTCAATCAAATCGCTATGGAAAATTAATTTATAAAAAGTATCTGAAGAAAAAGGAAGTTCTACATCTAATTGAAGATTAGAACTATTTGTGTGGTGTAATGTAATCACAGATTCTTCTTCAAAAATCAAAGTCACAACATCGCTAGAAGAATAAAGATTTAAAAAATCACCAGAATATGTGATATTCTCATTTTGAGAATAATTAAAAGTACCAGTATAAAGATTGTCTGTAAAATAATTAGAATACTTAAACAAATCAAAAGAAATTTTGAAAACATATTCCCCTTCTATATTCACGTCAATATAATTATACACTTTCTGATTCTGTGCAAAAACATAAGATGTATGGTTGATAGATTGTCCTTCAATTTTATAGATTGAAACAATAGGAGTATCTGTAAAGGAATTTTTAGAAACATCTAAAGAAACATCATTTAATTCATAAGATACACTATTGATTTTTTGTGTGGGGTAATCTGTTTTGTAAAGCATTGAATTATGAAAATATGCTTTAAACCCCATTGTTGAGCTAAATTCTGAATTCGAGTTAAGGTCATTTAACACAAAAGGAAGAGAATAAGTTTCGTCAGAATCAACAATCCAAAAAGTGTTCAACCCTCCAGATAAATCACTTAAAAAAATAAGATTACCCCTATCCAAAACCCAATAATCATTATTTAGATAAAAATTAGTAATATCAAATGGAAATCCACTTATTATTGGCTCATAAGTTGAATTTATGTTGGATGTAATTATCATCGGAGCACCATAAACCTTCCAAGAAATATCTTCCAACAATCGATCTTCCACCAAAGGAATAAGATTAGTTAGTTCAGCCCTTTCTGAAACAGGAGTTACAAATATGAAAAACCACGCTATGTAAAGAAGAAATACTGCTAGACTTATTGCCCAATCAACTTGAGAACTACCTCTTTTTCCCATAAATCAGGATAGGAACCAATAGTTTTTAATAATTTCTATATGGATTACCAATTGAGAATCAATTTCTTTACAGAATTGTGCCAATTATCAACGCTTTGCAAAATCTTAGATTTTATTTCAGATTTATTTTTTATAATGTAAGAGAAAACATACCCTCCATTTTCAAGGTTAGTCTGAATTCTTTTTACAACTCCTTTTTCAGTTAAGGATTTTATAGATTTTTGTATTGTGCTTCTATCTAAAGAAAGTTTTTCTGAAATTTCTTTTATCATCAATTCTTCTTTGGAATTTATCAAAAATAATAAGAGGTTATATTCTGTTTTGTTCAAATCAAAACTACATTTGATTATCTCTGCCAGCTCTATATGTTTACAAGCAAATGAAACCGCCATTATGCATGACCTCTATGTTTCATAGCAGAAGCAACTCTAGATACTGCAGAAACATAAGTTGCTGTTCGCATATCTGTTTTATATTTTTGTTGAATATCATAAATTTGGTCAAAAGAGCGAGCCATCATCTTTTTTAATTTCTCAAGTACTTCTTCTTCAGTCCAATAATAATTCATCAAGTTTTGCACCCATTCAAAATAACTTACAACCACCCCTCCGGCGTTTGCAAGTATATCTGGAATCACTAGAACTTTATCTTTAAAAAGTATCTCATCAGCTTCAGGAGTTGTTGGACCATTAGCCAATTCCAACACTATTTTTGCTTGAACTTTTGAAGCATTTTTTTTAGTTATTTGATTCTCTAATGCTGCAGGAACAAGTACATCTGTTTTCACTTCCAAAATTTCTTCATTAGTGATATTTTTTGTACTTTTAAAATTTTTTACAGAACCAGTTTTCTTTTTATGTTCAAAAACTTCCATAGGATTAAATCCATTTTCCGAATAAATTCCACCTTTAGAATCAGAAACTGCGATTATTTTATATCCTTGTTTATAAAGAATTTTTGCAGTAAAATAACCCGCATTCCCATACCCTTGTATTGCTACAGTAGTATCTTTCTTTTCCATACCTAATTTTTTTACTGCTTCATTTAGGGTATACACCCCACCTTGTGCTGTAGAAAACCCCCTTCCTTGTGAACCTCCAACTTCAAGAGGTTTACCTGTGATAACTGCAGGACTATGGAATCCCTCTAATCTTGAAAACTCATCCATCATCCAAGCCATTATCTTTGGATTAGTATAAACATCAGGGGCAGGAATATCTTTACTAGGGCCAATTATAGGTTTTATAGCTTCAATATAATTTCTACTCAACCTCTCCAACTCTTTTTCTGACAATTCATAAGGATTAACGATTACCCCTCCTTTCCCACCACCATAAGGAATATTCACAGCAGCACATTTCCAAGTCATCCACATTGAAAGCGCCATAACTTCTTCTTTGGTCACATCAGGATGAAATCTAATCCCCCCTTTTGTTGGGCCCCTTGAATGGTTGTGTTGTGAACGGAAGCCTTTGAAAACTTTTACTTTTCTATCATCCATTTTTACAGGGATATTGACTTCTAACACCCTTTGAGGTTGTTTTAGAATCTCATAAGTGTTCTTATCTAATTTCATTAGCTCTGCTGCTTTTTTTAATTGCGCCTGTGCATTTTCAAATGGATTCATTTTTTTCTCGCCCCCTTAATATAATTAAATACAGATGTTGCTGCAATAGAACCTTCTGAAGCAGCAGTTATCATTTGCCTCAAATTATTTGAATTAGTGGTTATATCTCCTGCAGCAAAAACACCTTTAACATTTGTAGATTGGTCTTCATTAGTTTCTATAAATTTTGCATTAGTTAATCTAACCCCTAAAGGATCCGTTAAAGCAGTTACTGGAATGGTCCCTATTTCTATAAATAATCCATCTAGTTCCATTTCTTTTCCATTATCAAAAATAGCTTTTTTCAAAATATCATCCCCTCCTACTTTAACCACATTAGTGTTGTTTATGATCTCAATTTTTTTATTTTTCTTTATTCCTGAAACCAATGCAGGTTTTGCTCTTAATTCTTCTTTCCTGTATATAATATAAACTTTCTTTGCATATTGAACTATTAATTCTGCAGCAATTGCAGCACTATCATTTCCACCTACAATCCCCACTATTTTATTTTTGAAAAAAGGACCATCACAAGTAGCACAATAACTAACTCCTTTTCCTAAAAATTCTTCCTCTCCGGGAATGTTTAGTTTTCTTTTTTTAGTCCCAGATGCAATTATAACAGTTGGTGCTTGATATTTTTTAGATCCTGTTTTAACTATAAATTCATCTTTCTTTTCAATTCCAATTACAGTATCATTAACTATTTCTGCACCCAATTTTACAGCATGAGCATTTATTTTTTCCATTATCTCAAATCCAGAAGCAGATTCAAAACCAGGATAATTTTCTACTTTATGCGCTTCTGTTATCAATCCAAAATCTTGTCCGATAACAAGAGTTTTAAGATTATATCTAACAGTATATATAGCTGCAGTAAGTCCTGCTGGACCAGAACCAATTATAATCGTATCATATTTTTCCATATTCTATGACCTCCATTTTATAATTTGATATTTACATTTAATTTTTTTAATAATTTTGAAAAAAAACTCTTTTGTTTTTCTTTTTCCCATTGCCTTAATCCCAAAGAAACTTCCACAGCTTTTATTAAACTGCTTTTTGGTGGTGTACCTTGTAATCCAATCTTTTGGGGATGACTTGGACCAGACACCAACACTGTTGGCACAGTCATAATACTATATTTCTGTGCTCTTTTTTGTCCTTGAGATGTAGCAGTACTACTTTCAATAACTTTAACATCATCCATTTCTTTAGCCAATTCTTTAGCTAATTTCACAGCAGAAGGGCAGTGAGGACAAGTAGGACTTGTAAACACTTCTATTGTTGCAACCATTTTATTATAATTTATCAACTATTGCATCTATTTTTTGTTTCATAGTTTCTTTAGGTGCAAATCCAATAATTCTGTCAACTATTTCTCCTTTGTTGAAAACAACTAAAGCAGGAATTCCAGAAATTCCAAATTTAGATGATAATTCAGATTGTTCTTCTGTATTGACTTTTGCGAATTTGAGTCGTTCTCCATAGAATTTTGAAAGCTCTTCAAATACAGGGGCAAGCATTTTACATGGCATACACCATTCTGCCCAAAAATCTACTATCACTGGTGTTTTTGCATTGTTAACTTCTTCTTCAAAGTTTTTTGGTGTTAATTCAATCATTTTATTTTTCCTCCAATTATACATTAATTATTTTATATTAAACGGATGTGATTAAGTTATTCACAACTCATTTAAATACTTGTTGGTGTTGTGTGCAATAGTTGGAGAAAAAATCACACATCTAACATAAAATATAAATAGTGCAGAGTGTTTAAAAATATTATGGTAAAAAGAGATCCACAGCTTTTAGTATCCAATTCTAAAAAAACCAATAAAAAAGCACAAGTCACTACTTTCATAATTATTGGAATAATTTTATTATTATCTGTTAGCGGTTTATGGTATTTGAGAGTGCGAGAGGTTAATGAAGAAATAGAAGGTGAGGGTATAGAAATTATAGAAGGAGCATTAGAAGAAGAAAATATAGATGAGCTAGGGGATGAATGGGAAGAAGTATATATAGGGGATCCACCCTCAGTTCCAGAATATCCAGCGCAACAAGCCCCCCATCAAGCAAATAATCCAGCAGAATCATCTGAAGAAGAAGAAATTATATATTGTTTTGATTCTGACAATGGTAAATACACTTCTATTAAGGGTTTTTTAAATACAGAAAGTTCTAATGAATTATATGATCATTGTCATAATGACACCGCAGTAGTTGAATTATTTTGTGAAGAAGATATTAATAAATCAGAAATTTTTGATTGTGAAGCTGGTTGTGAAAATGGAATGTGTAAATGTGTAAATGATACTAATTGTGTTGAAGGTTATTTTTGTGATGAAGGATATTGTAAATCAAAATGTCAAGATTATGATATGGGAAAAAATTACGATATTTTTGGAGAAGTATTTGTGGTTGTTAACTCAACAGAAAATTATACTGTAAATGATTCTTGTAAAGAAGATAATATAACTTTAAATGAACAGTATTGTTATTTTGGAGAAGCAAGAACTCAAGAGCATGAATGTCTTTATGGTTGTGAAGATGGCAGATGTATACATTGCGAAGACTCTGATAGAGGAAAAATGTATTTTATAAAAGGAAACAGTTCTTTAGGTGAAGAATTTGTTGTAGATTCTTGTTTAAATGGAACTACCCTAAATGAATCTTATTGTGGTGCTGGAGAAATCTTTGGAGAGGAATATACGTGTACAAGAGGTTGTGAAGACGGCAAATGTCTGAGTTGCATAGAATTAAATGATAGCGAATTAATTTTTGCAGGGGGAGTTGTAAATGAGTCACAAATTCAAGTAAATTTATGGGATAACATGTATGAAGATGGAGATGTTGTAGATATAATGTTTAATGGAGAATATATTGATATAAATTATAGTTTACTTAATGCTGGAAAAATTTATTCTTTAAATTTATCAGAAGGAATTAATAAATTTACTGCAATAGATGTTGAAACACCAGAAGGAAAAATGAGCTGGCCACCTGGAAAAGTATTAACAGCAGCAGCAGAGATTTTAGGTGGCACAGGAGAACAACCTTCTTTTTATATGATGGAAACTGGGCAAAGAAGAACTTTACTTATTTATTATGGTGAGAACGCCACCCCTAGAATGATAAATGGAAGTGATGAAGAAGATCCTTTAGAAAATGTATGTATGTTAGTTGATTTAGCAGAAGAAGAAAATGGAGGGGAAGAAGAAGAACTAACACTTTGCTTAGATACTGATGTTGATGAATCACACCCAAGAGGATCTAACTATGAAGTAGCAGGTAGTTTAGGATTTGTATCTGATAATTGTGTAAATTCATCATACTTAGAAGAAGTGTCTTGTGATACAGAAGGGAACGCAGTTTTAAATGATAATGTTTATTGCTCAAATGGGTGCATTAATGGGGCATGTACCTAAAACAAATTCTGGTAATTAAGAAACGCTTGATTCGAAAGCTCTTTTTCTGTTATTTTTTTTATCTCTGCCAATATTTTTATTGAATAAATTATATTTGCTGGTTCGTTTCTTTCTTGCTTTTTTGGTCCCAAGTAAGGACAATCAGTTTCTGTTAGAATTTTTGAAATGGGAACAATTTTTACTAACTCCTGAAAGTGTGTGCTTCTTACCACAGAAGTTGGAATTGAAAAATAATAACCTTGTTTTATTGCTTCTTGAGCTTGTTTTTTAGTACCTCCAAAAGAATGTAGAATTACTTTTAATTTATATTTTTTTAAAATTTCTAGAGAATCATCAACAGCATTTCTTGCATGAATAAAAACAGGTTTGTTTAATTTTTCAGCCAGTTGTAATAATTGATTGAAAACTCTTTTTTGTTTTTCCTGTTCTTTTTCATGTTTATGCCAATGATAATCTAGACCAATCTCTCCGATTGCTATTATTTCTTGTTTATTTTTTTTTATAAACTTTAGTTCTTTTGAAATCTCCTCTATTGTTAGTTTAACACAATCTGTCGGGTGGATTCCTAAAGCAGGTTTTATTATTTCATATTTTTTTGATAGAGCTAAAGTTTCTTTATTTGTTTGAGAATTTGTGCCCGCATTGATGATCACTCTAACCCCAACTTTTTCTGCATTTTGTATTACAGCATCTAAATCTGCTTGAAATGATTTATCGTTCAGGTGTGCGTGTGTATCTATGAGTAACATATTATATTTGATATATTTTCCTTCTTTTAAATTTTTCTAGACCGATCAATCAATAATCTCTACATCTAACTTCTTTAAATCACAAAAATCAGTAGAAAAATTATAAGCACCAGCATTAAGAAACACCAATCCATCACCAACCTTAGGATTATCTAGATAAACCCTATAACGGAATAAATCCATAGAACAAGGAGTAACACCCTTAACAACATACCCTTCCCCTTTTTCTAATTCCCCTTCTATTTTCAACTTAACAGGAACAATCAACGCATCCATATCAGAATTATAAACAGACACATCCACAACAATATTGTTATCATAAATATTAATAATCTTACATATCAACTTTCCTGCAGGCGCAGCAATAAATCTTCCTGGCTCAATCATTAATTTAATCCCTAACCCCTTAAGCCAACATCTCAACTCTTTAATTTTCTTAAAGATAGAATCAATAACATCCATATTAGTATTAGCATACTCAGAAGGAATTCCACCACCAATATTAATAAAATCAATAATCTCTAAATTCTTTTCACCCAAAATATTTTCTAACTCATACTGAAGGTTCCACTCACTCATGTTTTGCGTCTTACGGTGAAAATGAACCCCTAAAGAAACATTATCACCAAACTTTTCTTTAAGAGAAGCAATTCTTTTATTCACAACTTCGGCACCCATTCCAAACACAAAATATCTTTCTGTACGCAGACTTCTCTCCTTTAACTTCACCCTTAAAAAAACCACAACTTTTTCATCATAATTCTCAAGAACATTTTCCAACACATCAAGATCAGATTCATTATCTACAATAAAATGCCTAACACCTTCGCTCAATAAATCATTTACCAATTTTCTCTCCCAACCTTGAGATAAAAAAATCACCCTAGACATATTTTTTACATGGACTAACTCATTAGTCAAATGCACACTAAAAAGGCAATCAGTTTCTTTTTCTAAAATTTTGGTAACATCTTGATTAGTCTTTGAACTATAAGAAACCACATCCCCCAAATTCTCTAAAAGATCATATTGTTCCAAAACTTTACTCTTAGAGATTACAAATTTAGCCATTTTTCAATAAACCATCCTCTCCCAATTCTTCCAATGCTTTTATCATAGCTAAAGGAAACATTATAGTAACATCTCCAATAACTGTAGAAATATCACTCTCGTCTTTTACTTTCCCCCATGATTTTGCCTCATTAGTCGTAGCCCCAGACATGCTTCCAGAAGTTTTGTGTGCTGTTGTCATATACACAGCATATTCTGCTCCACCATTTAACAAAGTACAAAGAATTGCATGATGTTTGGAAATCGAACCACCTAATGCAATCACTCCTTTTTTCTCGTCTTGATTTGTAGAAAGAAGAATATTTCCAAAATCTTTCACAACATCAATTATAAAATCGGGATGTTTCTGCTGAAACATATAAAGATGAAACCCTAAAGCCCCATCAGTAATTGCTGGACAAAAAACCGGGACATCATTTTTAGCTGCCTGATAAAGAATAGAGTTCTCATCATCTAACATCAGCCCAACCTCCCTAAAAAATTCAGAAACAGGCCACATTTTCTTTTTCTTATACAGCTCATTTAAAATCGGAAGAATAGCATCCTCAAAATTCATATAACTCTCATTATTAATCATCAAGTTTCCAACCCTGTTAATCCCTTTTTCATGGAGTTCTACATCATCAGTGTTAAAAGTACCAATAGAAAACTTCTCCCCTTTTGCCTTCATGATATCTTCTTCAAGACCCCCAACTGTTGTAACAACAATATCTGCCATCTTCAATTTTATCAGTTGAGCAAAAAACCCTCTAAGTCCAGAAGTCACCATATTAGAAGTGAAAGTCAAGAAAATTTTAGCAGAATTTTTTTTCATTTTAACAAAAACATCTGCTGCATTTGCTAATTGGACACTTTGAAATCCAATATTTGCTAAAGAACCCACATATTCAGACACTTTCATGCCTTTTTTCCATTTAAAATCTTTCACATAAGCCATTTTTATAAAAAACCTCCAAATAACTAATCAAAAAAATCTAATTAAATTAAAGAATTCTAACTACCAGAATAACGTACAGTATCAAATAATGCGCTTGAAAAATACATATAACACCAAAAAATAAATTTTGCTTTAAAAAGCTGTCGTTTTATCACCTCAAACAACCATCCTAAAACAACAAAAACTTTATAAACCCCTATAATTACGCTGTAATTGGGTGATGTTATATGAGTATAATAAGTTTTAACTTTACAAAAATAAACGCTGAAAGAAAAGAAGGCGCTAAAGGAAAAATAAGTATTGCTAACAATGTAGGAATTAAAGACGTTAAGAGCTTTGAGCTTAAATTAGGAAAAAATAAAGAAAAAGCTCTAAAGTTAGAATTCTTATTTGAGGCAAAATACGACCCAAATATAGGCAACATCTCTCTTGGTGGAGAAATAGTCTACATGGGAACAGCAGATAAGGTAAAAGAGATAGAAACAGAGTGGAAAAAGAACAAAAAATTACCTCATGATGTTGTTGAAGAAGTTATGGGTAATATTCTAAGCAAATGCAATATCGAAGCATTGATAATGAGTAGAGAAATTAATTTACCTGCACCAATTCCTTTGCCTAAAGTAAAATCAAAGTAATCAGAGAATGCCTGAAAAGAAAATTAAACTAAAAGTAGTAGAAGCTTTTCAGGACGATGTAAATAAAGGCATTGTTCGAATTGATTATGGTTTTATGAGAGAGATAGATGTAAAACCAGGAGATATTGTGAGCATAAAAGGTGAAAGAGAAACTGTGGGCATTGTAGATAGGGCATATCCAGGTGATATTGGTCTAAGTATTATCAGGATGGATGGCTTTATGAGGAGAAATGCTAAAACAGGTATTGGTGAGAGTGTTTCAGTTCAAAAAGAAGACATTAAGGAAGCTAAAAAAGTAACAATAGCCCCTCTTTCTGGAAGAATCCAAGCACCACCTCAACTATTCAAAAGAGGTTTATTAGGTAGAGCAGTTGTAAGGGGAGACATCATCAGCATAGGGGGCACAAAAACAAGAAAAGACGTTCTTTCTCACAGTCCTTTTGATGAAATATTTAAAGTTTTAGAAGGAGATCTAAGGATGAGTTTTGGAATTGGAGGAATTAGATTTATGGTTGCAGATGTAGCTCCAAAACAAGCAGTGATTATCACAAATAATACAGAATTAACCATTAATCCAGAACCAGTAAAGATAGAAGAAGAAACCTTGCCAGAAATAGCTTACGAAGACATCGGTGGATTAGAAGACGAAATCAAGAAAATAAGGGAAATGGTAGAATTACCATTAAAACATCCAGAGCTATTTGAAAGATTAGGTATCGAAGCACCAAAAGGAGTACTTCTTCATGGACCTCCCGGAACAGGAAAAACCTTATTAGCAAAAGCAGTTGCTAATGAAACAAATTCTCATTTTATACTCATAAACGGACCAGAAATCATGAGTAAATTTTACGGACAGAGCGAACAAAACCTAAGAAAAAAGTTCGAAGATGCAGAAAAGAACGCACCATCAATCATATTCATAGATGAAATAGATGCAATTGCTTCTAAAAGAGAAGAAAGTAAAGGGGAAGTTGAAAAAAGAGTGGTAGCTCAGCTATTAGCTGAAATGGATGGGCTAAAATCTAGGGGAAGAGTTGTTGTTATCGCAGCCACAAATATTGTAAATGAGATTGATCAAGCATTAAGAAGGCCAGGAAGATTTGATAGGGAAATTGAAATTGGAGTTCCCGATAAAGATGGAAGGTTGAATGTTTTAAAAATTCATACAAGAAACATGCCCTTAGCGAAAAATGTTGATCTAAAAGGATTATCAGATATTACATATGGTTTTGTTGGAGCAGATTTAGCTTCATTAGCCAAAGAAGCAGCAATGGTTGTATTAAGAAGAATTTTACCAGACTTAAAGTTAAAAGAAAACAGCAATATACCTAAAGAAGTACTTGAAAAATTAGTTGTAAGGCAAAAAGATTTTGAAGAAGCACTAAAAGTAGTGAGGCCAAGTGCGATGAGGGAAGTGTTAGTAGAAGTTCCAAGCATCCCATGGGATTCTGTAGGTGGAATGGCCAATGTTAAACAAGAATTAATAGAAGCAGTTGAGTGGCCATTAAAACAACCAGGAGTATTTACTAGCATGGGAATTAAACCACCAAAAGGTATTCTTCTTTATGGTCCACCAGGAACAGGAAAAACCTTGTTAGCAAAAGCAGTAGCCACAGAAAGCAAAGCAAACTTTATTTGGATTAAAGGTCCTGAAATGATGAGTAAATGGGTTGGAGAAAGTGAAAAAGCTATGAGAAAAATATTCCAAAAGGCAAGACAAAATAGTCCAACAATTTTATTCTTTGACGAGATAGATAGTATTGCCCCTAAGAGGGGGGCCAGCACAGATGCAAAAGTAAGTGAAAGGGTGGTTAATCAAATGCTTACAGAAATGGATGGGTTGGATAGTATGCATGAAGTTGTTGTTATCGCAGCAACTAATCGACCAGATATAATAGATAGTGCACTACTAAGACCAGGAAGATTTGATAGAATCATACTAGCACCAGTTCCAGATAAAAAAGCAAGAGAAGCAATATTTAAGATTCACACAGAAAACATGCCCTTAAAAGAAGTCAGTCTAAAAACATTAGCTGAAAAAACAGAAGGTTATGTTGGAGCAGATATTGAAGCAGTATGTAGAGAATCAGCAATAGATGCATTAAGAAAAGACATAAAATCTAAAACAGTCAACATGACCAACTTTAATAATGCACTAAAAATAGTAAGGGCTTCTGTAGCAAAAGAAATCGAAGAAAAGTACGAAAACATAAAAGAAGAGTTTGCAGCTGCAAGAGCAAAAGAAATCCAAGAAACACCTTCTTATATGGGCTAAATCTTTTCCCATTAATTGTAATTGATAAGGCGTATTAACTAAATACTTTCTAGTAAATTATTTAAAGTAGTTAATTATCTATTTAATTAATGGAAGCTAAAGCAGGTGACTTAGTCGAATTAAAACTTAAGGATGAAACAATCAAAGGTATCCTTATGCCAAAAGAAAAAGAATTCTATTTTATTAAATTAGATAATGGATATAACATAGGCATTAAAAAAAGAAACATAATCTCTATAAAATCATTAAAAACAATAAAACCAAAACAAACAAACAAACCAAAAGTAAAAAAGAATCAAAAACTTCCAAACATAACAATTTTACACACTGGCGGAACAATAGCTTCTAAGGTAGATTACAAAACAGGCGGAGTTGTAGCTCAATTCAAACCAGAAGAATTGGTTGCCATGTTTCCAGAATTAGGAAAAATAGCAAACATAAAGAGCAGATTAATCGGAAACATGATGAGTGAAAATATGAGATTTGCACATTACAATCTTATAGCTAAAGAGATAAAAAAAGAAGTAGAAAAAGGAACTCAAGGAATAATAGTAACTCATGGCACAGACACAATGCACTACACTTCAGCAGCCCTATCTTTTATTTTAGAATCACTTGACATACCAGTAATCTTAGTCGGTGCACAGAGAAGTTCAGACAGGGGAAGCAGTGACGCAGCAATAAACTTAATCTCTGCCTGTATTTTCGCAGCAAACACACAAATCCCTAAAGTAACAGTCTGTATGCATGAGAACCAAGAAGATGATAAGTGCCTAATCATAGATGGCCTAAATGCAAGAAAGATGCACACTTCAAGAAGAGATGCTTTTAGATCTATCAATAAAAATCCAATTGCAAGAGTAGATTATAAAAATAAAAAGATAGAATTAATCAATAAACCAAAAACCATAAAACAAAAATCAAAACTAAAACTAAAACTAAAACTAAAACTAAAACTATTCAATAATCTCAAAATAGGATTGATTAAATCAAGACCTGGAATGTATGCTGAAGAATTTAATTCCTACAAAGATTTTGAGGGATTAGTTATAGAAGGAACAGGCCTAGGCCACACCCCAGTCATAGATTCAGATAAATTCACAAAAGAAAACAAAAAAATACTAAACACAATAAAAGAGTTATGTAAAAAAACAGTCACAGTAATGACTTCTCAGACAATTTATGGTAGAATAGATATGAATGTATACACTCCTGGAAGGATACTAACCAACGCAGGGGTGTTAGGAAACTACTGCGATACAACACCAGAAACATCATACATAAAATTAGCATGGCTCTTAAGCAACTACACTAAAAAAGAAGTCAAAGAATTATACTCCAAAAATATAAGGGGAGAAATTTCAGAAAGAAGCGAAAATATATTTTTGATATAGATTCCAATTTTTTCTCAAAAAAAAAACAAAATGCATAATCTTAAAATATTAAACAATAAAGAAATAAAAAAGATTCTACAAATTTTAGAAGCCCAATTTGGATTTAAAGAAAAATTAGATTATGTTTTCTTAATGAATCAAAGAAATAGACTTTACATAATTAATAAAGATTTAGCAAAAATTAACTTAGAAAAATTGAGAATAGATTCTATTGGATTATATTTTGGAGAATATAAACGAGAGGAAGTTAGATTATCTATTGAAGGCAGTCAAATGATTGGAAAAAAAGCAACTAAAAATGTTATAGAATTAAATGATAAAGAAGCTGAAGAATGGTTAACTGGACAAGATATAACTAAAGAATTCAAATCTCTAGGTTTTGTAATATTAAAACACAAAAAAGATATTTTGGGATGTGGAAGATATAAACAAGGAGTAATACTTAATTATGTTCCAAAAGAAAGAAGATTGCGGGTTGTTTCTAATTAAATTATTTTTTAGTATAAATCTGATAAATATTATCAGGATGTTCATAATTTAGTTCTATATTACCCATAAGATCCAATAAAGAATCCCTTTTCATTTTCTTATATCCTGGAACATGAACTAATTTGGCTCCTTTTTTAGCAGAATCAGAAAATAAATGAAAAAACTTTTCTTGCATACCCCTAAATGTATAATCATAAAAAATATCAACTTCTGAAAAACCCACCCCTAAAGAAATATAATTTTTCAAATCCAACATATCGCCAACAGTTATTTTTTTGATATTTCCCTCAGGGATAATCCCATATTTTTCTAAATTAGAAGTCATTTTATCAGCTACCTTCACCATCATATTTTCAATGTCAGAACCATAAACTTCATAACCTAATTTAGCTCCAAAAACCAACGAAACCCCATAGCCACAACAAGGATCCACAAAAGTGGGCTTATCCAAACCCTTCCCTGCTTTTTCAATAGCATCAAAAAGTATTTTTTCATTTAACCACCTAACACCAATCGAAGAATTATTAGAATTAAGCACAAAAAAATTATTCCGAGCAGCAGCAAGGGTTAGTTTAGCTGCCATTTTATCGAATTCTTTAACTTGTTTAAAAAATAATTCCTTATCCATATTAACCTACAAAAAAGAAAGAGCTTTTTGCAACCTCCCTTCCATCACTTTATATTCCTTCATTTTTTTGTATTTTTTCATCTCTGTTCTCCTTTTTCCCGTATAATGTACATGATTTTCTGCACTAAAAAACTCATCTAAAAGAAAATCATTGATGGTTGTAAACTGCAGTTCTAAAGGAACTCCCGGTTCTCCTCTTTTATGTAAATAATATTTGATGTGGTTAATATTTTTATCAACATCTTTCCTGTGATCAACAAAACTATCTACAATCCATTTATTAGTTTTTGAACCATACAATAGACTATTAATACTATTAGGATTCCAATCTGTACAACACACTTTCAACCCAAAAAAATCTTCAACATAACAGTTAGCCGGATCAAATTCGTCTTTTTTACTAACTCTATCTTTTTCATCTATTATTTTTTTAACCAATTTCTCAATGATTCTTTTTCTACGTTTCTGCCTTTGAAATATTGCATGGGGGCGATTACATAAATTCTTATTTTTTTGAACATACGCTTCTGCTTTAGCCAATTTTCTTTTTTTAAGAACATCAAAACTAGAATAAACAGGCCTATGTCTTTTTTCAACTTCTTGCCTCCACCGATGAGTATATCTCGAAAGGTCAATTACCTTAAGTTCATCTTCACTTAATTTAGACAAAGGAACCCTTTTTTTATTATTATTCCCCACCTTGTGATACAGACGATAATATTTTTGTATTTTTTGTCTCAATCTGGTCGGCCTTTTCATCATCATCATCTTTAGTAATTCATAAGGATTATTTATTTGATATTGCTCAAAATTAGATATGTGGCCATTATTATTCACGCAATCTAAACGCAATTCATCCAATAAAGAGTAACCTATTTCAAAACTATTTTTCAATTGTTTTCTAATGATCCTATAATCTTGAGAATCCAAATTATGTTCATTAAATGGATCTGCCACATATACTAAAAGTTCACTGATTTTTTTCTCTAACATTTGTTATTCATCTCCCACCATAAAGGTTTCTCAATATTTCTCTTGGAAGCACTTTTTCGGCAATAGATTTTACCCCTAAACTAATTTCTGAAAAACGGTTTGACGCATAAATAAGATTTGAATCATAATGATTTTTAATTAATATCTTATCTTTGACAGTTTTAGATTTTAACAAATAAATTGATTCATACTCTTCTGTTTTAGTTGCTGAAAGATATATTAATTTTTCAATCCTATTCCACATTAAAAAATTATCTTTTTTAGATATCTGATTTCTTTGTAAAAAAGAATAAGTGTGATTACTTAAAATTACATTCCTGCCAAGCCTTTCTAATTGAGCCTTTCCACCAATACCATATAAAGATTCTGTATTATCAATTGCATCTTGCAGTTTAACAATGGGTGCAATATCACATATCCCTTCATTATCCCCATGTTTGCAATTCTCAGATTTAAAGTATAGCTTTATAATATAATCTTCATAATCAATTTTTGAATCATTACTGACAGCTTTCAATGGCTCAATGATTCTTTTCCCAACATTTTGTCCATGATAAGATTTTCTTTCAATCTGTTTATATTCGGGTGGATTTTTTAATTTATAATTAATTTCAGCCATATCATCATACAATTTTATTTTTTCTTGATTAGTCACACCTTTATCTTTTTTCATTTTGTCTGATAATGTACCCTTATCTTTTTTTCTTTGTTTCTGCATAGATTCTATAACATCATGTAATAATGCAACTAAAATATACTCTTTAGGGAGATTATAAGATTTTAATTGGTGCGCAATCCTTACTGGGTGCGCAAAATAAGTGTTTTTTAATGCTCTCATTTCTTTTGTTTTAAGATGAGTTTTATAAGCAAAATCAAAAAAAGAGTAAGTTCCTTTTCCAAAAACCTTTTCCACCAATTCCTTCCCCATACCCCTAAGATAAGTTTGAAGATGAATTGTTCTCAAAGTTTCATCAGAAAATCTTTTTTGTATATTTCTATGAAATAAATTATTAAAAGCATCAATAGTTCTCACATTAATACCCTCCACCTTTACTATCTTATTTATATAATCTCCAAGGAGTTTGGTCCCATCTTGCTTCACAAACTTTGCAGGATTAATATCTAGAATAGCATAAACAAGCTCATTTTTTATATTATCAGATTCATTAAGCAATCGCCCATATTCTACTAAATTTAATAGTGTGTCATAAGGGTGTTTGTTTAGTTTTTCTTCTAACACTTCATCAGAACGGGTTTCTTTTAAATCATCAAATTTTTCAAGCAGATTCTTCATTTTCTAATATATTCTAGTTATATCTCTAAATTAGAGTCGAATATATTTAAAGTTTTCGTCTGTAACCACTATTTAGTAAAGATTTTACTAATTTACATTAAAAATTAAACTACCTAAACAAACAAAACTAATTAAGAAATCCCAAAAACCAATCAAAGTAAATCTTCTATTGGCTTTTTTGGTGCTTTTTTGTCACCAGTTTCCCCTGCTGTTTGCTCTATTTCTTCAGAAAGATCTACCCCCAAATCCTTTAAAGAAGACACATGTATCTGCATTAATTGTTCAACTATTTGAAGAATTCTTTGCAGTTCTTGTCTTTCTTTAGCCAATGTTGAAAGCGAACCTTTATGAAAACCAATTTGTTCATCTTTTGATTCTTTTACCATAAAATAACAGATTTAAGGTACTATTTAAATGTTCTTAGAATAACTTGTCCACACCTAACACCTTAAGGGAATCTTCTTTTACGCGACGCTCAAAATCATTTACAGTTTCCCCTTCCCCTTTTTCTCTATTTAATAAAATTATTAATGATTTGATTAAATCATTTTTTGAAACTTCTCCATTTTGTTCTAAACTCTTATTTATTAAATTCTCTTCAATATCCCCCGTAGAACATTCGTCAATCACAATACCTTCAAATTCTTTTGAACTCAACATAGAAGTAGATTTCATTACAAAATAAGCAGATTTAAGATAAAGCTCAGCAAATATAGATTTAAAATTAATGTCACTTGGTTTTCCTGATTTTAATTTTCCACTAACCCTAATTGTAACAATAGTGTTATTAAATTCTTTATTTTTTATAATCTCTTTAATTTCTTCCTCAATTTGTTCAGGAATTTTGTCTTCCCCATTTACGTGCAAACTAAGAGGAGGATAAACTTGGATAGGATAAAACTCTGGTTTACCATCAGTTACAATATAAAGACTTCCAACCCCTAAATGTTCTATTTCTCTAAAATTATTAGGGAACAAAGGTCCTGGATAAACTAAAACACTCTTCCCTTCTTTTTTTTCAAAAACATAATGTACATGCCCTCCAGCATAATAATCAAAATTTTTAGGCAAAAATGAGGCAGGGGCAGATTCCATCAGTTTCAACTCTTTAGGTTTATATTCTGTTAATGCAGTATGAAACATAAAAATCTTATACCCTTTTTCTTCTTCAAGGATTTTTTTATCAAGAGTTTGGTAAATATGTTTTTCTAACATTCCTTTTCGACCCATAATCCCTGTTATTTTTGCGCCTGTTTTTTTATCTGTCGTAAATTCTAACACCAATCTTTTTTTAACAACTTTTCCTTTAAACACATTAATCAATAAATCTGCCTTTTCAAGAACATCCAAAATAGTTTTCCCACTTGGAGAAAAATCATGACTTCCCGGAACAACATACACAGGAATGTTTAAATCTCTCAACCCTTTAAGTTTGATAACTACCAACTTCAATAAATCCAAACTTGGAAGAGAAGTGTTAAACAAATCTCCACTAATAAGTATAAAATCTACTTTTTTATCTATGCATAGCTCTATTGCCTTAGTAAATGCTCTACTATTAGCATTTCTTAGTTTTGGATCTTTCCAAGCTCCTATATGGCAATCTGCCAAATGTGCAAATTTCATTATTTCCCCACACACCCTTTTATTAAGAAATTAATCAGATTATTTAAGAATTTATATATCCAAAAAAAATAAAACAAAAAAGAAAAAAATAAAAAAGAAAGTAATCACTTCCTTCCTCGAGCCATTTTAGCTCTTGAGATGTCTCCTGCTTTGTCAACGAAATATAGATATCCAGATTCTTTTTTAGCACCTACTTTTGCTACTTTTTCAACACCAGTAGATCCCTTTTTTCTTCCGCCTCGAGCCATTTTAGCTCTTGAGATGTCTCCTGCTTTGTCAACGAAATATAGATATCCACCTTCTTTTTTAACTCCTGCTTTTTCTACTTTTTCAGCCATTTTAACTTACCCCCCAATATTTTAAGTTATAGAGGAGAAAAAAGGGTTTAAATATATAAACTTTTCGTCTAAAAACTGGATTTTGTCGTCTATTTATCAAAAAACATTAGAATTTTTTAAGTTCCAATTTATTAATTATCCTAATTTCTTTTTCAGATATAGCACAACCTTCTAATTTAATGCCCCAAAGTAATGCATCAAGCAATTCTTTTTTTGCATTTGGCCTATTAGAAATATATCTATCTAATAATCCTAATTCAAAAGCTATAGAAACCAATTCTGCAGATCTTATTAAATTTACACCCTCCACAGCTCGAGTAAATTTTTTTACATTTTCTTTATCCATAGAAACTTTTCTATGCACTTTATAAGAAAGAATTTTTTCTAATTTTTTTGGGTCTTCCACTAAAAGTCTTGTAGTTTTTTCGTCAATAACAATAGCATCCGCATTGGTTATAAGTGCTAATGCAAGAGTTTCTATTTCAGCATACTGAACAATTTTTAGATAATGAGAATCATAACTAAAACAATGATTAGCAAGATTTAGCAAATAATCTGTTTTTTCATCGATTCCAGGAGCAGTTTTAATTTCGAGTACTCCAGAATTTATTCTATGAAGTGTTTGAAGTGCCTCTAGTTTAAATTTTTTAGTTTTAAGAGGTTTATCTACCAATTCTTTTTTCACAGCTTCAGTTATAAAGAATTTTCCATCAAATTGTTTTTTAAGAAATTTTAAAGACCACAAAATATGATTCATAGTCATACTAATTATAGGTCCAGTATCAAATAATAAAGTCTTCATTTTATAATCTAAAAAGCCCCCTAGTAAAATTTAATCTAGTTTTTACATCTATTTTTTTAGATATATGTTCACTAATTTGGGTTTTTCCAATATAATGCATTAATTCCCATTGAGAAGTACCCATTAATTCTGCAGCCCTAGCCAAAGAAATCCCTTTTTCATGTATCATATACGCTTTTTTTACTTTTGCTTTTTCCAAAATTTCCCCAATATAAACAGGCAATCTACCATCCAGTTTATCGATGCTTTCAAATAGCTTCCCAATATTTTGTTTTAATTTCTTTTGATTATTTTTAAGAATAGAAAAAGAAACATTCTCCAAACTTTTAATGATGTCCCTATAAATGCTAATGGGTATCTTTATTTCTACAAAACGTTTTCTTTCAGTTAATTTATAGATAGCATAACTTATTATTGCAATGGAAATTGAAGTTTCATCCTGGAATATACTTGCATTATTAAGAGCCTCTTGAGTTATTTTTTTAAGATAATCTAAATTACTTTCAAGAACACCTTTTTTTATTTTTTGAATGACACTTACATTCAAATCTTTAGAAAGACTTTCCATACTTTCAATCAAGGATACAGATTATTTAAGTTTTTCTGTTAATCACTATTCTCCAACCACCCACCCAACATAATTCAATATAAGTATTGATTTATAGAAAACTATATAAACAAAAACTTATTTATTTTCAATACAAATATTGTGTGGTGGAATTAATATGTTAAATGCTTTACAGATGTTTTTGAATAAGTTCATTAATAATATTTTTAAGAAGAAAAAACATATAAAACTCGGTCTATATGGCCCTCCTAACGCAGGAAAAACCACTTTAGCTAATAGAATTTGCCAAGATTGGTTAGGCGAAGACATGGGAGTTGCTTCTAATATACCTCACGAAACTAGGGAGATACAAATAAAAGAACAAGTAAATATTAAATCAGGAAACAAAGAAATATCATTTAATCTCGTAGACACACCAGGAATCGCAACAAAAATTGATTATGAAGATTTCTTAAAATTAGGGGTTAAAGAAAAAGAAGCAAAAAAAAGAGCAAAAGAAGCAACAAAAGGAGTTATTGATTCTATTAAATGGTTAGATGAAGTTGACAGTGTAGTTGTCGTATTAGATTCAACAAAAGATCCATACTCTCAAGTAAACATTACAATCATAGGCAATTTAGTTGCCAGAGACATTCCAGTTTTAGTTGTAGGAAATAAAGTAGACTTGAAACGTTCTAAATTAAAAAAAGTAAAATCAGCGTTTCCACAATATGAAGTTATTGGAATTTCCGCAAAAAAAGGAAACAATATAGATAATTTCTATGATACATTATTCAAGGTGGTAAAATAAAATGTTGACTTTACAAATAGTTCCATATTCAGAAATCCATGGATTGAGTTCTGTGGGGAGAATCAGAAAGTTATTGAATATGGCAAAAGATAACAAAGTAGTGTTATTACACGGAAGACTTAGAAAAGAAGAAGAAGCAGAGTTAATCAAAACAACAATGGAAGAAATTAACAAAGAATTCAAAGGAATTGAATTAGCAGTTATGAATCCAACAGACAATGGTGCTTTAACTGGTTTTGAAAAAGTAAAAAGCACTGTTGTAAACGCTTTATTGGGCGATAGACAAGGTTTAACTTTGGTTGGTCCTGCAAATATTGTTAAAAAAGTGAAAAAAGATCCTAAAAAACTTCAGTTTATGATTGAAGAATCTAAGAAAAAAGTAATCAGAAAAAGAAAGAGGAAATAGGTTAAAATGCCACATCAATGTGTAAGGTGCAATACATTTTATGAAGATGGTGCCGAAGAAATTCTAAAAGGATGTAAATGTGGTGCAAAATTATTTTTCTATATCAGAAAAGAAAGATTAAAAGAAGTTAAAGAAGAGACCACCAAATTAACCAAAAAAGAGAAAAAAGAGATAGAAAAAGATATTATTGGTATGGTTGGTGGCGAAATGCCAAAAGAAAAGCCAATAGTACTCGACTTAGAATCCATTAAAATCAAAAAACCAGGCCAATACGAGCTAGATATCGTTAAACTTTTCAAAGGAGAACCCCTTATTTTCAAATTAGAAGAAGGAAAATATGTTATAGATATTCCTGAAAGCTTCAAAAAACTAAAAAAATAACTTTTTATTGGAATTATTATTTGGAAGTTATTATTTCTACAACATCTCTATGTTTAAGATGGTGCTCTTTACCTACAGTCCTTTTTGTCTTAACATCTATCGCACGAATAAATTTATCCCCAATATCTGAATGAATGTGATACGCAAAATCCAATGCAGTAGCACCATTTTTCATTAAAAAACAGTCAGGAAGCACATTACCATATTGATCTTCTAATTTTTTAGTTCCTCCAGGAAATATTGCAATATAATCCAATAGTTTGAATATTGCATTTTCTAATACTTTCTGAACTCCTGTTGTAGATAGTTTTTCCAGAAGACGGGATTTTATAAATTCCAGCGCATTTTTCTGTTTATCGGAAATCTCCACATCATCAATAACAGAAAACACCCCTCCTCCAGGAATATAATCAATTAATTTATGTTTCACAGCTTCTTTGAGCGCCAATTCAGATTCTGCACTACAAGGCACAATCATATAATCACTAAACTCCTTTTTCAATTTTTCAAAATTATCCATTGCTCCAGGAACATCAATTTTATTTGCTGCAATAATCATTGGTTTTGTAAGTTTTCTAAATTGAGTAGCTAATTCCAATAATTCTTTTTCTGTCCAGGAAGCAGGGGTTTCTTTATTTACACCAACAGAAGAAATAACCTTTTTAGCCATATCTTCATCCACACCCAGTCCAGAGAGCTGTTTAGCCAAAGAGACAGCAATCTCCCTATGTTCTTGTTGCACTTGTCTTGCAAACTTTTCCCAACCCTTTTTTAGTATTCCAAAATACCAATGGTCAAGTTCCGTTTCAAGGAAACGAATATCATTAGCAGGATCATAACTACCAGAATCAACAGATTCCCCTTTTTCATTTGTACCTCCAGAACAATCAATTACATGTACAAGTGCATTTGCTTGATTTAAGTCACTTAAGAATTGATTTCCCATGCCTTTTCCTTCATGCGCTCCAGGCACCAATCCAGCAACATCAATCACATCAACAGGTACGAATCTAGTGTGATTTACACAAAACCCCTCTCTAGGATTACATTGGGTGTCAAATTCTTTATCCACGCATTCAACCCTCACAAAACCAACTCCATGATTGGGCTTGATTGTTGCAAAAGGATAATTAGCTATTTCTACATCTGCCAAAGTCAACGCCTTAAAAAATGTAGATTTTCCACAATTTGGCTTCCCCACGATACCAACTAACATAATTTCATTAAATCTAATAAGGATATAAAAAAGTTTTGTATTTTAATTAATTTTAAAATTTACAAGAAGAATCCTAACTTTTACATTTTTGTAAACTTGCAACTGATTTTCAACAATTTTTTACCATAAAAAATTTATTTTCTTTATTCTTTTTGTGTAATTCGAAACTTTTAAATAAAACTGAGAATTAGGGTGCATTATGGCAATGTATCCAAAAAAGGTGAAAGCAGCTCAATTTAGAGTAAAATTCAAAGAACATTTCCATTTAAAAAATCTTTATTATTTAATGCACGAATGGTTAGTCCAAGAAGAATGGGCAACGAGAAGTGATAAAGATTTTCCAGAAATATTTAATGGACAAAACGAATCTGCTTTAGGGGGCACAGAAGCCTGGTTTGTATGGAGGCCATCAAAAACCCCTGCAGGAAGTAAATATTACAAATGGGAGATGAATATAAGTGGACATATTATCCTCCTCCGTTCAGTTGAAGTAATGAAAGACGGAAAAAAATTCAAAACCAATTGGGGTGAAATAGAAATTATTATTGATTCTTGGGTTATTACTGATTATGAGAGTGGGTGGGCGAATCATCTTTTCTTAAAACACATAAGCGATGTATTCAGAAGCAGATTATTCAAAAAGAAAATAGTGAGTTTAAGGGATCAATTATATAGGGAAACATATAGGTTTAGAGAAGCAATAAAAGATTATCTTGAAGTGCGTATGGATTTGCCAGAATCAGAATCTCAAGGAAACTTTTTTCCAAGAAAAGGTGTTGGTGAATAATTATCATGACTAAAAAAGGGGGAAATAAAAAAGAAAATCAGGATGCAAAGAAATATACTCCTGTAAAACGTCCACCAAAATACGAAAAAGAAGGGGATTCTAAATTAATGGGTAATCACCCCTATTCTAGGATTATTTATGATGGAGTTTTTGATTGGGATGGGCTATATCATTTTATAGTAAAGTGGTTTAGAAATAGACATTATTTTTTTGAAGAAGAAGATTATAAATACAAAGTACCCACAATTTTTGGAGTGGAAGAAGAGTTTAAATGGACTGGTTGGAGAAAAGTAACTGAGTATTATAAATATAATATTAAGTTAGAAATGCATACTTTTGATGTCAGAAAAATAGAAATAGTTGAAAAAGGGGAAAAGAAAACAATGTATAAAGGTAAATTCATACTTGAATTTTGGGGAGATGTAGAAACAGATTATCAAAAAAGATTCCAAGATAATCCATTCGGACTTCAACTAAAAAAATTCTTAGATAGATTTATATTTTTCAAACCAATGGATAATATGTGGTCTGACAGACTTCATTATATTATAGAAAAATTTGAAGGGCAAATCAAAGAATATTTAGATATGACTGGAAAAGGAAATGCCTTTGAAGATGTATGGTAAGAAACACACAAAAAAGGCAAAGTTTTTAAGGATTTATCCTTAGGAGAATATTACTATGGCAGAAATGGATTTAATCATTGAGCAAGTAAGGCTCACTTATGAGGGTTTGTTCAAAGCTACAGATCTTTATAATCTCATAGATAATTGGTTAAGAAATACTGGTTATGATAAAAGGGAGCTTAAAACCATTGAAAAAGTAACACCTAAAGGGAAATATATTGAAGTTGAATCAATGCCTTGGAAAAAACAAACAGAATACGTAAAAAACGAGATAAAGATAAGAATGATCTTAAAAGATGTCACAGAAATAGAGATTGAAAAAGATGGAACTAAAATAAAAATGAACAAAGGAAAGGTTCATTTCGTTTTTGATGGGTATTTAACCACAGACTGGGAACAAAGATGGGAACAAAAACCTATGTTTATTTTTATAAGGGCATTATTTGATAAGTTCTTCTATAAATCTTATATGGATTCTTGGAAAAAGAACTTAATTAAAGACGTTAATGATATACATGATAATATTAAGTCTTTCTTAAATTTATATAGATATAAATAATTGAATCTTATTTTAGAAATATTTATAAAGCACTTATTTCTTTTTGACTTCATGCCTCGGTAGCTCAGTTAGCAGAGCGTGGGACTTGTAAATTTTCACAAGAAAATAAAGATATCCCAAGGTCGTGGGTGCAAATCCCTCCCGAGGCTTTTATAATAAGTCGAGCGAAGCGAAAGAGTTGGTGGGACCTCTAAGGCTTTAGCCTTAGTGTGTCGCACATCCTTTTGATCCAACTTTTTTAAAAGTTGGCTCCCGAGGCTTATTTGAATAAATTAAAGGTGAGATATATACAATGAAACTAATATTATTGGGAGCACCAGGAGCAGGAAAAGGAAGTCACGCTAAGCTGATTTCTAAAAAATACAATATCCCCCAAATAAGCATGGGAGACATTATCAGAGAAAACATTAAACAAGGTAGCGAATTAGGACTAAAATTTAAATCATACGCTGACAAGGGAAATTTAGTTCCAGACGAATTAGTAATCGAGTTACTTAAAGATAGACTAAAAAAAGATGATTGTGAAAATGGATATATTTTAGATGGATTTCCAAGAACACTCGCTCAAGCAGAAGCACTTGAAAATATAGCAGAAATTGATAAAGTATTATTACTCGATTGCACAGAAGAAACAGTAGTGCAAAGACTTAGTGGAAGAAGAACTTGTAAAAGGTGTGGAAAGATTTTTCACATGACAAATATGCCTCCAAAAGTGGAAGGTATTTGTGATGCCTGTAAAGGAGAATTATTTCAAAGAGATGATGATAATGAAGAAACTATCAAAAATAGATTAAATGTGTTTCGTGAACAAACATCTCCTTTAATTGAATTTTATAAAAACAAAAATATATTAAAAACAGTGGACGCAAATCCTCAATTAGAAGAAGCATACCCTAATGTAGAAAAAGCATTAGAGGAATAAATTCTTTACAACCATTGTCGCATAGCTTCCTTTTGGGAGGCTAAATTTTAATTTTACCTTACTTTTTAGCTTATTAAATTCATCTTGTTGTAAATTAGAAATTTTTAAATCAGCTAAATAAATAAAACTAAGTCTTATTTGACCTTCTTGACTTAGATTAGGAATTTGTCTTATCACAAAATCCCTAAGGCACAGCTTTTCTTTTTTCAGAACTTCTTTTACAGTATTATTTTCTTTAGTCATAAAACCAATTAATGGCAATTTGAATTGTTTAATACTCCCCAAGGGAAAAGATAATTCACCAAAATTAGTTTTAATTGTTTTGTGTTTATAATTTTTTTTCACATAATCATTTAACATTTCATTAAACAATAAACTTTGATAAGAATGAACATATAACATAAGAATTTTTTTGGAAATCTTTCTAATAGCTCCAAGATAATCAGTCTGATTTTTATTTAGGTGTTCTTCAAACGAATGATGTTTATTTTGTTTCAATAATTCTCCTGCACCCTTAAATTCTTTTTTAACAATCAACCCACCTATTTCTGCATTATTTTTACTAAATCTTTGTTCATCAAAATAATTTGGAACAACCGCTACATTTTTAGGCTTTTCAGTAATATCTCTCACAATTATCTCAAAATTATTTTTATCCAAATCACCCAAACTAATTGGAGAACTCCCTTTTCCAAGATAACTCAACTTTAAATTATCTCGAGTTAATTTAAACTTTTCAAGAGGTTTTGAAGATTTAATAGATATTGTTTGAGTAGTTACTGCTTTTTTGTCTTTATTTCCTGCACAACCAATATTCTTCACAGACAGATTCAGAATTTTCGCTATTTTTTCAATCGATTGATGTGTGGTCCAATTAATTTTTTTAAGTGAGAAATAGTAATAATCCCCCTTACCCAATTTTAGTTTTAATTCTTCTTTAACAACAAAATCTTCCGGAATTTGCTTTATCTTATACATATACCTTAGAAAAAGAAAAAGTTATAAAAAGCTTACCTTATAATTGGTGTTTATTGGACCAGTAGCCTAGCCTGGATAAGGCACTTCCCTCCTAAGGAAGGGATCGAGGGTTCAAATCCCTCCTGGTCCGTTTTAATAATCGATTATATTAAATAATAATATAAATTTTCAATTAAAGAAATGAATCGAAGAGGGTATTAAGGGACCTCTAAGACCTAAGTCTTAGTGTGTCGCTTTTCGTAGCCTATTCAGCCGAAACTGTAGGTCTCAAATCCCTCCTGGTCCGTTTTAATAATCAAGATGAAAAAGAAAATATTTTTAGCAGCATCATTTATTGTGGGAATTTCATTATTCTTAGTCGCATTTTTCGGAAGTGGCATAAATAATATTTTAAATGTTTTTTCAAAGATTTCTATGAAATATTTAGGGCTTTTCTTTTTAGTCTCTCTCTTAATTTTGATAGGAAGAGCACTTAAATGGGCAGTCATACTCAAAACAAAGAACGCAGATATTAAATTTTTTAAATTATTTTTATGCAAAATAACCGAAGTGTCTATTAGTTTCTTAACCCCTATGGCATTTATGGGTGGAGGAATCGCAAGTAGTTATCTATTAATCAAAGATGGAGCAAAACCTCACGTAGCAGCGTCATCTGTCGTGTTAGATAAATCATTTGAAATGGTATTCAACGCATTGTTTACCTTTATGGGTGCATTAGTATTGATAAGTCACTTTGCGATATCTGAAAACACAAAAATCATAATGATTATAGGCCCCATTATTTTAATGGTAGGAATTTATTTATTTTATAGAAGAATAATGCAAGGAGGCCCATTATTTGATCCCCTCCTAAAAATCTTAAGATTAAACAAATTAAAGTTTGTCAAAAAACACAAAAAAGAAATAAAAAAATCAGAAGAAGAAGTCATAATCTTTTTCAAACACCACAAAAGAGATGCACTTTTAGCATTACTTATAAGTTTAGGAACTTGGATGATAATGTTTTTAGAATACAAGATGCTCTTATTAACAATAGGTTATAATGTTAATTTAGTCACTCTTTTTTCAGTTATTGCCGTAGTTGGTTTTGCATATATTGTTCCAGTCCCTGCCGCACTAGGTGCACTAGAAAGTGGACAAGCATCTTTATTTAGTTTGATGGGTTTAGGAGCGAGTGTAGGAGTAGTACTCAGTTTATTGATTAGATTTAGAGATATAATTATAACTTTTGGAGGATTAACTTACCTCTCTTTCAAAGGATTAGGAATTTTAAAGAAATCAGTTTGACTTTTTCTTTTTCTTGAGTTTTTTAACTTCATTTGTTATCTCCACACCACCATGGAGCTCATATTCAAAAGGAGGTTTATGCATTTCACCTTTGAAAGTTCTATGAATTGCTCCTTGAAGGTATTTTTTTGCTAATACAAATCTTCCTTCTTTATCTAACCTACGTACATCAACAAGAATATTTGATTTTTTCAAAATTCTAAACTTTCCATATTTTTTACCTCTATTTACATAATCATGATCTTCTGCCATTAAAAGATCTTCATCAAAACCATTAATATTATCAAAAACATCTTTTCTTGAAAAAATACAAAATCCTGCACTATGTGGATAAAAATGTTGAGTAGCAACCGCCCATATATTATACGCATCATATAAAACCTTATCAATAGTTTTGTCTGTAATGGGTTTATACAAAGGAGTTCCAGTAGCTAGTTTTCTTTTTTTGAATTCCGTCACAGCATTCTCCAAAAAATGAGCAGGCATCTTTACATCAGCATCTAAAAATAACAATAATTCCCCTTTTGCAACTTTGGCGCCATTATTTCTTCCAATAGATGGAAGTCCACCCTCAACAATCTTGCACCCATAACTTTTCGCTATATCTCTTGTGCTATCAGTGCTTTTTGCATCACTCAGAATAACTTCATAATCATCATAGTCTTGCACCTCTATACTCTTCAATAATCTAGGAAGAAATTCTTCCTCATTTTTTGCTATAATTATTATGCTTAACATTTTATGCGTATTTTTTGATAAGCTCCATTGCCTTTTTACCATCTATTTTCCCACGGTATTTAGACATAAGAATACCCATCAGAGCATTCACCGGAGCCCCCTTATTTTTTGCTATAACTTTTTTTATTTCTTCAACTATATTACCTTCTGAAACAGGTTTATATTTATTATAGTTTGGTTTTTTCCCTTGAGCAATTAACACAACTAATTCAAACACAGCTTCTTTTGTGATTTCACCATCATTTAATTTCTCAAAAATAGGGCTTATAATTTCAACAACATTTAATTTCAATCCATACCTTTTCTTAACCTCTTTTGGAGAATTAATCAAAGTTTGAGCAATAAATTCAACCCTTATATTAGGATATTTCCTAGCGAATTTATCTATATCCACTCCTTTTTTTATAATCTCTACAGACAATTCTTTACCGAGTTTATATTTTTTCTCAACTTCTTTTATCAAGTCTTTTATCAGCCTAATTTTGGGAACTTTTTTCAACAATTCATTTGTAACTTCTATTGGTTTTATATCTGTTTCAGGATACATTCTCGAAGCCCCTGGCATGGGCCTTAAAAAAGAAGTAGTCATATCAGGTTCTGCTTTTCTAACCTCTTTTTGAATTTTTTTATGTTTTTTTACTAAGGTTAATTGTCTGTCTATTTCATAATCAATAACTTTTGGAATGCTTTTCAACTCTTGAAATCCCTTTACTTCTACACGAGCACCTTTTGAAATAGAAACATTAACATCTTGTCTTATTGTACCAATTCCCCTTTTGGCTTTACCTGTGCTTCTCAATAACATACCAAGATGTTCTGCAACCAATTGACATTCTTGAGGGGAAGAGATATCGGGTGCAGTAGCAATCTCAATTAAAGGAATCCCCAATCGAGATAAATTATAAGTGTCATCATCTTTTGTTCTTTTAATTGCTTGGCACGCATCTTCTTCTAAACAAATCACTGGAATGTTTATCACTTTATTGTTTAATTTTAGTTTTCCATCTCTCGCCACTAGCGCAGTTCTTTGAAAACCAGAAGTATTTGAGCCATCAATCACCACCTTCCTCATAAATTGAATCTTATCTACAATCTTAGCGTCAAGAAGTTCAGCTACCTGTAACGCAATCAACAACGCCTCTTGGTTTGGCGCACGAGGAGGCTCATCATCTGTTTCTACAAGACAAGTAGTATCATCATAACCTTGATAGATAAACTGCTTTGCTTTTTTTTGTTCATGTTTCGCAGCAATATCCACTTCTCCAGTTTCACCTGCACTCGCCCTGAGATATCTTTTTATTATAAAATCAGGCTCATCTTTTCTTATTTCGGATGGACAATTACAGAATAATTTATGTGTATCGAGTTGTTGATGAATCTCTATACCACATTTAAATCCTATTTTGTTATAATCAATCATTTTATTGAAGTAGTATTGATGGTTTATGAGGTGTTGCAGATTTTGCTTTTTGTTCCTCGCTCTTTTCTGCAATTATGATTTCTATCTTTAAGTTAGTTTCTTTTTCTATTTCTGATTTAGATTCTTGAAGGGTTTTTAACTCTCTTTTTTGGTCAAGAATATTTTCAGGAATTTTTGTAAGGTCCTTTAATATTGATTGAACTATTTTAGGAATCTCTTTTTGATGTTTTTTATCTATAACAGCCTCAATAATTTCTCCAAGATTTCTTGTTTTATCCAACTTCTTCTGGATTTTTTTGAATAAAGAATACTTCCATTCTTCTGAAATTATAATCACTGCATTTTTAGGTTTAGTTTTAATCAATTCTTTAATTGAATTGATATCTTTTGTAGCTTGAGATATTATCTGTTCTGCCGCTTCAAATTCTGGATTTATTTTTTTAGCATTATATTTAGGCCATTTTTCTGCAGAAATAAGACTCTTATTCATAAGTTTACTCCAAACCTCTTCTGTAACATGAGGTATAAATGGAGATAATAGTAAACAAAGAGCACTCAAAGATTCTTTGTAAATTTTAGTCGAAATATTGCTTTTATTTTTTATCAAAGCACCAGTATATTCCATCATTAGAGAGATAGCTATACTAAACTGATATTTATCAAATAATTCTGTTGTTTTTTTGATTAAACTATGTGTTTTACTGAGCATATAACTATCTTTGAGATTGCTCTCAGATTTAGGAAATTCAGTCAAAGAATACAATCTTTTCAAGAACCTAAAACATCCACCAACACCTTTGTCGCTCCATTCTAATTCTTTTTCTGGCAGTGCAACAAAAAGCATGTATAATCTTGCAGTATCTGGACCATATTCTTCTATAATCTTTCCAGGGTCAACAACATTCCCATAAGATTTAGACATTTTGATACCATCTTTAAGCACCATTCCTTGAGTAAGCAATTTTTTGAATGGCTCATCTACATCAACATACCCTAAATCTCTAAGAGTTTTAGTAAAAAATCTTGCATAGAGCAGATGAAGAATAGCATGTTCTATTCCCCCTATGTATTGGTCCACAGGAAGCCAATAGTTTGCTTCTTTTTTATCAAAAGGAAGTTTATTATTTTTAGGAGAACAATATCTTAAAAAATACCAAGAGGAATCAAAGAAAGTATCCATTGTATCTGTCTCTCTTTTCGCCTTCCCTTTACATTTAGGACATCTAGTGTTAATGAATGAGGGGATTTTATCTAATGGGTTTCCTTGACCAGTTATTTTTGGATTTTTAGGAAGGGTTATAGGTAAATCTTTTTTTGGAACCAATACAGGCCCACAATTATCACAGTAAATTATCGGAATTGGCGTTCCCCAATATCTTTGTCTAGAAATTAACCAATCTCTGAGTTTGTAATTCACTGTTCTTTTTCCCCAACTTTTTTTTTCTAAGAAATCTGAAATGGAGTTTATTGAGTCATTGTTATTTTCTCCATCAAAATTTCCTGAATTAATCATTACCCCTTCATCAGTATATGCTCTTACCATCTTTTTTGGGTCAAGAGTATAATCTGGAGAAGTTATTACAACTTTTAATGGTAATTTGTATTTTTTTGCGAATTCAAAATCTCTTTGATCATGAGTTGGAACAGCCATTACAGCTCCAGTTCCATAATTTGCTAAAGCATAATTAGAGATCCATATTGGTAACTCTTCGTTATTTACAGGATTTATGAAATATTTTCCAATAAACATGCCTTTTTTAGGTTTAGATTCATCCATTCTATCAATTACGGATTCTCTTTTTACTTGTTTTATGAATTCTTTAGTTTCTTTTTCGTATTTTGTATTTTTTACTAATTCTAATACTAAAGGATGTTCTGGTGCAAAGACAAGATATGTTAATCCATAGATTGTGTCTGGTCTTGTCGTGAAGGTTGATATAATTTTATCTGAATCTTTTATTTTAAAAAAGATTTCAGTACCATAAGATTTTCCTATCCAATTTTTCTGCATAATCTTTACTTTTTCTGGCCAATCTTCTAATTTAGAAGTATCTTCCAACAATTGGTCTGCATATTCTGTGATTCTTAAAAACCACTGCTCAAGGTGTTTTTGCTCAACATCTGTCCCACACCTCCAGCATTTTTCATTTTCTACTTGTTCGTTTGCTAAAACAGTTTGACATTTTGAACAAAAATTAATTGGAGAATGTTTTCTGTATGCTAATCCTTTTTTGAACATTTCACTGAAAAATAATTGGTTGAACTTGTAATACTCTTCTGTATGAGTTGCTATTTCTCTATCCCAGTCATAGCTCAGCCCTAATTGTTTTTGTTGTTGTTGGATCTGGATGATGTTTGATTCAGTCCATTTTTTAGGGTCTGCTCCTGATTTGATTGCAGCATTTTCTGCTGGAATACCAAAAGAGTCATAACCCATTGGGTAGAGCACATTAAACCCCTTCATCCTTTTGTATCTAGCGATAGAGTCACCAATAGAATAATTCCTAACATGGCCCATGTGTAATTTTGCAGTAGGATATGGAAACATCTCTAAACAATAGAACTTCTTTTTATTCTTAGATAACTTTGAGCAGAATATCTTCTTTTTATCCCACTCTTTTTGCCACTTATCAGCTATTTTCTTGAAGTTCACCATTATGAAGAATCTTTAGCGGGGAGAGATTTATTAAAGTTTTGATTTTTATGATTAGCGAAAGCATAAAAACTTAAAGAAATATTTATCTAGAATTTCTTAAAAGGAGCGATATCATCAATTAATTCAACATGTCCCATGAATTGGGTTCTACAACAGTATCTCTCAAGTCCTAGTTCATCCATCACCTTTTTTCTATCTTCACCTTTTTCAACTCTTTTAACAAATTCTTCCCAAAGGTGTGCGATTGGTTTTCCGCAACTATAACATCTTAATGGTATCATCATTTTTAATGGGCCTCCCTAATTTTTTTCTCAATCACCTGTATGATTTTTGTCTTTTTGAACGTGCTTTACCGTGCCTATTTGGTTTACTAGGTTCTTTTCTCCTTACGTCTGCAACTAATAAATGTTTATCATACTTTGAAAATATTTCTTCTAATTTTGAATCATATTTAGCAAGTGCTTTTCCAATAACTAATCTAACAGCTTCCACTTGGCCTGCCGCTCCGCCACCAATCACTTTAATCTCAATATCTACTTTATGTGCAACATCTCCTGCTAAAACAAGAGGTTCTTTTAATCTTAGTCTTGCTATTTTTGTTTGGAATACACCCAAAGACAATTTATTGATCTTGATTTTCCCACTACCTTCTTTAAGTGTAGCTCTTGCAATTGCTCTTTTTCTTTTTCCAGATACATGAATATGTTTCATATTTTGCCTCCAAGGTATTTACATATCTCTTCAACTGTTACATAATTTAATGTTGGTAATTTTGAAAATTCTGCTTTTTTTATTGTTTCAGCTTTTTTACCTTCTAATTCTGTTGGAACCCCTCTATGACATATCACTCTTTCAAATGCTGCTCTTCCATGGGGTTTTTTGTAAGGTAACATTCCCCTGATAGCTCTTTTTATAAATCTTTCAGGAATTTTTGGAATAAAAGGCCCTTTAGTAGAAGAACCTCTAATACTTCTTGCCCTATATTTAGCAAGCACATCACTTTTTTTACCACTAACAACAGCTTTTTCACAGTTTATTACATCTATTTTTTCACCCAATATTGCTTTCTTTGCAACCACTGTTGCAAATCTTCCAATTATCAAGTTTTTTGCGTCGATTATCATTTTATCCTAAAATCCTTAATTTTTTCCCTTTTGGGTTTGTTTTCATCACTTCCCTTATAGTCAAAAGGTTTTTTATTTTATCTTTAGCTGATTCAGAAAACTGCCATGCGGCCACTGTAATATTATGATTTATATCTCCAGTACCGAGAACTTTTCCAGGAACTATAATAGTTTCGTTTGCTTTAGAAAAACGATTTATTTTAGAGATATTAATAATTCTACGTTGCCTTGTTGATTTCTCCAGGTCTTTTGCAATCCTTTTCCATAAAGGCACTTTTTGATCTAGTGATAACTGCTTTAAGTCCTGTATTAGGTTTCTCAGTTCCTCATTACTTGGTCCTGTTTTCTTCATAGTAATATTAATGCGAGGGACGGGATTTGAACCCGCGCAGCCACTAAGGCCTAAGGCCCTCAACCTTAGTCATTTGACCAAACTCTGACACCCTCGCAAAACAATTATTTTGCTTTTTTGAGTTTATCACCGAGTTTGTCTAATCGATTATCAATTATCTCTGATGCTTTAGTTAACATTTCTTTAATTGGAAGTTGACCCCATGATTCAACACTGAAAAGCAAATTATTTTTATCTCCTTTAACTTTAATTGAACCATCTTGACATTCATCAGTACATGCTCCACATAAGTGACAATCAAGTAATTTATCTTTATTAATCACAATTTTATTATTTTTGAATTGGAATACCTTTTTAGGACAAACTTCTGCAACTTTTTCATTTGCACAATTCTTTACTTCTATGATTGGTTTATATTGATAAAATGCAGTTCCAGATCCCCATTTAATATGATTTTTTCCTTTCCCCAATACAGCAGTTGCAATTATTTCTAATTTTTGCCCTTTTAGTAATTTAACAATTGGAGTTTCAGGAAAAACCGGTTTTATTTTTGGATCTTTTGATGTTAAATCAGAAGCATAAACAGTCTTAGGCCCCTTTACTTTCAAACTCAAAATAACCGAACACCTAGCACACCCCTTACCTTTACATTTACAATCTTCTGGAAAATTATAAGTCTTTAAATCAGTGGTCAAAGGTATCAATCCAAGACGGAGTGCAACCATTTCATCATACAAAATAGAATCATTGTATTTAAATTCAACATCTTCTATAGCTATTGAAGGCACATCTCCAATAATTGTTCGCCTAATTAAATTAGCAAATGCTGGAGTGGTATTTTCCAAAATAAATGAAATTTTATTTTGTTTTTTATCTTGTTTTATTATATTTATTTTCATTTTTTTGAGGAAAAATGAAATTTCTAAGACTTTTTTGCCTTTAGACTCTTCTTCCTCGTCTCCCTCCTTTTTTTCTACAACCATCATGAGGTATAGGTGTAACCTCATCTATAATTCCAATTTTTAATCCCATTCTAGATAAAGCTCTTATTGCTGCTTGAGCTCCAGGTCCTGGATTATTTGGGCCATTATGTCCTCCAGGTGCTTTTATTTTAATATGAAGTCCTTGAATTCCTTTATCTCTTACAATTTCTGCCACCCTTTTTGCAGCAATCATTGCAGCAGTGGGAGATGCTCCTAAATGATCTGCTTTAACAACCATTCCACCAGAAGCCTTTGTAATTGTTTCTGTTCCAGTAATATCTGTAATATGGATTATAGTATTATTATAAGATGCATAGATGTGGGCAATTCCCCACCTTATACCTTCTTGTTTTCTATATGTTTGGTGCGATGGTTTAGAGTGTTGAGGTTTCATTTTCTACGCCCCCTTTTATAATTTTCTTCTTCTGTTTTTTTCTTAATAGGTTTTGGTCCTTTTTTAGTAACAAGTCTTTCCGGATGTTGATCATTTGAAAAAGCAGAACCAGAACTAAAAGTTATCATGGGTTCTTCTTTTGCAAGTACCTCATAAGAAGGAACAGTAATTATTACATTATCCACCAAAATGTGGCCATGAGTAATTAATTGTCTTGCAGAATTAATTGATCTAGCCAAACCTTTTTTAAATACTACAGTTTGTAATCGTCTATTAAGTAAATCTTTTAACTGAAGATCTAATATATTTTCTAATTTTGCTGTACCAGCTAATAATGATAATGATTTTAATTTAATAAGTAATTGTTCTTTTTCTTTTTCTGCTTGATCTGTTTTTAATGCCACTAATCTTTTTGCCTGTCTCGCAAAATTTCTCAATTTTGCCTCCATTTTCCAAATTTCTTTTTTATTTTTTAATCCAAATTCTCTAATTAATTCTTTTTCTTCATCAATTCTGGCCTTTTCCCATTTTTTAGATGGTGCTGAGAATTTTTTTCTTCGTTTTTTTGGATCTCCCATTTTAAGTTACCTTATTTTTTCTTTCTTTTAACACCTAATGATGCCTTTTTCTTATTTCTTCTAAAATTTGATTTGGTTTTTTGTCCCCTTAAAGGCAATCCCCATGCATGTCTTAATCCACGATTGGATTTTATTTTTTTTAATCTCCTAATATCAAATTCTTTAGTAAAATCAAGATCAGAAGTTAAAAGATGTTTATCAATTCCAGTATCATAATCTTTTTGTCTATTTAATAACCAAGAAGGTAAATTAAATTTTAACGGATTAGTTAAAAATTCTTCAAGTTTTTTTATTTCTTGCTCAGATAAAGTGCCTGCTTTTTTATCTTTAGGTACCCCTGCAATAGCACAAGCAGCATTTGCAAACATAAAATTGACTCCCTTAATTTTACGTAGAGACAAATAGATTGGTTTACCACCAACTAAGTCTGTGTTAGCAATCCTTACAAAATATTTTATATCTTGTTTTGGATCAAGGGTTTTCGATTCTTTGTTTTCTTTAAGTTTTTCTTCTGCCATTAAAATTCAAAGCTCAGAATTCATAGTATATATGAACCCTATAATCGCTCAATAATTTGAACTCGGGCCTTGTAAGTGGAAAAAGTCAGGTCTTATTTATAAACTTTATGGTTATTTAGTAGTTTAATTCAATCTTTTTTTATTAATAATTTTCTCTAACATTTCTGTTGATTCATAATCTAATTTTTTAGCATAATGTTCTATTCTTTGTTTAGAATATTCAATACCTTTATTATTCCCTTTTTTAACATTTTTTTTCAATTCACTAATCCCCTCAAGCATAAAATCAATTGTTTCCTCATAAGTTAATGGAGTTTTCATAATTCTATCTATCTCCGCAAAAATATCCCTTTCAGCCCCCTCAACATACTCTTTTTGTAATTTAAATTGGGATTCAAAACCTCTTTCATAAGAGAGGTTATCTGTTTTTCCTTTAATTAAATCATCATAACCAAAATTAAGAAGATAATCATCTAATCCATTAAAATCATGATCACTTATCTTCACCATTTCTTTAACTTTACGATAAGAATCAAATAATTCTTCAATATCTTCTTCTAACAAAAATCCTTTACGATCTTCTCTAGAAAATGTTAAATTTGCACATTTAGTATTTCTATCTATAACATAATTATTTTCTTTATCTTTAAGATAATAAAAATTATTAGACTCGTGAAACGTAAATTCAGCATCCCAAAATTTTCTGCCTAATTGAAGAAGATAATTTATATTATCTAAAAAAGGCATGATGATAGACATCTCGTAATTTCCCCTTTCTTCATCTACCATTACAAATAGATTTATCCCTTCAAATTCCATATAATTCTCACTAATTATCCATTCATCCATTAGTTTACACCCTCACAAACCATAGTTCACCACCTTTATTTATATGTTTTACGAAACCTTTTTAAAGCCCGATAATTTACAAATTATAGAGGATAAAATGGATAAAATTAAACAAAAAATCAACGAAGGATGGATACACTGTAATTTCATAATAGAAATGCTCGGAAAACCAAAAGAACACCTAGAAAAAACACTAAAAGAATATATTGAATTATTGAAAAAAGATAAAACAATAGAGATAATCAAAGAAGATTATGTAGAACCAGAAGAAAAAGATGGGCTTTTTACAATGTTTGTAGAATTAGAAACCTTAATGAAAGACACTAAAAGAATAGTGGAATTTTGTTTTGATTATATGCCTTCAAGTGTTGAAATAATTGAACCTTCCAATTTAAATTATAGTTCTAACGATTTTTCAGATATACTTAACGACCTTCAAGCAAGATTACATAAGATAGATATGTTAGCTAAAAATTTTGGGCAAGAAAATAAAGTATTGAAAAAAAATAGCGCAATATTCTTAAGAAATTTAATACATCTTGCACTAAAAGATAAAGAAAAGGAACTAACAGAACTCTCAAAGAACACGGGAGTTCCAGAAAAAGAATTAAAAAAATTCATGGAAGTACTAATTAAAGAAAAGAAAGTAAAGAAACAAAAAAAGACTTATAGTTTAAACTAAAAAATGGAAGACTTAAAAAATAAACTAGAGGCAATACTCTTTTCAATTGGAAAAAAGATTACTCTAGAAGACCTATCAAAGCTTTGTAAAATAAATAATGCTAAGATAATTGAAGCAAAACTCAAAGAGTTACAACAAGATTATGAACAAAAAGAATCTTCTATGATGTTAGTATCAGAAAAAGATGTTTGGAAACTAACTGTAAGGGAAAGATACATGCATTTGGTAAGAAATCTCTCAATTGATACTGAATTAAATAAATCAGTTACAGAAACCCTTGCAATTCTCGCATTCAAATACCCCATTCTTCAATCCGAATTAATAAAAATTCGTTCAAATAAAGCTTATGAACATATAAAACAGTTACAAGAAATGCAGTTTTTAGAAAAAATAAAAAAAGGCAGAACATACGAATTAAAATTAACTCAAAAATTCTTTAATTATTTTGATTTACCAGAAGATAAAGTTAAAGAAACCTTTAAGAATTTCGAAGAAGTCGAACAAGCAATAGAAGAAAAAGAAAAAAATATGGAAGAACAGATAAAACAAGTAGAACAGATAAACAAAGAAACAGAAGAAAAATTAAGGGCACAAAGACAAACACAAGAAGGACAACCAACAGAAGAACAACCAGAAATGGAAGAGCCCGTCGAAGAATTTCAAAAAGATAAAAGGGAATAAATTATCAAGATCATTTATTAAAAAAGGGGAATAATCTATGGGTGAATAAACATGGAAGAATTAGAATTAAAACCAGAAACAATTGAAGACATTGTTAAAAGTTTAAATGAAAGTAAATGTCAGCCAATAATTGTGCAACTTACTACAGATTCTGGAACATATAGAATAGGTCAGATGCTTAAAATTGCAGATAATTATGCATTAGAAGTTAAAGATATGGAATCTCCTGAGGGGCCAAAAAAACTTTGTAATTATTACGCAACACCTTACAAATTAGTGCAAAATGACTAAAAAGGAAATCCTAACAGAAGAAGAAAAAATAGTGGAAAAAATAATTCCAAGATTAATAGAAGATGAAATGAAATCATCTTATCTAGATTATTCTATGTCTGTGATAGTTGGAAGAGCATTACCAGACGTAAAAGACGGATTAAAACCAGTTCATCGTAGAATTTTATACGCAATGCATGATATGGGTATAATTAATACAAAATCATTTAAAAAATCTGCAAGAATTGTGGGGGAAGTTTTGGGTAAATATCATCCACACGGCGACACAGCAGTTTATGATTCAATGGTACGTATGGTCCAAGATTTTTCTTTAAGATACCCATTAGTTAGGGGACAAGGAAATTTTGGAAGTATAGATGGTGATAATGCTGCAGCTATGAGGTATACAGAAGTAAAATTAAGCAAAATCTCAACAGAAATGCTTTCAGATATAGATAAAGAAACAGTAAAATTTACCCCTAATTTTGATGATAGTCTAAAAGAACCAAAAGTCCTTCCATCAAAATTACCAAATCTATTGATCAACGGTTCTTCGGGAATAGCAGTTGGAATGGCAACTAATATCCCTCCACACAACCTTACAGAAGTTTCAAACGCAATAATTCATTTGATAGATAATCCTGATGCAAAAATAATAGATTTAATGCAACACATTAAAGGTCCAGATTTTCCAACCTCTGCATCACTTACAAGGGTTAGTGGAATAAAAAGAGCATACGAAACAGGAAAAGGAAAAATAAGATTAAGAGCAAAAACACATATAGAAGAAACTAAAAATAGATCAAAAATTATTGTTACAGAAATTCCTTATCAAGTAAATAAATCTTCTTTATTGATTAATATTGCAGGATTAGTTAAAGATAAAAAACTAAAAGAAATTTCAGAATTAAGAGACGAATCAGATAGGGAAGGAATCAGAGTAGTAATTGGATTAAAATCAGGCGCCAATTCAGAAGTAGTGTTAAATAAATTATACAAGCACACAGCATTACAGACAACTTTTGGAATAAATCTCCTTGCCCTGGTTGAAAACGTTCCTAAATTATTAAATCTTAAACAAATATTACAAAAATACATAGAACATAGAATAGATGTAGTAACAAAAAGAACAAAATATGATTTACGAATTGCTGAAGAAAGGGCACATATTTTAGAAGGATTAAAAATAGCTTTAGATCATCTTGATCAAGCAATAACAATTATCAAAAAAAGCAAATCGCCAGATGTAGCAAACCAAGCTCTTCAAAATACATTTAAGTTAACACAAAAACAATCACAAGCAGTATTAGATATGAAATTACAGAGATTAACTTCTTTAGAACAAAATAAAATAATAGATGAATTAAAAGAAAAACTAAATCTTATCAAAAATCTAAAAGAAATTTTAGAAAGCAACCAAAAAATAAGGAATATTATCAAAAAAGAATTAAAAGAATTAATTGAAAAATATGGTGATGAAAGAAAAACAGAAATATTAGAGGGAGGAGATGAACTTTTAGATGAAGAAGATTTAATCAAACCACAAGAAGTTGTAGTTACAATAACTAATGCCGGATATATCAAAAGAACTTCTGTAGATGAATACAGGGGACAAAAAAGAGGGGGTAAGGGAGTAATAGCAGCAACAACAAAAGAAGAAGATTTTATTGAAGATTTATTTATAGCAAATACGCATTCATATATTTTATTCTTTACAGATTTGGGAAAAGTTTATTGGTCAAAAATATATAAATTTCCTGATGCAGCAAGAGCATCAAAAGGATTACCTATTGTTAATATTTTGGGATTACAAAAAGGAGAAAAGATTACTTCATATATACCTGTAAGGAAATTTGATGATTCTAGAAATATAGTTATGGCAACCAAAAATGGAATTATTAAGAAAACAAAACTCTCAGCATATTCCAAACCAAGAAAGAACGGAATCATAGCATTAAATTTAAGGGAAAATGATTCTTTAGTTGGAGTCAAATTAACAAATAATTCTCAACAAGTAATATTAGCAACCAAAAATGGAAAATCAGTAAGATTCAAAGAAGCAGAAGTAAGAGTAATGGGAAGAACTGCTACAGGGGTGAAAGGAATCAAACTTAAAGAAAAAGATGAGTTGATTGGAATGGTTGTTGCTGAAGATAAAAAAAGCATATTAACAATAACTCGAAATGGATATGGGAAAAGAACTCTAATTTCAAATTATAGGATAACTCATAGAGGAACTTCAGGAATTATTAACATTAAATGCAGTGAAAGAAATGGAAAAGTAGTTGCAATTTCTTCTGTAACAGATAATGATGAAATGATGTTCATTAGTCAAAAAGGAATCACTATAAGAACTCCAACAAACGGAATTTCTCAAATAGGCAGAAACACTCAGGGAGTTAGATTAATGAGGTTGAAAAAAGGAGATAGAGTAGTCTCAGCAGCTAAAATAGTGGGATAGTTAGCGAATCTTTATAAAACTAAACTAATTCTTAACACTCATGAAAGCAATAGCAATAACCAATTCAGGTCTAGAAGAAACCACTAGTTCAGAAATAAAAGAAATACTGAAATTAGACTCTACAATAAAAAAATCAACAATCACATTCGACATAAAAAAACCAATAGAATTATGTGAATTAGCCTACAAGGCCCAATCCATCAATAAAGTAATGCTTTTACTTTTTAAATACACATTAAATTCAATTGAAGAGTTAGAAAAACCAATCCTCAAATTACAATTAAAAAAATGGTTTGATAAAGAAACAACTTTTGCAGTAAAATGCAAAAAAATCAATAAAGAACTTTCAACAAAAGAGATAGAAGAAACAGTCGGAAGTTATATTTTTAAAAATCTAAAAAGCGAAAAAATTCAACCAAAAGTAAACTTAAATCACCCTGACATAATTTTTTATATATACATAAACAACAAAGATTGCTATTTTGGAATAGATTTTTCTGGTTTTGATTTAAGCAAAAGAGATTATAAAATATTCATTCACCCTTCAGGAATCAAAGGGACAATTGCATATTCATTATTAAAATTCGCAGATTATAAAAAAGAACAATCTCTTTTAGATCCCTTTTGTAAATCAGCAACAATACCTATTGAAGCAGCACTATACTCCACAAATTATTCACCCAACTTTTTCAAAAAAACAGATTTCACTTTTTTAAAATTAAAACTTTTCAAAAAAACAGATTTTGATCCATTATTCAAAAAGTGGGACAAAACCAAAAAATCAAAACCTAAAATAAATGCCTTTGACTTTTTATTAAAAAATATTACAGCAGCAAAAAAAAATGCTAAAATAGCTAATATAAATAAATCAATAAAATTTTCAAAGACAAATTTAGAAGATTTAGATCTTAAATTTGATAAAGAAATAGATTTAATAGCATCTTACCCTCCACAACCAACTAAATTCAACCAAAAAGAACTTCCCCAGATTTACCATGAATTGTTCTATCAATCAAAATTAGTGCTTTCAAAAAAGGGAAAAATAGCTTTAGTATCAACAAAACCAAATCAACTAAAAATACAAGCACAAAAACAAAACTTCAAATTAATCAAAGAACAAAAAGTCATGGCAGGAAAACAAGAGATATATTTCTTATTATTTCAATTAAAACAACAAAAAGCTTAAATAATCAAAATAATATTAATCTTAAAATGACAAAAAGAGGAATAAAAGTAAAATTAACAACTCTTTCAAATCTCTACTTATTAGATTTTTTTCTGGGACTAGCCTTATGGTTAGTAAGCGTGTTACATGGAAATAGGTGGTTTGAAGTGGTTGATGGTTTATTAGTTATGTTTTTCTCTCTTTGGGGATTTGTAGCAGTAAACTCAAGGATACAAACAGCACTAAAAAAACTAAAAAGGCTAAAAAAGAGAAAAAAGTAGAAAAGCTTAAAAACCCACCAAATTTATCCTTTCTCGTGGTAAAGCTTAACTATCGGTAGATATTACTGAGGAAAGTCCGCCCACTATCGTAATCACTTGCAGGAGCAAGATTCAGCAATGGATGGCAACCGCTCAGAAACGATACTTCCAATGAGTAGAATGATGTTTGCGAAGCTTTTGGTGACAGAAGCGAGTTAACCAACAGACGTTTCATTGGGACAGTTGAAACGGCGAGCCCTGGTTTGTGCAAGTCTTTTTAGGCGCAAAGTAGAATGTTAAGATGGTTTTTTCTTTCAAAGAGAACCAACAGAAGGCGGCTTACTTTACCCTAAACTTTTTAAATAGACGCATATTAATCAATCAAAAATGTCAAAACAAGATAAAATATCAATGCCCTCTTCACAAGGAGGATTAGTTCGTTACTTTGACGAATATAGGAGTAAGATAGAGTTTAAACCTGGATATATAATTATATTTGTAGTTGTAATAATAATTATAGAGATAATCTTACATACACAAGGAACTAAATTGTTGGGATTGCCTTAAAATGATGCCTGGAATGAATCCTCGGAAAATGCAGAGTATGATGAAGCGTATGGGTATACAACAACAGGAAATAGATGCAGTAGAAGTAATAATTAAAACTCAAGATAAACAACTAGTTTTCTCACAACCACAAGTAAGTAAAGTGAATATGATGGGTCAACAAACTTATCAGATAGTTGGAGAACCAGAAGAAATATCCTTATCCACAGAACCAGACATTACAGAAGAAGATATAGATACTGTGGTTCAACAAACAAATGTTTCAAAGGAAAATGCAGAAAAAGCACTCAGAGAAGCAAAAGGAGATATCGCAAAAGCAATTTTAGATTTACAAGAATAATTCTTATTTTTTGCTTTTTTATCATAAAGTTTAAAAAGTTCTAAGACTATATATCGCTATGGAGAAGTTTCAAGAATATCTAGCAGAATCGAAAAAAAATATACATATAGCAGACCACATGGTTTTTGTTACATATAATTTAGTCAAAGACCCCAAACTTTTATTATCAGCTATGAGAAATATTTTTCTCTCCCTTACTAATAGCATGAATTCTTTACTCTATCATGAAAGATTGTTTAAAAGAATTCCTTCCCTCTCAGAGAATTTCGCTTCAAAATTTTCAATATTAAAAGATAATTGTGCAAAACGTCATAATTTAAATCAAAGTTATATTTTTTTAATAAAAGATTTACATAATCTTTTATTAGAACACAAAAATTCACCAGTAGAATTCTCTAGAAAGGATAAATTTATAATATGTTCTTCCAATTACAGAATGAAGAGCATATCTTTGAAAGAAATAAAAGAATATATTTCAAGAACAAAATCATTTATACAAGATATAGAAAAAATAACATCTGAAAATGAAAGAATCTTTACATGATGCAAGACAAGAATTGAAAAGGATAGATCACTCTGTTTATGTTAGTCTAAAATATACTCGAACAGTGGACGTAATAAGAAATATTCTCCAAAGAATGGTCAATACTTTTGGTTTTGGATCAACAGCACTACTCAAGTTTGCTGTAGAACAAGGAAAGATAGGAGAGTTTCCTAAAAGTATGCTATTGAGGGCAGAATTAGTTAGGGGATTATACACTGGAGAAGAATTCAGTGAAGAATTAAGGGACATGATAGACTTTTTTTTACTTTTAAGAAAATTAAATAAAACAGAAGATTATACAAAAATTAAAGAATACCGAAGACATGTCGCAATGATTACAAGTATAGATGGCAAAGGATATGAAATAAATCTAGATGAAATTAATGAATATTATGCAAGAACAAAAAGATTTATAGAACTTGTAAATGAAATAATTTATGGTAAAGAAGATGACTAAATACGTTGGAATTGCTTCAGGAAAAGGGGGGGTGGGAAAAACCACTGTATCTATTAACTTAGCAATGGCACTAAATAATCTTGGACACGACACTATTTTGTTAGATGCAAACCTAGCAACACCTCACATAGCAATACATTTGGGAGCACCATTAGTGCCAATAACCATTCACGACGTATTAAATGGAAAAAATAATCTAACAGAAGCAACATATCAACATCCTTCTGGACTAAAAATAGTGCCAGCATCAATATCTTTAGATGAATTGGGCGAATTAAATCCAAGAAAACTAAGCAACCTTTTATTTGATCAAGAAATGGGAGATTTAACAGTTATAGACATGGCTGCAGGATTAACAAGCGACGTAGCCCCAATATTCAGCATGTTAGATGAACTATTAGTTGTCACTAACGCAGATATGCCTTCTGTTACAGAAGCATTGAAGACAATAAAATTAGCAGAAAAAAACAATGTTGAAGTGAAAGGAGTAATACTAAATAAATCAACCAACCAAGACTTAATTTCTATAAAAAATATAGAATTAATTTTAGGAAAAAATGTTATAGCAGCAATACCTGAAGACAATCAAGTTAAAAATTCATTAAAAATGAATCACCCATTAGTGTATGCATTCCCCGATTCCCCAGCATCAATCGAATTTAAGAAATTAGCAGCAACTTTGACTGGCAAAAGATATGAAGAAGGTGTTCGCCCAGGATTTTTTCAAAATTTAATGAATAGATTGGGTTTTTTCTGAATTTAATTTATTTTTTATGCTCAATTACTCAAAAACTTTAAATACCCTTATTTTATTTCCTTCTCATATGGCGATAATGGTGTAGTCTGGCAGCACAGGAGACTGTGGATCTCCTAGCCCGGGTTCAAATCCCGGTTATCGCCCTCTTATTTTCAAGTTTTCTATCTAATAAAAGCATCTTTTATAAAAAAGAAACATATTTATATCCCCTCCTATACAACATAATTATTCTTAAGATTTGGGGGGATTAAAAAATGGGGTATGATGTAATTATTGTAGGTGGGGGTCCGGCCGGCCTATTCGCAGCATACGAACTGAGTAAGAAAAAACTGAAAATTTTGGTGGTAGATAAAGGTAAATCCATTAAAGATAGACCTCGGAATGAAGTTATGTGTGGAATTGGTGGTGCAGGATTATTCTCAGATGGAAAGTTAAATCTTATTCCTAAATTAGGAAAAACAAATCTTTATCAATTTCTTTCAAAAGAAAAAGCACAAGCCCTAATAGACTATATTGATAAAATATTTATGGATTTTGGGGTATCTAAAGATTTTTATCCTAAAAGCACACCAGAAATGAAAGAAATAGTTGCAAAGGCAAAAAAAGCAGATATGGATTTTTTGGTAATAAAACAAAAACACATTGGATCTGATAAACTTCCAGGAATAATCCAAAAATTTCAAAAACACCTAAAAAAACAAGGGGTAGATTTTTTATTAGAAACAGAAGTAACTAACATAATTAAAGATAACAATCATTTCAAATCAATAGAAACAGCCAAAGGAGAAATACAAGCAAAGTATATCATTCTTGCACCAGGAAGGGTGGGAGCTCATTGGGCAACAGAATTAGCATCTAAGTTAAACATCCCTTTCACATACAGAAGTATAGAGGTGGGAGTAAGAGTTGAAGTGCCCTTTACAATAATGGAAAAAATAACTAAAGTAATTTGGGACCCAACTTTCTTCATTTATACAGATAAGTATGATGATTTTGTAAGAACTTTCTGTACAAATCCTGGGGGGTTCGTAGCAAAAGAAACCTATGACGGATTCGTCTGCGTAAATGGTCATTGCATGAAGGATAAAAAATCAAGAAACACTAATTTTGCATTACTATCAACAGTAAATTTAACCGAACCAGTAGATAACACAATTAAATATGGAAACTCAATAGCTCACCTTGCAACAACTATTGGTGGAGGAAAACCAATAATTCAAAGATTTAAAGACTTGAAAAAATGTAGGCGTTCAAATTGGAAAAGAATAGAAAAAAGTCACATAACTCCGACATTAAAAGATGTAACCCCTGGAGACCTAGCAATGGCTCTTCCAAGCAGAATTATATTCAATCTTGTTGAAGCACTAACAAAATTAAACAAAGTAATTCCAGGAATAGCTTCAGACTCAACTCTTCTTTATGGTCCAGAAATTAAATTTTTCTCAACACAATTAGAGGCAGACAAAAACCTAGAAACATCCATAGATAATTTCTTTGTAGCAGGGGATGGAGTAGGTGTAGCAGGAAACATTGTTGGAGCAGCAGCAACAGGAGTTATAGCCGCAAGAGGCATCTTAAAAAAATTAAATAAGAATAAACAATAAAAATTTCAAACAAAAGCCATCAATCTTTTTTGAGTTTTCATTTCTTTTAACAAAACACTTTTCCCAACCATATCCTCTATATTAACACCAAATTTTTTCTTAACAAGAATTTGAGCATATTTTAACATAAGCATTTTATTTCCAAAATTGAGTGGTTTATTATCCAAAGCCTTTCTCACAGCTTCCCTAACAACCCATACTCCCAGCGGAACAGTGTATTCTTCAGTGATAAACCTAAACACCAAAACACTGCCTTTTCTTTTCAAACTTTTTAACTTTTCAGCAACAGGAAGCCTTGCAGCATAATATCCTCCAGCAGTTTCTTTAGCATATTCTTTTCTTCCAAAGACGTTTTCATAATCAGTAGCATATCTCAACCCTTCCCCAGACCAAGGATTAACCTTTTTTTCTACATAGCTTTCAAACAATTCAAAGCTCCACTCACCAGGAAAAAAACAGACAAGATAGTAATTACCCAAATAACCCCCAAAATAAACATCATAATTTATTTCATTAAAATCTCTCAACCCACTAATGACACCTTTAGACATAGAATCATCAACAGCAGTAATGCTCCACCTTGTTGGTACGAGTTTTCTATTTTTCCCAACTCCAACAGATCCAACACTCAAAACTTTTGATAAAAAATTTTCATCAAATCCTTTTTTATAAAGATAACTCAAAGCATCATTTGCTTTCAAATCATAATCATCTCCCACTTTCTCAACAGCCCTAGCTATTTTAACATTTTCAGTTATCTTAGCTTTTTCAACTTCTACATTAGGTCCATAAGGCGACGCTTCAGAATTAAAATTTAATCCAAAACCAGGTTTTTTCTTTAAATCAATTTCCATTTCAACAGGTTTTGCAGCAACTCCAACTAACCGAGCAACATCTTCAATTTTATGAACATTGGATTTTTTTCTAGCATTAACTAAAGCACACCTATAATCAAGAACATCATAAATCTTTTTACTTAGTGCAGCCCACTCACGCGGAGCATCAAAACTACTTGCATCTGCCCTAATATCCTGTAAACTTAATACACCAACATTGACATTGGGATAATTATAATGGCCAATAAAAGGACTAGGCACAGAACCAAAAAAATCTTTTTTAAAATCTTTAACTTTGTTAAAAATTTCTTTCTTTGCACAGCTAGCACACAAACATCTTTCAAATACACCCACAGTTTTGCACATCAAACACTTCATAAGATACAATAAGAACCAGTCATTAAAAAAGTTTACGTACAAATGTCCAGTGAGAAAACTATTTTTTTAGACAGTCTTCAATTAATTTAATTAACCCACTATCTCCATACATTTTATCTATAAAACCATTAGCACCAATTTTTTCTACAAACATTCCTAAATAATTATCTCCACTAATAATATAGATTGGAGTTTTAGGATCAAATTCCCTTATTTTTTTAATAGCTTCAGACCCATTCATGTGAGGCATACTGTTATCAGTAATTATTAAATCATAATTGTTTTCTTTAACCATATTGACCAATTCAGAACCATCACCTACTTGATCAACATCAACATTAGGAAACTCTTTCATGACTTCTAAATATCTACATCTCATTCCAAAATCATCTTCTGCAATAATTATTTTTTTATCCATTTTACACCTTCAAAATCATTCCAGGTTTTATTTTATCATAATTTCTTATATGTGGATTAGTTTCTTTTATTTCCTTAACACTTTTACCTTTTTTTCTAGATATTTGATGGATGGTATCTCCTTTTCGGATTGTATAATTAGAAGTACTTCTTAACTCCTCAGAAAATAAAATATTTTTATTGAATCCAAACCCTTCATCCAATAATCTTTTCCTACTTAACACTTTAACAACATAATTTCTGGTTTCAGTAGGAAGATGCCCTTTAAGATTGTCCCAACTTTTACCATACTTTTTAACCATTTTATTAGTTATAGTTGGACCATAATTATATGCAATTAACATAAGATAATCTTCATTAAATTGATTATATTTATTCAAATATTCAGCACCCGCAATAAGAGATTTTCCAGGATCATATCTTTCATCAACAACATCATCTATCTTTAATCCCATTTCTTTTGCAGTTCCTTTCATCAATTGAGCAGGACCTTTTGCACCAACACGAGAATTTGCCCTCAATTTTCCTTTGGATTCAGCAGCAAAAACAGCATAAAGTAAATTTTTATCTATTCCAGTCTCATCACTGGCTCGAGTCAAATAATCATCATATTTAGATAATTCAGAAAAAGCATTTCCAACACTTCTTTTATTATAAGCATTATCCACAAGCCTATCAACATTTCTTTCAATAGCAGATTCAAGAGAATTAATAGATTTTTCTTCAACTAAATTTAAATTATAATCTTGTTTAAATATATTTTCAATACTTGGTTTAGTTTCAACAGGTTGATACTTATTCCCTTTGAGTGTGCTTATTCCTGCTACAAGTACAACTAAAGCTAACCCACCTATCACAGCCTTGTTTAATCTGTTTGATTTAGGCTTTTTTCTATCTATATAGCTGACTTCATAATGATCATCAACATATCTAGTTATTTTTATAAGATTATTACCCCTCATAGGGGAAAATAGCCAATAACCCTTTATAAATCTTTCTATTATTTAACTACTAAACAGTAACAAAATTAAACAAATAAAAAGAAAAAAGAAAAATAAAAAAGAACAAAAGAAAACAAAAAAAGAAAAATTTACAAAAATAAAGGCACAAATACCAAAGCAACAATACTCATCAATTTAATGAGTATATTCAAACTTGGGCCAGAAGTGTCTTTGAAAGGATCGCCTACAGTATCACCTACAATAGTAGCTTTGTGCACATCACTTCCCTTACCACCAAGATGCCCAGACTCAACATATTTCTTAGCATTATCCCAAGCACCCCCAGAATTTGCCATAAACACAGCTAACAAAAATCCACTCACTAAAGTTCCAGCAAGCAATCCTCCAAGTGCTTCAGCACCAAACCAAAGCCCCATAATTACAGGAGATATTATAGCAATCAAACTAGGAATCACCATATGCCTCAAAGCAGCTTTTGTACTGATATCCACACATCTCATATAATCTGGTTTTCCTTTTCCTTTCATAATGCCTTTAATCTCCCTAAATTGTCTTCTTACTTCTGTAACTATATGTTGGGCAGCTTCACCAACAGCCCTCATAGTTAAAGCAGAAAACAAGAAAGGCAACATTCCACCAATAAATAATCCAACTATAACAGCAGGATTAGTAATGTTAATTACACTAAGCCCAGTAACTTGAGTATAGCTAGCAAATAAAGCTAATGCAGTTAATGCAGCAGAACCAATAGCAAACCCTTTTCCAATCGCAGCAGTTGTATTTCCAACAGCATCCAGAGCTTCTGCTCTTTTTCTAGCAGTTTTTCCTAACCCAGCCATCTCTGCTATACCTGCAGCATTATCGGCAACAGGGCCATAAGTGTCAGCAGCTAATGTAATTCCCAAAGTACTTAACATACCTACTGCAGCAATAGCTATTCCATACAATCCACCAAAATGATATGAAACTAAAATTGCACCACAAACAGATAAAACAGGAATCAAAGTACTATTCATTCCAACAGCTAACCCACTGATAATATCAGTAGCAGCCCCAGTTTTAGCAGCTTCAGCAATACCTCTCACAGGTTTACCATTTACTGAAGTGTAATATTCAGTTGACAATCCAATCAACACTCCAGCAATCAATCCAGCTAGAGCAGCATAAAAAAGACCCAAATCTCCGGCCATAAACCAGATAAAAAGGAATCCAAGCACAGCCATAATTCCTGCACTTCCAAACACTCCTTTATTCAAAGCATTGCTAGGTTTTCCTTTTCCTTTAACATTCACAAAAAAAGTGCCAATTATAGAAGCCACAATACCTACTGCAGCCAAACCAAGAGGAATAATGGCGCCGACAGCACCAATCACCAAAACACCCAGCACCATCGCAGCAATAATACTATCCACATAACTTTCAAATAAATCAGCACCCATTCCAGCAACATCACCTACATTATCTCCTACATTGTCTGCAATAACAGCAGGATTTCTTGGATCATCTTCTGGAATTCCAGCTTCAGCTTTCCCAACTAAATCAGCACCAACATCTGCAGCTTTAGTGTATATTCCACCCCCAACCCTTGCGAATAATGCAATGCTAGAAGCACCAAATCCAAATCCAAAAATAATATTAGGATCTCTAAAAATAAGATATAATCCTAAAACTCCAAGAAGTCCAAGTCCTGTAACGCACATACCCATCACAGTACCACTTGAAAAAGCAATCATTAACCCATCTTTCAAACTACGTTTACAAGCATTAGCAGTTCTCGCATTTGCAGATGTAGCAACTCGCATTCCTATATTCCCTGCAACAGCAGAGAATATTGCTCCAACAACAAAAGTAAGAGCCATCTGCCAACTTATCAAATAATAGAGTATAATAGCCACAATAATAACAAAAAATATTAAGATTCTATAAACCCTATTTAGAAATGTCATAGAACCCTTATGAATAATTTCGCAAAGTTCTTTCACTCTCTCATGTTTTAATTTAATTTTATTAATTTTGGAAGATAATCTCCATCCAAATATTAGTGCAATAACCCCAATTACTCCAATTATAATTACTCCAATTATATATTCCATCATTAAAATCACCACCAATCTTTTTTGTAAACAAACTCTACTGATTATTTATATTTTTCTATCTTCTCTAACAAAATTAAAAAACTAAAACCTTTTATATCTTTACATAACATTAACTTAATATGGCAATACCTCAAGAAGATATAGAATACATAAGAGAACAAATTGAGTCAGCTGTAAGGCCCCTTTTTTTCTTTGACGATGATGCAGATGGATTATCTTCTTTTTTACTACTTTACAGATTACTAAAAGAAGGAAAAGGAGTGATAATTAAAACAGCTCCAGAAATGACTGAGGCCTATGTGAAACATGTAAAAAGTTATTCTCCTGACATAATTTTTATACTAGACAAACCAATGGTAAGTCAAGATTTCCTTAATAAAATAAATACTCCAGTTATTTGGCTTGACCATCATGAGCCAGTAAAGAGATATAAAGTAAAATATTTTAATCCTAGAATTCATGATGATAAAGATTCTAGGCCCACAACTTTTTGGGCATATCAAATAGCAGATCAAGATTTATGGATAGCAACAGTTGGATGTATAGGTGATTGGTTTGTGCCCCCATACATAAATAAGTTTGCAAAAAAATATCCTCAACTACTTCCTAAAAAATATTTGGAAAAAAATAACAAAAAACCAGAAAAAATTCTTTTTGAAACAAAAACAGGAGAATTAGCAAAAATATTTAATTTTCTTCTTAAAGGAAAAACTTCAGATGCATTAACCAGCGTAAAGATTTTAACAAGAATAAAAAGTCCAGAAGAAATTTTAGAACAAACAACATCTCAAGGAAAATATATTTACAAAAGATATCAAAAAATAAATAAAGAATATCAAGAGATTCTTTCAGGAGTAAAAGCAACAAAAAGTAAAGTGCTTTTGTATTCTTATGATCCAAATAAAACTTCTTTTACTTCAGAACTAAGTAACGAATTACTTTACAAATATCCTGATAAGTTGATAATAATAGCAAGAGAAAGATTTGATGAAATGAAATGTAGTTTACGTGCATCCAATATAAAAGTGGCAAAAATACTTAAAAAAGCACTAGAAGATGTAGAAGGATATGGGGGCGGACACGAACACGCTTGTGGAGCATGTATAAAGACAAAAGACTTTGAAAAATTCGTAAATAATATAAAGGAACTACTTTAATTACCCTAATCTAGTGTCTTTGCGCCGATGGTCTAACGGCTATGATTTCGGCCTTCCAAGCCGACGATCCGGGTTCAAATCCCGGTCGGCGCATTTTTTAAAAATTTCATAAATTTTTAAAAAGCTTGCAGATGAAATCTGCTTGTTTTTTAACAACAAACCATGCCATATTTACCTTTCAATTAAAATAATAAATTAACATATTCACAATCATTTATTCTAAAATGGAACTGGAAGAATTACTAAACAAAACACTCATCAATTACAAAGAAAAGCAATTAGCTAGGGGAGAACACCCAACAATAGAAGAAATGTTTTCCCAAAAAGAACAATTAGAAGATTTCGCAGCAAGAACAAAACAACCAATGTTAAAAATAGTTTCTTGGATATATAAACCAATACTTCCTTTATTAAAAACATTTGTTTCTATGGATATAGATTCCAATCCAAGGATTATTTCAAACCCAAAAAAACCAGTGATTTATATACCTAACCATATTTCTAATTTAGATTCATTAATATTAGGAACATCACTTTACAATAATAATTTTCCATACCCTTTAATGGCTGCAGGAGATAACCTATTCGTCAATAAAGCAATAGATTTTCTTTTCAAATCTTGTGGAGCATTTAAATTAAAACGTTCAAAACAAGACTCAGATTATTTTGATATTCTTCAAACATATATCAAAACAAACCTAGAAGAAGGACAATCACTACTCTATTTTCCAGAGGGAACCCGTTCTAGAACAGGGCACTTAGGCAATTTTAAAAAAGGAATGACTAGATTTATTTTAAAAACCTATTTTGAAAACAAAACATCTCAAAAAATAGAGGATATTTTATTTGTACCTATAGGGTTGGCATATTCTAGAGTTCCAGAAGACGTTCGTTTTTCAAAAAATAGAAAATCAAAAGCAGAAAAGATTAACTTAATTAAGGATTTTTTTAGTTTTAGAAAAGATCCAATTGTGAATTATATGCATGTTGGACAACCAATAAGTTTAAATGATTTTTTTAATGAAAATCCAGAATCTCAAGAACATATAGGTAAAGCAGTAAAAGATTTATCACAATATCTTAAACAAGAACTAAGTAAAACAATACCTATTCTTGAACAAGACATTTATTATTCTGCAATAGCTCATTGTTTAGAATCTTCCAAAACAGACACAATATATCTTAAAAATTTACGAAAAAAGATAAACAAAACATACATTAAATTATATGAGTCGTATAGTCCTAAATTATTAAAAGCAAAAGAGTCTGTAGGAGATTTCCTTTCAAGAATGCACGAAAGAGAATTACTATCAAAAGATCAATTAAAAATTAAAATAAAAAATAAAAAATTAATAAAATATTATTCTAATAAAATGGCCTCTTTTTATAAAAACCACAAACCAAACAAAAAAGATAAATGAAGTAATTTAATAGAAAACTTAATTAACTCCTTTATTCTATTTTCATATTATGGTTGACACAGTACTCGTTTTCGGAGCACATCCAGACGATCAGATTTTCGGAGCAGGTGGAACAGTAGCAAAGTATGCTCAACAAGGAACAAAGATAGTCACAGTTATTTTTTCTTATGGTGAAAGTAGCCATCCTTGGTTTAAGAGTAAATTTACAATTAAAATGAGGGTAGAAGAAACTCTTAAAGCAGATAAATTAATAGGTGCAAAAGAAACAGTATTCTTTGGATTGACAGAAGGAAATTTCCAAAAAGAAGCAAAAGAACACCACCTTCATAAAAAAATAAAAGAACTAATCAAAAAATACAAACCAATTAAAATATTCACACACACAACTGCAGATCCGCATCCAGACCACAAATCAACAAAAAGGTTAGTGCTAAAAGCATTTGATTCCATGAGGTTTCATTGCGATGTCTATACTTTTGATGTCTGGAATCCATTAAATATAAAAAGAACAAGTGCTCCTAAACTAATAGTTGATATATCAGACACATTCAAAACCAAAATCAAAGCATTAAAATGCTTCAAAAGTCAAAAGATGTCAATGCTCTCTTTAATGTGGGGAGTTTATTTCAAGGCAATGAATTTTGGTTTAAAACATAATTGCAAATATGCTGAGGTGTTTTACAAAATAAGATAAAATGACTCAAAAAAAGAGGTTACTAATTGCAACAGATAATTTCCTTCCTAGATGGGACGGAATAGCAAGATTTCTTTCACAAATAATTCCAGCATTAACCAAAGAATATGATATAACTGTTGTGGCACCAAAGTTTAAAGGTAAATTCAAAAAACCAGACAACATAAAATTAGTAAGAATAAAGACTCATAATTTTTATCTTGGAGATTATCAGCCAAGTAGGCCAAGCTTCTTTACACTAAAAAAACACATACAAAAAGCAGACCTAGTTTGGACCCAATCAATAGGCCCAATAGGATCTTCAGCAATTATTCTCTCAAAGATCTACAAAAAACCACTAACAGCATACACTCATTCAATAGAATCAGAATTAGTATCCAAGAGTCTTGGCAAAGGGCCTATAACCAAAAAAATAGCATTCCTCATAACTAAATTAATTTCAAGGTTTTTATATAACAGGTGTGACCTTTTAATGGTGCCTTCTTTAGACACAGCAGAGATTCTCTCTTGGCAAAAAATAAAAGCAAAAAAAGCAGTAGTTCATTTGGGAATAGACACTTTAACTTTTAGACCTCCACTAGATAAACTAGGGGCAAAAAAGAAATTAGGCCTACCAACATCAACAATCATTGGATTCACAGGAAGGATAGGTAGAGAAAAAGATTTATACACCCTTTATAGAGCTTTCTTAAGAATACATAAAAAACACAACATCAAATTATTGATTGTTGGAGAAGGAATTCCAAAAATAAAAAAATACCTAAAAAGTAAAAGCAACGTGATTCTTACAGGTCCAAAAGACAACGTCATAGACTATCTCCATGCAATGGATATTTATGTGATGCCAAGTCTTACAGAAACAAGCTCTTTAGCGACAATGGAAGCAATGGCAACAGGATTGCCTGTAATCGCAACACCCATAGGCCACATGAAAAACTATATTGATGAAAATTACAATGGATTCCATTTTCCAAGAAGAAATCATTACGCATTATCTAAAAAACTAGAAGTGTTAATCTCAGATAAAAAATTAAGAAAATTAATAGGGAACAACGCAAGAAACACTATTCTGGAAAACTATATGTGGAAAGATACTGCAGATAAGATAAAAAAAACATTATCAATAATTTTAGGTAAAGACTAAATTTTCTTAAACCTATTTATACATATTCAAGGTTTTCTGCCTCAATCCCGTAGAATAAGAAATAGGATTTATCACCATTCCATCTTTTGCTGCAATAACGTGAACACCAGTTTGTTTTTGTATCTCTCTTGCTTCATACAATGGATCTGCCTTCAACATTTTAATTCCAAAATGAGTAATTATCACAACTTTAGGTTTTACCCTATTAATAACTTTAACAGCATCATCAGAAGATAATTGTTTTCCTTTAACTCCAAAAGGATTAACCACATTTAATATCAAAATATCACAGCCTTTGTAATCCTCTCCTAATTCTTTAAAATATTGAGTGTCAGCACTATATACAACATTAAATCTAGAACCAAAAAACCTAAATCCTACAGTATTTTTATCATCGTGTTTTGCATCAAGCACTCTCAATTCCACATCACCCACTCCCAATTTATCTCCTTTTTCAACTATGATGCTTTTCTCAACCAATCCTTTTGAAAACCCATTAATCATTGGTTCCATATCTTCATTCCCATTGTAAGCAGTCTTGTTAGTCACCAAAACCCCTTTTTTATCCATTCCTTCATAAGTCATTGCTCCAATAACAGCATTAACATCATTACAGTGGTTGATGTGATTATGACTCACAAAAATAGCAGAATTATCTCTTAGATTCACCCCAAAATGAGCAGCCATGGTAACAGCACCAGGTCCAGGATCTATCAAAAACTGCAGATTATCCATCTGTAACACAATTCCTCCAGAAGTCCTTATCTGTTTACCATAAACTAAACTTTCCCCAGCTGTACCTAGAAATATTATCTTTGGATTCATCTTTACCCCCAAATAATTAATATTGTAGAACTTAATAAAGTTTTCTCTAAAAAATAGTAATCTTTTTAAATCAAAAACCCTTTTTCTGCTTTGGATAAGCTAGGCTGGGGGGTTAGCCCTCTCTTGTTACCGCAGATGGGCTTTATGGCGGGGCTGAATGTTGGGGAGAGGTGTAAACTTTGCTTATTAGCCTTAATTCCTACGTTGATGTTTTGTCCTACAGGATTAATGTTCCTGAGAATCATGTCAGGCCAGGAATGGAGCAGCATTAATCATCAACATTGGTGCTTGTAGGGTCGCGAAACTGAGGAAGAATTGAGTTCACTAAGAAGTATTTGTTTGCTTCCATCCTCTTCTGCTTATCCTC
>CAZVVW010000003.1:0-3990 GCA_964630685.1 uncultured Methanosarcinales archaeon | reverse complement strand
TTTTTCAAATGAAGACGATTTTTAAGTCTTCTTATCCTCTTTTTCAAATGAAGACGATTTTTAAGTCTTCTTATCCTCTTTTTCAAATGAAGACTAAAGCCTTAATGTCCACATTATATTTCTAGAATTATATGGATTTTATTAAAATAAATCCCTAAACACCCCAAACAGGGTTCTTTTTTCTTTTAATCTTAGCAATCTCTTTCAATAACTCAACATCTTCAGCACTAAGATACTTTTTGAGCTTTTTCAGTTTCTTAAAATCTTTTTCAGGAATCGCAATATAAAGAATATCTCCTTCATTTACTTGTCTGCCTACAGTTACATCAGGCAAAGAAATAGCAACTTGTTTTCCTTTTTCAGCTTCTTTAACCTTCTCTTGTTCTGCTTGAATCCCCTTTATCTCACTCAAAACCTTTCCCTCACGATTCATCACACTAGCGCCAGATTTTACTTTTCCTTTCAAAATATGAACTCCAACAATAGCAGGATTATTTTGTCTGAAAACATATCCTTTCAACAATTCAACTTTAGCAGGCATAATTAACTCACCAAGCTCTTTAGCTTCCATTTCTTTCAAATAATTCACTTGCCATTCTTTAAAATCATCAATCAACTTATAGATAACATTATCAGTAACAACTTTAACTCTTCCAACCTCAACACCTTCATCTAGTTTAACATTAAATCCAAGAATAACTGCTTTCAAAGGATCTTCTTCATAACTGCTGTCAGCATCACTGATATCTTTTTTAGTTATGTTTCCAACACTCGCCTTCCTAACAACAACCCCTTCACCTTTCAATAATTTAGTCAAAGCTTCCAAAGAACCAAGAGTGTCACTTTTAATAACAACCCCTGTTTTATCAGTTTCAACCATAACTTCTTCAACTTCTTGCTGAACCTCTTCTTTAATTCTCTTAACTTCTCCAACAACACAAGATCTTATTGGCATTCCAGCAATAACTCCTTCAACCCCTACAGCAGAAACCTTAACTCCTGCAGCCGCAGCAACAAGCTCAACATTAGTAAAATCACTCTTTTTATCTCTTATTTCGCTAAGTGGAGCAGGCTCAAGCAGCGTCTTGACTTTTGTAACAATAGCGCCATTTATTCCTCCAATAACAATAGTATCTCCTTTTTTCAAACAACCATCATAAATAATCACATCTAAAGTAATTCCAAGCCCTTTTTCTTCTTTTATTTCAAGCACAGTTCCTTTAGCAAAACCTTCTTTATCACATTCTAAAGCCCATTCCATATACTTTTGAGTCAATCCAGCAAGCACCATTAATAATTCAGGAATCCCTTCCCCAGTTTCAGCGCTCACCGGCACTATCGCAACCTGTTTTGTATAATCTTCAAGCCTATCAAACCTCTCACTATTTATTTTTAATTCACTTAAACTTCCAAGAATTTCATAAATTTTAGTATCAACAATATTTTTCACATTATCTGCTTGTTTATTTAAATTACTCAGTACACCACCTTTCTCACTTTGCCACCCAGGAATCAAATCAATTTTATTCGCAGCAACAACAAAAGGAGTCTTTTGCTCCATCAGAATCTTAACACTTTCAATAGTTTGGGGCATAAATCCTTCATTAATATCTACAACAAGAATAGCAATATCAGCCAAACTTCCTCCACGTTTACGCAAACTTGTAAAAGCCTCGTGACCAGGAGTATCAATAAATAATAATCCAGGAATACTCAATTCTTGTTTCATTCCTTTCAACAGATCCCCACAAATTCTTTTAACTGTTTCAATAGGGACACTACTTGCGCCAATATGTTGGGTGATTAAACCAGCTTCACGCTCAATCATTGTGCTTTTTCTAATAAAATCTTGTAAACTTGTCTTTCCACTATCCACATGTCCTAAAAAGGCAACAATGGGCTTTCGAATCATATTAAACTTAGAAAACAGCACCCGATTTTTAAATATTGTGCTTTAAATCCCTTAAAACCTTATTTAATTAGTTTATAATTTAAATTGACATTGGATTTAGTACTCGCTTTCTCAATAACAGCATAATAAGGTTCCAATTCAGGAAACTTCTTAAAATCCCTTCCAAAAAACACCACATCATCTACAGAATAAGATTTAAGTTGACTAGAAACCTTCTCAATCAATTCATCAACACCTTCAGAAGTTAGTAATTTATCATAATTAATAATATAATCCATGGGGCCAACAAGACCATATCTCCCCGAAAGAATCCTGAAATCAACATTATCATCTCTACTTTTATTGTAAATCCTATTAATTCTATCACTAATATATCTATCCACAGAAGGCAAAAGAGGGGGATGTTCTCTCTTTTTCTTACTACAAATAGTCATGTAAATTTTCATCTTAATTTAAGGTAACATTACTCCATATTTATACTTTTATACACTATAAAACATAAAAGCTTTTATATTAGTTAGCATTATAAAATAGTAACAATTAGTTAACACAATTATTTAGGGGGTAAATAGAATGAAAAAAGAGCTAACTGCGTTAATAATCAGCATATTTTTACTAAGTTTTTATGTAGGTCATATAAGGTATAATGAATATGACACATTAGACCAATTTTCAATCCATACAAATTTGGTTAATAGACAAGGAACTATGGATCTAGAAAATTTAAGAGTTACAGCACTTTTACCAGAATTAGGAATTTACATTCCAAGTAATTCAGTCAATTTAGATGCAGGAGAAACAATGGCAACATTCAATTTCTTTGAAAATTACAACATACCAAAAGGAGAACATCTTGTAAGAGTATGTGCAACTAATGACAATCTAAAAAGCTGCAAATATAGGTATATAAGTTTTATCTAAATAAAACTAATATTTACAACATATAAGCAATATATAGATAAACTTATAAGCCCTTTTTCTTTTTCTTTTTCTCTCTATGAAATCAAAAACAATTCAAGAAGGCAAAGCCCTCCTAAACATACCCACAACTGAAAAAATCTCAAAAAAGCTTCCAGTATTTTATAATCCAGTAATGAAACTAAATAGAGATATTTCAATTCTATTAATCAACAGTTTACCAAAAAAAGACCTTCAAATAGCTCTTCCATTAGCAGGAACAGGAATCAGAGGAATAAGATTTCTTTTAGAACTAAAAAAACACAAGATAAAACATCTCTATCTAAACGATTATTCCGAAAAAGCAATAGAATTAATTAAAGAAAACCTAAAACTAAACAAACTCAAAACAAAAACACAAAAAACCACAACCATTTCAACAGCAGACGCAAATCTTTTTTTACTTAACTCAAAAGGATTTGATTACATTGATATAGACCCTTTTGGTACCCCCAATCCCTTTCTTAATTCAGCAATAACAAGACTTTCAAGAAACAGCATCTTAGCAGTAACAGCAACAGATACATCAGCTTTATGCGGAACTTACCCTAATTCTTGTTTAAGAAAATACTGGGCAACCCATCAAACAAACCCAATAATGCACGAATTAGGTTTAAGAATTCTAATCAGAAAAGTACAGCTAATAGCATCACAACACGAAAAAGCACTAACCCCCATATTTTCCTATTCAAAAGATCATTACATGAGAATATTCTTCGAGTGTGAAAAATCAAAACAAAAAACCAACAAGATTCTAAAACAGCATGAAATAATAAACAACTATGGCCCATTATGGGCAGGCCAATTATGGGATTTAAAATTAACAGAAAACATGTTAAAAAACACCCAAGAAACTAATAAAGAATTGCATCAATTTCTTTCAATAATCGCAGAAGAATCAAAAATACAAACAATTGGATTTTTCAACATTCACCAAATTGTAAAACAACACAAACTCAAAACAATACCTAAAAAAGAAGAACTTTTCAAAGAAATATCCAAAAAACACCAAATATCACTTACACACTTCAATCCAATCTCCATAAAAAGCACAATCCCTCTAAAAGAATTAATCAAAACAATAAAAAAATTAAATAAAAACAAGAAAAAATAAAAAATGA
>CAZVVW010000002.1:2288-98443 GCA_964630685.1 uncultured Methanosarcinales archaeon | reverse complement strand
CATCTGTTAATGATGCAATATATTGTGCACCAAGAGTATTTTCTGAACTTGAGTGTGTTGATAAAAAGGGTTGCTCTCCTGAATGTCCTGGTTCTCTCCAGAAATTTAATAGGTTATAGGCAACTGAGTCTGCATCTTTAAACCAAAGAGCTTTGTAACCAAGCCCAACTGATTCATTTGTGTGTTCTGGTGTTACTAATAATCTATCAAAAACTTCTCCCCTAATCAAATCATTAAATGAGTCTAATGCTCCAGCACCATAGACTTCTCTAACACCTGCATTATTTCTGAAAGCATCCCATTTTTCCATATCCAATTCTTTAAGAAAATCAGATTTCTCAGTTGATTTTAATGAGTGTTCAAGGTTGCTAGCAGATCTTTCAAGATCCCATCTTTGACCAGTAATTGAATATGGTAAATCATCATCAGATATAGCACTCAATACATGTTCTTTAGCTGTTGAAAGTGATGTCAATAATTCTCTTCGTTGAATATCAATAGGTACTTGAGTCAGATAATCTGCAAATTCTGCAAATTCATCATTTGTAGTTTTGTTACCTCTAATCATGCCTCTTTCAACAATACTTTTCAATTCATAGGGCAAAGCACTTAATCTTGAATCCAATTCTCTTGCTCTTTCTTCTTGTTCTTCAGTATATGATTGTCCTGCCCATAAAACATGAGATTGATTCAATCCTTCTCTAAGAACAGATAATGCTTCACCTACAAGAGCTGGATCACTTAAAACTGCAACTTTCTCTCTGCCGTAATGATCATCTCGTTTTTGATTTGCTTCTAATTCTGCATCAATTCTTGACATAAAATATTTAGAGACATAATCATCAGTTAATGATTCAAGGATTGCAGGGGCAACTGCTTTTTGTTCATCATCGGTTCTAACTAATTGGCTTGCTAATTGATCATATTGATCAAATAACTGGCTAGCAAATCTACCAAATAACTTGCCTTGTGCATCCTCAAAACGTCTAGTTTCTAAGTATCCAAGTTCTCCAATTCTAACTCCATCATGTTGAGTGTGAGAAAGATCATAGAGTGAATTAATTTTGGAACCCAAATCTTTGATTTGACCTTTAAACCTAAGACCTCCAAGAAATTTTTGTCTTAGATTAGCTCTTTGAGATGATAGATTATCAATCTGTGTAGAAACATCTTCATAGCTTTCAAAACCTGATTCAAATAACAATTTTTGTTTATAATCATCATTTAACTGTTTTGCAGTTTCTCCACCAACATTTATATTTGATTTTGTTCTTTTAACATCAGAGATAATTCTTGCTGCATTCTGAATAGCTGTTGGTGAACTCAAATCAGAAGGATCTTCAGTTAGTTTTTCTATCTCGGCTATTCTTTCATTTATATAGACTATATTTTGCTCTGAATCTTCACCCAATGCTTCCAATTCTAATTTAATCTGTTCAGCTGTTTTTCCATCAATGTCTATTGAAACTGGTGTAGCTGGATGGCTCGCCCTAAACATATTTCCAAGATTATTTGCAATTTCCTCTAAAGTTTGCAAATTACTCATTTTGAGCCTCCTTTAAGAATAATTCAACAGCATGCTCTACAAGATGGCTAGTATTTCTGAATATACTTACGGCTACTTTATCCTTCACCTTTTCATGTAATTCCTTTTCTATTGAAACACTAACTTTAATTTTCATACTATAAAGTAGTAAAATTTACTACTTTTTAAATGTTTCGTTTAATAACTACTACTTAGTGATAAATATCTAGTTTCGGTAAAAATTGAACGCCCCTCTCTTCTTGTTCTTGAAGGCTCACTGTGTTCGCTTGTATTGAACGGAACTCCCCTAAATGTACTAACTAAAAGAGCCTTCGGCTTTGATAAAAAGAACTCCCCCTTGATTCTTGTTCTTGATGTATCGCATTCGCTCTTTAGAAGGAACTAGACTCCCCAGTCCTTCGGACATATAGTCTCCCTACGGTCGAATTGATTAGTAATCCAAAAACTCTGCGGACGCAGGTTTCCCACACTTCGTATGGGAAACGAATATAACAGGGCCCGATGTTAAACTCAATCGAATTTTCATTAAATGTTCTTTTAAAAAAAGAACCAAAAAAAGAGTTGGGGGCGGTGCTTCGCACATATACACTCCCTTCGGTCGAATTTATTAGATTCAAAAGTCAAGAAATCAAAGTAATATCAATGGTTTATTTTTATAATGGTAGATCTCATTAATACTATTAAGCATAAAATCATCTAGATTGATATCAAAAGAATTTTTGGGAATAATAATATAATCATATCCAGGATTACTTTTTTGAATTACTTCAACATAATCTTTTACTGTAAGAACTCCTGAAATATCGATATTCTCACCTAAAAAAGAATTTACTTTCCTAATCTCAATATTTATATTATTCCTAAATTCCTTTTTAAAAATATCAAAAGATCTTTTCGGTGCTAGTACCAACAACCCTTTATCATTACAAATCTTTTTTATATGATCAGCAATCTTTTTAAAAGAATTATCTTCACTTTTATGATTATGAATATCTTTTGCTCCATTATCAACATAATTAATCTTATGATTATACCTCATTAATTTATTTACTAATGAATTATCTACTAAAAGCTCTTTTTTCATCTCTTCTGGAATATATTTGCTAGGAGAAGAAGTGCTAAATGATATTTTTCTGGTATTTGTAAAATTAACGAGATAGTTCAATGAATTATCTGTATCACCACTTTTGATAAGAAATTTTAATGGAACAAACCAACATTCATATCGAATATTGTATTTATCTACTAATTTTAGTTTATCCTTAATTTTAAAATTTTCTTTATAATTCATTATCCTTTTCCTAATGTCATCATTTAAAGTATGAATAGAAAATATTAATTTCAAGTTTTTCTTCTTAATTATCTTGAGCATATCTTCATCAAGACTAATACAATTAGTAAAAAGCCAGGATTTAGAAGACATAAAAAATGGCAAAAATTCCATAATCTTGAAAAATTTAGGATGATCAAAAAATTCTCCACTTGCACAATGATAACTTGTCCCAACCCATTGAATTTTTTTTGATAGATAATGTAAAAAATGAATAATATCATATTCTGACAAAAATGGAATTTTCTTTACTACTTCTTCTGGAGCAAATTTATCGACACAAAATCTACATGAGTTATTACAAACAGAGCCAAAAACAAATAAACCATTTTCATAGTCGCTTTTAACCGCGTTATATCTTTTTAAGCCTATTTTTTTAATAATTTGTTCTTTCTTTTCTAAAAACTTTTTATTCAATAAACCTCGACAAATATTTTTTTTAAAATGAATACAATTTTTACATTTATTGGAGATAAAAGGCGATCTTAAGAATAATCGATTTAGTGATTTAAAATTCTCACCAAAATAAAGATTGTTATTCAAAATTGCATTTGATCTTGATAGATACAGAGTATTAGAATCTGCCTTAGATATTATTTTATCAATAATGCAAGGGGGAAAATTCTTTAAACTAGAATAATGAACATTACTATTATTTAAATTCTTAATAATATCTTTAAATTTATTTAGTTCTTCTTCAAAACTATCTTCAAAAAAATTAAATTTAATTAATGGTTGATTTAACATAATTATCCTTAAGTTGATGTATAATAAAAACTTAGCGGTTTTAATTCATGCCATCTTACAATCCTTTTGTTCTTTAAGGCTCTAACGAGCTAGATTGAACGCCCCCAACTCTTTAGTCCTTCGGACAGTTACACTCGCTACGCTCTAAATTATATAAGTGAAAATTCGACTTTGATTTTTTGCCTTCGGCATCGTTGCACTAAAAATCAATCCTAACGGAGAGTTTAACAAGGATTTCCTAATGTTAAATACAATTGAATTCTTACTAATACGATAAAAACAGGTGTGGCTTTGTGTGACTTGTCACAACAATAGAATGTAAAAACTATAACTAAAACAGGGTCGCCTCTTATTTCTGATGTTTTCTCATCACGCATGGAAATGATCTATCCGCCATATAAACACTAACTACTTCTCTAATTCTCTCGCCTGATAAAATATTAAATCTCCCATTACCTTCAGATGAATCCATGTAGGGACAACGTAATAAAGTCCCATCAAAATCTACTGTTGCTGAAGAACCTGCACCCATCTGACACTGACCATTAACTGCCGTGCTATGTCTCAAATTAAAATCAGTATATTGATTTGCCATTTGTTCAAAAGCTTTTTGTACTGCATCATCTGGGCGTTTTTGGAAATCAGTATTAGCTACAAAAAATAATCCATTATCATTGGCTGCTTTTTTTAATGCCCTAATCTTCGCACCACCATCAACTAAATCACTCTGAGAGACAACATAATTAATTCCAATTCTTGTTGTTCCTTCTTCTGGTTGTCTTTCACTTCCTCTGTAAGTTTCAATTAACCTTCTAAGATTCTCAGCTATTTGTGCTTGGTTCTGAAATGGTTTAGGCATTGCAGGGTACTCTTTTCCATTAAAAAAATCTGCATCAATGAACCTATTTCCAAATAAACTAATCATCACATTAGCTTCATTTTCAGCTAATAGTTGACAAGTCCTATCATCAAGATTATTTCCCGCTGTAAAAACATAAGCTTGTATTCCCCATTGGTCGTGTGCATAACGAATCTTTTCTAAATTATCTGCACTTAATCTAGGGTTAAATGGATCACCACGACCATTGATAGTAATAAACTTAGTATCATAATTTTCAGCAAAGAAGTCAATAACTCTTTTTACTTCATCAATATCAATAATATCTTTTGATTTAATCCCTTGAGTAACACAACCATAACATGACTGCTGTAATCCTCCATCCTCATAAACTCTTTCTGCTCTTTTTTCACAATAATTAGCACTAGGTAGATTTAGCATAGCCACAGAACTATCTAAACCTCCTTCTTCTGCCATGTCTTCTAGCTTTTTTGTTATTCCTAGTTTTCTTTCCATCTTAGTAGTAACATAAGAGTAGTTAAGAGTATATTAAACTTATTAGCCATATTTTTTACAAAATCGCTAAATTTATATACTAATAAAGATTAAATAACAATATGGCAGTAAAATTGGACTTAAAAGACAGGAAAATACTCTATCAACTAGATATTAATTCAAGACAGTCCAATTCAGAAATTGCCAAAAAAGTAGGATTATCTAAGCAAGTTGTCGGATTTCGGATTAAGAGATTAATCAAAGAAAAAATCATTTCTTTCTTCTATTCAGTTATTGACATCTCAAAATTAGGTTTTACAGTTCACAAGAATTTTTTACGTTTACAAAATCTTGATAGTGGAAAAGAAAAAGAATTGATAGATTTTCTTAAAAATCATCCAAATGTTGTTTGGATTGCTAGTTGTGATGGGAGATTTGATTTAGCTTTTGGCACATGGGCAAAAAACATGGAATTTCTTGACAAAACATTAACAGAATTAGATAAAAAATTTGGAGAATATATAGCAGATAGACAAATTGCAACAATCATCAGAGGAGATTATTTTATTCGTGATTATCTTATTCACAAAAAACAAGCAAGTTCATATAGAGAATCATTTTTTGGTGCTGTCCCTTCTCCAGTTAAGATGGATAAATATGATTGGAAAATTCTGTTAATGTTGGGAGAAAATTCAAGAAATACAGCTGTTGATATTGCCCATGAAATTAAATTAAGTGCTGACGCAGTAGGCGAGAGAATTAGGAAATTACAAAAATCTGGCGTGATAAGACATTATAACATCGTTCCGAATGAATCAAAATATCCTTTTCTTCATTACAAAGTTTTGATAGGTTTCAGAAACATTTCAGAACAAAGAGAGAAAACATTAAGAGAATATTGTAGAAGAAAACCCAATATCATCTATATTGTAAAATCTCTTGGACCTTGGGAATTTGAAATTGATCTAGAAGTAGAAAGTGCCGAACAATTTAGAGAAATAATGATGGACATTAAAACAACATTTAATGACATCTTAAAAGATTATTCTGCACTAAGTATTTATCAAGTTCATAAATACAATTTCTGCCCAAATATCCAGATGTAGAGGCGACCCTTTTCTAAGAACTAACTAATGTGTAAACTGACAGCCACACCCTAAACTGAACGTACGGCTTCGCCTATATCGCTGTAACGTAAGAATTCAACTTCTCCTTCCCTTCGGTCAGTCGACCACGTTGAACTCTCCTCCCGTTGGTCGTCGGGGTATTTAACAGCAATTATCGCGATGTTGAATCTTCCCAATTAATAAAAAAACAAAAAATTATTAAACTTTCAAAATTAAATAAATACATTAAGGAATTAGATTATTTTTTAAAAATGAATCTTGAAAATCACATCAACCAAATAATTAAAGAATATAACTATGAAACTAGAAGCACCAATCACCCAGCTGAATGTATGTGTTATAAACAAAAAATTCCTTGTCATGATATGGATAATTTAAACTGTTTTTTATGTTATTGTCCTAACTACGACACAGATAATCAAGAAGGTGGTTGTTTAATTGATAATCCTAATGGAAAATGGACTTATTCAAAAAAATTACCTTCTAAAAAAATCTGGGATTGTAGTAATTGTGAGTACCCCCACCTTGAAAATAATGTAAAAACTCACTTAAACAAAATATTCAATATTAAACATAAAAAATAATCTAATCAATGAATATTTTTATAAACTCAATTAACCTAACACCTTATAATGAACAAAAATCTAATTTACTTGGTCCTACTATTCATATTTATAGTTGGGTGTGTCTCAAATTACGATTCTTGTGATTTAAACCAAGATAAAAAAATAAACTCAAAAGAACGAGCTCTCTGTAATCCTCAACAAGAATCTCCCAAAGAGAGTCACTTTGGAATTCATATCTCAGGAAAAAACCCTAAAGAAACAATACCTTACATAAAAGAATTGGGAGATATTTACGTTAGAGAAGAGTTATCTGAAAGCCCTGGATGGTTTATAATCAAAAAAGGAAAACCTTCAAGCATCATGGATTGCAAAAGCTGTTGTATAGAAACAGAATTTACAGATTGTTCGTGTTCAGAAGGCATTTATTATTGCAATAAATATCCTAATAAAACAAAGATTCAAGGAATCTCTACATACAACTCAAATCTTAATTTAATTGTAACAATTCTTACAACAACTAAAAGTCCAACAATCCAACCTGATTTTAAAACAGATTATAGTCCACAAGAGAAAACAATTTATGAAGAATATCTAGACTATTTAATGAAAGGTTTACCCTCTGTAAAATATTGGCAAGTTGCGAATGAAGTTGATTTAGATTTTTGGGAAGGTACAAAACAAGATTATGTGAACATGGTCAAAACATCTTATGAAAAAATTAAATCAAACTGTCCTGATTGCAAAATTGGGATAAGTTTCAATAAAGAATTAAATGAATTAACAGGATGGAAAAGCACTATTCAAACAATTTGTCCTTATTTTGATTTTATAGATGCCCATATTTTACCAAATGGGTTAGCCTCTCAAAAATTAAAAAATTACAACACTCAATGGAACTCAATTTGTCCCGGAAAAGAATTAATCTCTACAGAATCTGGTTTACCTTCTGCAACTTTAAATCCTAAATGGGGTGTATGGGAACTCGGATCAACAGAAGAAAAACAAGCAGAAGATATGATAAAATATTTTACAATTTTATTCAACAATGGATACAACAAGATTTTTTGGTTTCTATCTGACTGGGATTTTGAAGAAATCCCAAACGACTTATTTGAACATACGGGATTATTAACAGAATCAAATGAAAAAAAACAATCTTTTTACACTTACAAAATATTAATCAAAAAATTAGATGGATTTACAAAAGTAACAGAAATAAAAAACAACCAATACAAATATCTCTTTAAAGACAAAAATCCAGTTTATGTTGTTTGGAAAAGTGAATCAACCCCTTTAGACTCTGAAATAAAAGGAACAGTAAAAATAACAAACTACTTAGGACAAGAAAAAACAACAGATTCTTCTGAAATCACCTTAACAAACTCACCAATCTTTATCACACTAATCCAATAAATAAAACGAAAGATTTATAAATAATCAAACTATTCATTACTAAGTAGTAAATAATACTTAATTCTATATCAAATGGAAAAACAAGAACTAGATAGCATGAGCATCGCTCACATGGAACAAATTTATAAGAAGATGCTAGATTCAAAAGAACTAGATCATCATGAATGTAAATTTTGGGATAATAATATTTTCAAATATGTTAAATATCTTCAAAATAAAGAACCTCAAGAAACAAAAGCACCTCAAACAAAGAATCAATTAGAATTGTCTTTATTCTCAAAACAACTACCTTTAGCTGAAGGAATTCCTAAAGGTAATCGAGAATACAAAATTCCTCCAGCAATTAAATCAAAAACTCAAAAAATCAATCCTAATTCTTTTAAATTCACAACCAATGAAAACAAACTTTCAAAAAAAGAATACAAAAAATTTGAACGAGATTTGCTCTCTGGAAGAGAACATGCTGAAACACTCATAGAATTATACTCTTCTGGAAAAATAAACACTAAACAATATCATAATATTAAACATAAAATCACTCCAACCACTAGAGGTCATTACTTGACAAAATATTTTGGTGGAGAAAAAGAATTATTGGATTTTGAACAAAAAGGAATCGATTATGAACTTTTAAAATCAAATTCTTGGTTACAAAAAAAGTACCTTGAAAAAAAGAAAAGACAAATCAATAATTCAGATTTAGAAAAAATAATCAAAAAAGATTGGAAAACAACTGCTAAAGGAGCATTAATTGCTACAGCATTGATAGCAACAACTTGTTTTGGTGTAACCAAATTAGAAAATCTTGAAAGAGATATCAAAGACAATGATGAACTAATCAAAAACATATATGCAACAGAAAATATTGAACAAAATAATATTGTTACAGATTCCTTAAATTCTTATATTCAAAATACTGAATCAATTAGACAAAGAATAGCCGAAATAAATACACAAAAAGAACAAAACAATTTAGTTTCGCACAAATGGGAAGATACAGGCAATTATTGCTTGATAAATTACTTTAATGCAAATCATCCAGATGTTGATGTTTATACTGCAATTAGAACTTTTGAACAAGATAACCCTGGAGTGAATCCCAACATCTTAATTGATGACCTAACTTATAATTTTAGAACAGATTATTCAAATATAGAGGAATTCAACACTTCAGAAGAAAGAGAAAATTTTGTCAAACATATTGATGAATTACATGAAGAACAATTCAATACTGCTTATGATGTTATGATAGCGCAAGGTTATGATCCTTCTATAACTGATGATAGAAAAGCCTTTGCTGAAGAAAATTTGGGTGGAGCAATAAATTTAGTTGAACAAATAGAAGAGCTCCAGGAACCAGATCTCACAATCAATTTAGAAAACATTATTTCTGGAAATGTATATACTGTTGCAATAACAAATGAAAATAATGAAGTTTTGAGCTGTAGAAATGTTTTAGCACATGATCATAATCAAGGAACTGCTTCATTAGATTATTATGACCTCAATATACCAGAAAATCAAGATTATAAATTATTATTATTTGATAAAGTAAAATTAATAAATTCAAATAATATTGAAAGAATATTAGAAACAAATGATTTTGAAGAAAATAATTATTTAGGACAAGTGATTTTTTCTGAAGGGGATGAACTAAATCTCAATGTTGAACGTAGAATCGATGTCGGAAAAATTAATTTAGGACCAGAACCTTGGGCAAATATCTTAATCAATGGGGAAGGATATGGAAGAACACCTATAAGGGGAATTGAACTTCCACCTGGAACTTATGACATAACATTCCAAAGGTCAGAAGAAGATATGGATACATATTTCTCAGAAAATAGAACATATACCTTAGAAGTAAAAGCAGGAGAAATCAGTTCTATCAGATATAATAATGGATTCAATCCAGAAGGAACCGAATACACTATAGACAATATTGTAAATACAGATTCTACATCTATTGAATCAGAAAATAAGGCAGAAGAAGAAAAAGAAATTTATGAACTTCCTTATGATAAAATAATTGAGAATTATAATAGCAATAAAAGATTCAAAACAGTTCAAAAAGAATTCTCTGATTTAGAAAAATCTATATTAGTCGATACCATCAAAGAAGGAATAGAAAATGATTCCGCTTACAGTAAAAGATTTGATAAAGATTACGCTGAAGCATCTGGTTTAATAGAAGACATCAAAACAATGTATGAAAATAGTATAAGCTACAAATCAATAAAAAAACATTGTAAAAGACACGGAATAGGTATTTCTGATAGCACAATTTATAGAATAGGAAAAAACACAGTTTAATCAGTTCATTCCTTTCTTTTTAATGTCTTTAAATGGTTTATGTACGCCAACTTTTCTTAATTGGGTTTTAATCTTTTCCTCTTCAATATTTACATCTCTTTCTTTCACAACAAACACATTATCATTCTCTCTAACTTTCTCAGAAATCTTTACACTCACTTCGTCTCCTTTTTTAGCAATCTTAACTTTCTTACCTTCTAAAAGTATCTCTTTAACTTTTTCTTCAAAATATCCTGTTGTTTTTCCAATAAAACAAATCTTATCGCCTTCACTAAAAGAATTTTGTTCAACTTTTATTGCAACAACACCCAACTTATTATAATAATTAGTAACAAAACCAATTTTTTCTTTTCTTGTTTTAGCAGCAGAACCATAATATTTTGTCCAAGAATCATTTGTCGGTACTCCCAAATAAAAATTATCTGAAAAACCCCTATTAAAAACGTCACCCAATTCTTTAACCAATCTTAATTTCTCTTTAGAACCAAATTTCCCTTTATCAATTAAATCTATCGCTTCCCGATATGCTTTTGTAACTTTATACACATATTCAGCCCCTTTAGCACGCCCTTCAATCTTAAAAACATTGATTCCAGCAGAAATTAATTTATCCAAAATAGGTAAAGTACACAAATCTTTAGGCGACATGATATATTCCCCTTCAAGAATAAATTCTCGTCTAGAATCTTCAACATCAATCACATTATATTGCCTTCTACACTCTTGCAAACATTGCCCCTTATTTGCAGATAACCTATTATGATATTGACTCATAAAACATCTTCCAGAATAAGCCACACACAAAGAACCATGAATAAATGTTTCTAATTCAATCTCTCTACCTTTAAATTTCAACCCATCTTTTTTAATCTTTTTTTTCATAGATTTAATTTGATCTAAAGTACACTCTCTAGCTAAAACAATTCTTGGAGAAAACTCAGAAAAAAACTTAATTGATTCATAATTAGCCACAGATAATTGTGTACTAACATGCACTTCTATACCTTGTTCACAACCTAATTTAATAACTGCGATATCTGCAGCAATAATTGCGTCTACTTTTGCCTTTTTAGCTTCTTCTAAAATCTTTTTAACCCTTTCTAATTCATGATCAAAAACAACTGTATTCAAAGTTAGATATCCTTTTACACCAAAATCATGTAATTTTTTCATAACTTTTTTCAATTCAGATAGCTTAAAATTTCTAGCAGAAGCTGACCTCATATTTATCCATTCTATTCCAAAATAAACAGAATCTGCTCCAGCATTAATCGCACTAGCTAAAGTTTCATAATCCCCTACAGGTGCAAGAAGTTCTACCATCCTATCCTCAAATTATTTTTTTGTTTTCTTTATAGATGTGAATCACATTAACAGGACATGCTTCTGCAGTTTCCTTACATTCTTCCACTTCATCAAGTTTTATCTCTTTCTTATTCTCATCATCACTACCTTTCAACTGAGATTTTCCATCGTCTCCCATTTCCCAATTATCTTCATCAAGTGAAACACATGCACCACACCCTATGCAATTCTCTCTTTCATGTAAAATATAGTTTTCCATAACGATCTAAGAACTCTTTTTGTTTAAAAAACTATTTAAAATTTACCCTATCCAACAATAAATTATATAAACTCTGCAACATTACAAAAAAACATGAAACATAATTTTAACATAACACTCACTATCATTTTATTATTCTTCTTCTCCCAACTATTTGGTTTAATTATCATCAACAAATACATTGACCATCAAACGACAACAGAAACAGGAAACCTAACTTACACAGCACTACCACTCAATCTAGAAAGACCTGAAATAGAAGAATCAACTTCTTACATATACATAATCACGGCAGTACTTATTGCAACAGCAATAGTTTATCTTTTATTCAAATTCAAAAAAACAAACGTCTGGAAAATTTGGTTTTTTCTGGCAGTTTTTCTTGGATTAACGATTGCATTTAATGTATTCATCGGAACATATATTGCAGCTGCGTTGGCACTGATTCTATCATTCTACAAAGTATTCAGACAAAACATCATAGTGCACAACATTACAGAACTATTCATATATGGGGGAATTGCATCTATTTTTGTACCAATAATGAATCTTCAATCAATAGCAATCCTATTAATTCTAATTTCAATCTATGATATGATTGCAGTATGGCAGTCAAAACACATGATAAAACTAGCAAAATTCCAAACAAATGCAAAAGCATTTGCAGGTTTAGCGATCCCTTATTCACTAAAAAAAGGAAAAGCACATTTTGTCAAACTAACAAAAAAATTAAACAAAAAACAGAAAAAAGTAAATGTAAAAAGCGCAATTTTGGGTGGAGGAGACATTATTTTCCCACTAATCTTTGCAGGCGTTATCCTTAAAACAATAATGCTCACCAACGAATACTTAATTGGATTCCTAAAAACCATGACAATTCCAATATCCGTTTCAATAGCACTATTTTTATTATTAATAAAAGCAAAAAAAGACAAATTTTATCCAGCAATGCCTTTCCTATCTTTAGGTTGCTTAGCTGGATTTTTAGTAATGCTATTATTTGGTTGGATTTAAACCAAACTATCTTCTTCCTCTGTTAAAAAATTTTCTTCTAGATCCTCTTCTTCCACCATATCCCTTATTTGATCTACCACCAGAACTTTTCTCAACCTTAATTGTTGGTTTTAAAAAAGGTCTTTCTTCTTTTTGGATATCATAATCCCTATGAGTATTCACCAATCTAGAAAAATTATCATAATCCCTATAAGAAATCAGATTAATCACTAAGCCATCTTCTCCAGCTCTTGCTGTTCTACCAATTCTATGCACATAATCCCCTGGTTCAGAAGGAACATCATAATTATAAATGTGTGTTACATCTTTTATATCTAATCCTCTAGCAGCCACATCTGTACAAACTAAAACACTAAATTTACCTTGATGAAACATCTCAATAGTTTTCAATCTTTTTGGTTGATTCAATCCGCCATGAATTCCAACAGCTTTGACACCATTTGCTTTAAGAACATCTACAACTATATCAGTCATTCTTCTGGTATTACAAAAAACCATCACTAAATCTGATTTTTCTTTTTTCAACAAATTGATTAATAGTTCTTTTTTCAGATTTGCAGGGACATCATAATATGTTTGTCTTAATTTAGTTGGATCTACCATCTTAGTAGCTTGCACTTTTGTAGGATTTTTCATATATTTCCTTGCAATATGTTCTGTAGATTCATACATAGTTGCAGAAAATAACAAAGTTTGTCTATCTCTTGGACAAGCGCTTATAATTCTTTCAACATCATCTATAAAACCCATATCCACCATTCTATCAGCTTCATCTAATACAAATAGTTTTACTTTAGAAGTATCTATAGTTCTTCTTTCCATATGGTCCAATAATCTTCCAGGTGTTGCAATAACAACTTCTGATTTTCTTAAACCATCTATTTGTGGATTAATAGAAACTCCGCCATAAATTGCAAGAATTCCTATTTGTTTTCCATAAGAAAGTTTGATTATCTCATCTTTTACTTGTTCTGCCAACTCTCTTGTTGGTACCAAAACAATTGCTTGTACTCCTTCACCTGGAGTACACTCCTTTATAATTCCTGCACCAAAAGCTAATGTTTTACCACTTCCAGTAGCAGATTCTCCAATTACATCTTTACCATCTAATATTAAAGGAATTGAATCTTTTTGTATTTTTGTGGGTTCTGTAAACCCTAATCTATTGATTGCTTTCATCAATTGCTCATCTAAATTGAGCTCTTCAAATTTATTTTCATTTGACATTTTTTTACCTCTGTAATATCTCTTTATTTATGAAATCATTAATTTTAAAGATATAAATTTTCTAAATTTTATCCACATAATTTATCCATACAATATTACTTAATTTTAGTAGTGGACATAAATTATTAATAAATTATATACACCTACTATGATTGAAGAGGACAAAATTTTTTGTAAATTTTTGTTCCCTTCTATTTATATTAAATATGATCAACAGAAAAAGCGAAAAGTATAATATTTTAATTTTTAAAAAATATAATATTTGTTACCAATGCTCTCTCACACATATTACTATCTTCTTGTTGGTAAGGGGGGGTTTATAAATCTTTGGGTAAATAACTTAAAAAATAGTTTATTTTTTAATATCTTATCTTTTTTTCAGATGCACATCCATCTGAGGGAAAGGTATCCCAATCTTAGCCTTATTCAAAGCCAAATAAATTTTAGAAGTAGCTTCTTCTTTTGTTAAAAAAGCGTCATTATAATCGTCAACCCAAGCCATTGCTTGGAAAACTAAAGCAGAATCGCCCATTTCTCTAAATATCACACTAGGTGCAGGATCTTCAATAACTTTTTCTATTTTACTCAAAACATCAATAACCACTTTTTTAACTTTTTCAGGTTTAGTGCCATATTCAACTCCAAAATTAACCCTAAACTTAATCAAGTTATTTGGTTTAGCATAATTAATAATTTTAGCATTTGCCATTTTCCCATTAGGTAAAATAATTATCTGATTATCATAATTTTTGACTTTAGTGCTTCTCAACCCAATATCTTCAACAACACCCACTTCGCCAGATTCTAATTTAATTTTATCTCCAACCCTAAAACTCTGATCTAAAATAATTGAAATTCCACCAAAAATATTGGCTAAGGAATCTTTTACTGCAAAACTTATTGCTATTCCAGCTACTCCCAATCCTGCAACCAATGCAGTTACATCAATACCCCATTTAGAAAGCACTATCAACACACCAAAAACCATAAATAACAATTTAGTGAATTTTCTTGCTAAAGGTATCAAACTATCATCAACCGTTGATTTGGTTTTAGATGCCCATTTTTTTCCACCAACTTCGATGAATACATCAATAATCACATAAATAGTATAAGCTACGAGTAACACTAAAATAGAATCAATACCAATTGTAATTGTAGATTTAAGGCTCAAAAAAAGTTCCGAATAAACAAAAGATATTCTTAATCCTATGAACAACAAGAAGTAAAAAAACCATTTATACAATCTTTTAACTAACAAATTATCAATCTTTGTTTTAGTATGAATAGTCAATCTAAGCACAATCACTTCAATTAATTTAGTGACTGGTGCAAGTAACACTGCATAAATAAGAAAAACAACTAAAGATGTGAGTGCTTTATTGCCTAAAACAGTATTAACCACATCCATTACAGCCATAGCATTAATATCCATAAAAAATAATAAACAAGAAATCATATAAATATGTTGTGGTTAAAAACTAGGATTATTAAATCAAATTATCTCGAATCACTCTTTAATCTCTTTAGATTGAATAGCACATTTACAAGGTAATTTATGAGAAAATTTCAATAATGCTTTTCTAGCAAACTCAACATGGGGTTTGTTAACTTTAAGTGTCCATAGCACTTGTCCAACCTTAACTCTCGCTGCAATACCTATATTTTTTCCAAAACTCTTCTTCATACCAGTACTCATCCTATCTGCTCCTGCACCGCTTGCCAAAGGATTTTCTCTTAAAACATGATGAGGGTATATTCTAATTTTAGAAAAGAATTCTGTTTTACCTACATTTCTTTCTAAAAATCTATTACTCGTCTGTCTTGCAGCTTCAACTGCATTATCTCTTATTTGGACAAGTTCTTTAGAAACAAGATCTAATTGATATTCAAATTTTTTCTTTATATTTCCGCCTTCAAACCTAATAATTCTATTTCTAGGTGCAGCTCTAATAAAACTCTTACTCCTATACTTACTTTTCCTAGTATAAGCTCTTTCTAGCCTTACTTTTTTAGCACCTTTGTTCCTAACAAAGGTCTTACTATACGCTATTCCCTTTCTTAGCTTTGCCATAACTTGTTTGGAATTTTGGTGGCTTTAAAAAGATTTCGATAAATTGCCTTAAAACCCCTTTAAAACACAAAATTATATAAATAAAAAGCAACAAAATAGACAACATGAAACTGCAATTAGCAAAAGGAGTAAGGGATGTAGATCCTAAAGAAAAGATACAAAAGCAAGAAATAGTGGAAACTCTAAGAAATGTTTTTGAGCTTTATGGTTACAACCCATTAGAAACTCCGATGCTAGAAAGACAGGAAGTGCTCTCCTCAAAATATGCAGGTGGCGAAGAAATTCTTAAAGAAATGTTCATACTAAAAGATCAAGGAAAAAGAGATTTGGGTTTAAGATATGATCTCACAGTTCCATTAAGCAGATATATTGGGATGAATCCTCAATTAAAGATTCCTTTCAGAAGATATCAAATAGGAAAAGTATTCAGAGATGGCCCTATAAAACTAGGGCGTTACCGTGAATTCTGGCAATGTGATGTTGATATTATTGGTTGTAAAAAAATGAGTGCAGATGCAGAGATACTCGCAATCTCATCAACAATCCTAAAAAAACTCAAGCTAAAAGCCGAGATAAGAATAAATAACAGAAAACTCTTAAATGGAATTTTGGATTTCGCAGAAGTACCAAAAGAAAAAGATGAGACAGTCATCCTTTCAATTGACAAATTAGAAAAATTTGGAATAAAAACAGTTGAAAAAGAACTAAAAGAAAAAGGAATTTCACCAACACAGCTCTCAAAAATAAAAAAAATACTCAACATAAAAGGAACTAACAAAGAAAAACTCTCAAAACTAAAAAAATTAATAACTTCAGATATTGGAAAACAAGGGTTAGAAGAACTAGAAGAATTATTCAAATATCTAAACAATTACAAAGCAAAAACCACTTTTGACATCTCACTTGCAAGAGGATTAGCATATTACACAGGAACTGTTTTTGAGATATTCCTAATCAATTCAGAGATAAAAAGCGCAATCTCTGCAGGAGGAAGATATGATAACATGATTCCTCAACTTCTGGACACTAAAAAAGAATTCCCTGCAGTAGGCATCTCTTTTGGATTAGATGTGCTTTCAGATGCAATAAAATCAAAAAACAAAAGTTCAGTTGCCCAACTATACATAATCCCCATACAAACACAAAAAGAAAGTTTAAAGATTGCCCAACAATTAAGAGAAAATAACATTAAAACAGCATTTGATATAATGAAGAGAGGCATCTCAAAAAATCTTGATTACGCAAACAACTTAGATATTCCTTATGTTCTTTTCATAGGACCTGATGAACTCAAAAAAGATAAACTAAAACTAAAAAACATGGAAACAGGCAAAGAAGAATATCTAAGTATGGACAAATTAATCAAAAAGTTTTTATAACTCTTAAACAAACCAAAATTATGAAAAAATCAATAATAATCATAGACATCTTATTACTTTTAGCACTTATAGTCATGATTATCTCTAAAATTTTTAAATTAACCTCATTAACATTTATTCAACCAATATTCTTAATTTTAATAATCACCCACACAATTCAGCATTGGAAATTTATAGTTAGAATTCCCAGACTCCTCAAAAAATAATTATCTTTTCTTAATTTTTCCAGTAGAAATATAATAATTTAATTGTGAAACATGTGCTTTAATCCTACCTACACAATATTTCCTTTTTTGTTCAAAATTTTCTGTATTAAAAATTTTATTATACATTCTAAAATAATATCTTAAACCAACAACATTATCGGAAATCTCATTAAGTTTGAATTCATTTAATTCTGAATTAAGTCGTAAATCCACCAATCCTTCAAGAACATTTATACACCCTTGATTTTTACAATTTACAAAATTTCTCATTTTAATAATGTTGTCACAATAAGTTTATCTTTAACAATAACCGTGTGTTCTGCCTGGCTCACCAATCCATGATTTTTATCAGGTAATGAAGGATATTGATCAAGCATCTTAAGATTCAACATCTCTCTTATTGCAAACTTTACTCTAGATTCACCAAATTTATCAACCAACCACCTTAATGTAAATGGCAATCCTTTGAATTTTTCAATCTCTTTTAACACAGCACGAGTCATCATATTACGTACTGGTTTTTTATCTCCTAAAACAAAAATATTGGGGTCTCCAGATTCGTAGATTATTCCTGCACCTGCACTAGCAAACGGCTCTATAGCAATCACCATTCCTTCCATTAATTTAGTTCTATCCCCATTATCATAATTAGGAATACTCGGATGAGTATGAATCTTATACTCTTCAACTCCGTGTCCACTTAAATTTCTTACAGGAGAAAAACCATAACTAGTGATAACTTCATGTATTTTAGCACCAATTTCCCTAAGCTCCACTCCTGGCTTAACTAACTTCAAAGCAGCATTTAACGCCTCTCTTGAAGCTTTAACCAACTCACCATTTTTTCCGCTCAAATCCACAGTACAAGCATTATCCCCTACAAAACCATTGATATGAACCCCCACATCTAAACAAACAACTTCATCTTTAAACACCACATCTTCTCCCAAAGCAGGAATAAAATGTGCAGCAACATCATTTAAAGACATTTGAGCAGGAAAAGCAATTTCTCCACCCAACTCATGTATTTTAGCCTCTATTTTATCAGCTACCTCAATCCAACTAGCCCCTGGCTTAATCAACTCAGCACCATATTTCAATGCTTTAGCAGCTATTTCACCTGCCTTGATATAATCTTGTTCGTTTTCCATATAATCCCTCAATATCTCGCTTTATTTAAAAGTTTTCGGATAAAACAACAAAAATAATATAAACCACGTCTCTTTTTTAAAACACATGTTTGACCAAGACATTATCAAACTATTAAAAAAAGAGACTAAATTAGAGGAAATTCCATTAGAGATACCTCCAGATACTAAATTTGGAGACTATGCTTTTCCTTGCTTTATCTTATCTAAAAAATTAAAAAGAGCTCCAGTAGAGATAGCTCAAGACCTTTCAAAAATAGAACCAGAAGGAAACATTTCAAAAATAGTGGCAAATGGCCCTTATTTAAATTTCTTTATCAGCAAAACAAATCTAACAGAAAAAACACTCAAAAAAATATTCAAAGAAAAAGAAAATTATGGAAAAGTAAAACCAACAACACAAAAAGTGCTGATTGAATATCCCGGACCAAACACAAACAAACCTCTTCATCTAGGACATGCAAGGAACATGTGTCTAGGACAAGCGTTATGTAATATCCTAGAATTTGGTGGGAAAAAAATCATCCCCACTAACATCAACAACGACAGAGGAATTCACGTGTGCAAGTCCATGTTGGCTTATCAAAAATATGGAAGAAACAGCACTCCAGAAAAAGCTAAATTAAAGCCAGATTTTTTTGTTGGAAAGTACTATGTATTATTTGCTCAAAAAGTAAAAGACAACCCTAAATTAGAAGAAGAAGCAAAAGAGTTATTACATAAATGGGAAGCAAAAGACCCAAAAACAATCGCCCTCTGGAAAAAGATGAACAAATGGGCATTCAAAGGATTTCAAGAAACATATAAAAAATTCAACATCAAATTTCAAAAAGAATATTATGAAAGTGAAATGTATGAAAAAGGTAAAAAAATTGTACAAGAAGGGTTGAAAAAGAAAATATTCAAACAAGACGATACAGGAGCAGTAATAATCAACCTAGAAAAAGAAGGCTATGGAGAAAAAGTACTTCTAAGATCTGACGGCACAACAGTTTACATAACTCAAGATATGTATCTTGCTAATGCACGTTACAAAGATTATAAATTTGATAAATTGATTTATGTTGTAGCAACAGAACAGAATTATCATTTCAAAGTTCTATTTGAAATACTCAAAAAACTCAAATATCCTTTCGCAGACAAATGTCATCATTTTGCTTATGGAATGGTAAATCTTACAACAGGCAAGATGAAGTCAAGAGAGGGCACAATAGTTGATATAGATACTTTAATCGATGAATTAAAAGAACTAGCAGAACAAGCAATTAAAACAAGACACAAACTTCCAAAAAAAGAAGCAGAAGAAAGGGCAGAAAAAATAGCAATGGCTGCACTAAGATTCTACCTAATTAAATTTGATCCTATTAAAGACATACTCTTTGACCCTAAAGAATCAATATCTTTTGAGGGAGAAACAGGACCTTATATCCAATACACTTGTACTAGAATCAACAGCATAATAAATAAAAGCACAACTAAAATAGATGGAAACCTGATAAAAAAAGCAAATCTCAATTTCCTAAAATTAGAATCAGAAATTAACCTAATCAAAAAACTAACTGATTTTCCTAATATCATAGAAAAAATAACTGAAACTTACAAAGTTTCTCTTCTTCCAAACTATCTCACAGAATTATGCCAAGAATTTAACACTTACTACCATTCTACCAAAGTAATTCAAGAAAGCAAAGATATTGAATTGGCAAGACTCATACTAATTTATTCAATAAAAGAAACTATTAAAAATGGGTTACAATTACTTGGAATTCAACCTTTAGAGGAGATGTAAGCAATGTACTTAATAGATCTACTAATTTTGATAATAATGCTGTTCTTGTCAGCTTTTTTTTCAAGCAGTGAGATAGCACTAATTTCATTAAACAAATTAGATGTGCGTCATTTATTAGAAAAAAGAAGAAAAGGGGCAGGCACAATAGCTAGATTAAAAAAAGACCCTCACAGATTGTTAATTAATATTGCTATCGCAAACAATATTGTAAATATTTTTGCAGCGTCTTTTGCAACAGCAGTATCGATTAAATTATTCGGAAGTTATGGTGTAGGAATAGCAACAGGAGTTATGACTTTTCTTGTGCTAACTTTTGGAGAAATAATTCCTAAAACACTAGCAACAAGAAATGCAGAATCTATTGCATTAAGTGTAGCTAAGCCAATTTATATAATTGGAATTATTATAACTCCTTTAATTAAATTCTTTGATGGTATTACTCATTTAATCACCAAAGGGGGAAAAGATGAAAAAGTTACAGAAGAAGAAATCAAAACCTTGATTACTATGGGTGAAGAAGAAGGCGCAATCGAAAAAGTAGAAAAAGAAATGATTCACAACATTTTTACTTTTAATGATATTGATGCATGGGAAGTAATGACTCCAAGAACTGAGATTTTAGCATTAGATATCAAAACAGAAATAAAAGAAGTCATATCAACAATAAAAAATACTGGATTTTCAAGAATTCCAGTTTATGAAGACATGATAGATAATATTAAAGGAATTTTATATGTAAAAGATCTCTTACCTTACATAAATCATAAAAAACCAAGAATAAAACTTAATGAGATAATTCGTCCAGCATTCTTCATTCCAAGAAATAAAAGAATAGACAATCTACTAAAGGAATTTCAAAATAGGAAAAATCACATGGCAATTGTAGTTGATGAATATGGAGGGATAGAAGGCGTAGTAACTCTTGAAGATTTATTAGAAGAAATAATTGGAGAAATCTATGATGAAGATGATATAATTGAAAGGCCCATAAGAAAAATAGACAACAAAACTTTCCTAGTAAAAGGAAGTACAGAACTTGATTTAGTTAATAGAAAACTAAAGTTACATTTAAAGGAACTAGAAGAATCAACAACAATTGGAGGATTAATTCTAGATACCTTAGGAAGAATTCCTAAGAAAGGAGAAAGGATTAACCTCAATAAAGCCATAGCAATCATAGAAAAAACAGAACAACAAAGAATTGATGAGATTAGATTAATTAAAAAATGAAACTTCTAAAAATTCCTTTTTCTGCAGGGGGATTAGGTAAAACCAAAGGAACAGAACTTGCTCCAGATAAAATTTTAAAACACTTGAAAGAGTTTTACTTAAATGAATCAGGCACACTTCCAGTTATCCATGCAGAAGAAGTAAAAATCAATCAATCCAATATTGAAGAAACAAATAAAGTAATCACTAAAAAAGTAAAAGAAAATCTTACAAACCAAAAAACAATTATTTTAGGGGGAGACCATTCAATTACTTATTCAGCATTCAAAGCAATTTCAGATTCTAAAAATTCAAACACTTCAAACCCTGGACTTCTAATCTTTGATGCACATCCAGATTGCATGCAAGACTTTGAACCTCCAACCCATGAAGATTTTGTCAAAGTGCTCATAAACAAAAACCACTTAAAAAAAGAAAACCTAATCCTAGTTGGTTTAAGAAACTGGCACAAAGATGAATATGAATTTCTAAAAAAGAATAAAATAAGATATTTTCCAATGAAAGATTTGACCCAAGAAAATCTACATGACATTACAGATTCAATAATGTACATAGCAAAAAAGTTCTCACCACTCTACATCTCAATTGATATTGATGTAATTGATCCTGCTTTTGCCCCTGGAACAGGTTACCCAGAACCAGCAGGACTCACACCCAGACAATTTTTATATATTCTTCATAGAATTAAAAACTTAAAAAACATAAAGATAATTGACCTAGTTGAAATAAATCCAGAAAAAGATAAAAACAACTTAACATCCAAACTAGGTGCTAAAATAATAGCTGAATTAGCATAATCATTTTTTAATTATTTTTTTATTTTTTACCTTTTTTTTCTTTATCAGATCCACATCCGCAACATCCCATAGTAATCACCTCCAATAATTCTTACAATCTTTTCTTAAACTCTTCAATAACATCAACAGGACTTGGGTCTGTCTCGTACTCTAAAGCAAGATAATAACTAGCCCAGTCACCAATATAAATAGCAGAAAATAATTTAGTTAACAAACAACCGCCAGTGATTCCAATCTCAATCACATCCACTCCTGACTTCCTAATAATTTCTTTAGTAAGATCCATCCTTTTCCTAACTTGAGGCAAGTCAGATTCATCTTTAATAATCACAGCATAATAATAACCCTTCAAGCTAGTAAACCCAACCATCTCATTATGATTCATCTCTGGAATAATATTATAAAAAGCATGAACCTTAGCATTTTCATTAAGCTCACATTTCCATCTATAAACAACAGACTTAAACCTATCAGAAGCATATATCAAAGGAACTTTATCAGCCATTCTTTTAGCTAATTTTTTCCCTTTTTCCCTAAAAACTTCTTTTTTCAATACCTTCACTAATCCTTTAACATACTCATTTTGATCATCAATTAAACCAGAACCACTTAACACATTAAGCATTGGAAAAAATAAATAACCTAAAGAAGCTCTTGGCTGTATTCCAGACGGAACCTTAACACAAAATTTACCTTGTTGTTCGCACAACCCTTCCAATTTTCCTCCAGATGTAATCGCAACTATTTTACACCCCTTACGCAAAGCAGCTCTATAAGCAGAAATTGTTTCCTCTGTATTTCCAGAATAAGAAACCACAAAAACTAATGTATGAGAATTGACAAACTCTGGCAATCCATAATGTTTATTTACAAAAATAGGAATTTTAAGCTCAAGATAATCTTTCAGAATCTCCCCACCCATTCCAGAACCACCCATTCCAGCAACAACAATCTTATCAACATCTTTAATATTAATATTCTTACCAAGTTTCATAGCTTTCTCTATCTGTTTAGGAAAACTCAAAAGAACTTCATACATTCCCTCTTTATCTATTTCATCACCCATAAAAAGAATCAATTAAAACAAATATTTAAACATATCTATTTTTAAATTTAGAAATCAAAAAGTTTATTTTATTTTTTAGCCAACTTTCTTTTAATATGAGAATTTCTACTAGGTCTTAATTTTTCAGCACCTTTACCTTTGTGCTTTAAACCCCTAGATTTTCTACCTGAAGATGTTAAACCTTTGAATGCTCTTCCAGGTTTATTAATAATCCATTTTAATTTTTTATCCTTCCTAATAACTGGATGTGCCCAGTCAATCATTATAACCTCAAACCAGATATAATTTCCATCTTTAATAACATAATAACTATTAAGCACTTCTAAATTTTTATATTTTTTAGCAGTTCTTTCTTCGGCAACCCGTTGATAATTTTTACTTAAAACAAGTCTGTGACCAAATCTTTTTGGCCTTCTTCCTCTTCGTCCAATAGTTGATCTTTTCTTACCTCCCCTTGGAACTCTTGACCTTATAATTATAATTCCTTGTTTAGCTCTATAACCTAAACCTCTTGCCTTATCTAATCTAGTTGGTTTATCTAATTTAACAAAAGAACCTTGTCTTCTCCATTCTATCAATCTTTCTTTCCAAGCATCGCCTAAACCTTGTTTAGGTTTTTTCCACATTTGTTTTAAATATTGATAGAATCCCATTTTTATTCTTTCTTAGTTTTTTTTGTTTTTGTATTAATTTTTTTTGTTTTCTTTTTCTCTACTATTTCTTTCTCTTCTGATTTCTCTTCTTGGCTCTGCTTTCCAGAGTCTTGAAGAGATTTTTTCTCTTCTTTTTTAGATTCTTCTTTGGAAATCTCTTCTTCAGAAACACGTCTAGCACGTTTATCCATTTCTAAACTTACACTCCTAACTTCACATAACCTGACAGGATAAACTTTTTTTAGTCCTTTTTTCAAAAAAGGTTGTAAATTATAACGAATTAAATTTTCAATCAATGATTCATAACTCATTGAACTAACTTTTTCTTCTAAAATTTGTTTTGATTCTTTTCTTATACTAGTTAAAATAGATTTACTTACTTTATTTAATGTAACTAATACGACTTTTAATCTTGCTAATTTATTATCAGCAGTTTTGTAAACAAAAGAATCATTTATTTTAGATTTATTTTTAGATGATAATCTTTTAACAGAAGATGGCAAAAACTCGTAACCCAAAACCTTACAATATGCTTTATTGTCTTTAACTTCATTAACTTTAAAATTAACTTGAATATTTTGTCTACCTACTTTATCTGCTAATTCTCTTAAATTAACAGAAACATATTTACCTTTAATTAAACTTGATTCAGTAACATAAGATTCTCCAATAATTCTTTCACCAAAAATTTTAGGTGCAACTATTTTAAACCAAAACTTTTTCTTTGTTTTTAATACTTTTTTTCTTACTTTAGCCATGTTTAGTTAGGGGAATTGAAAGCATTTAAAAAACTTTCGTAGAGATATAGCATTAATTAGGTTAATCTTAACTTAATCAAACATCTAAATTAACAACATCTTCAGCATGTTCCTCTATAAAATTTCTTCTTGGTTCAACCTCTTCACCCATTAAATCACTAAATATTCTATCTGCTTCAACAGCATCTTCCAACTCAACTCTTAATAAAGTTCTATGTTCCGGATCCATTGTAGTATCCCATAATTGTTTAGGGTTCATCTCTCCAAGACCTTTATATCTTTGCAAACTTATTCCTTTTTTACCTATCTCATCCAATAACTTAGTTAATTCTTTATCTGTATAAGCATAAAATTTCTTTTTCCCTTTTTTAACCATATAAAGGGGTGGTTGAGCAATGTAAACATATCCTTCTTCAATTAAAAGTTTCATGTGCCTATATAAAAAAGTCAATAATAGAGTTCTGATGTGTGCACCATCTACATCTGCATCAGTCATAATTATAACTTTATGGTATCTTGATTTTTCTATTTGAAATTCATCACCAATTCCACATCCAAATGCAGAAATCATTGCAATAATCTCTTTATTTTTCAGCATTTTATCCAACCTAGCTTTTTCAACATTGAGGATTTTTCCCCTCAAAGGCAATATGGCCTGAAATTCTCTATTCCTTCCTTGTTTAGCAGAGCCGCCTGCAGAATCTCCCTCTACAATATAGATCTCACTTTTTGCCGGATCTTTACTTGAACAATCAGCAAGTTTACCTGGAAGAGACCTACTACCATCTAAAAGTCCTTTTCCCCTAATTAATTCACGAGCTTTTTGAGCAGCTTCTCTTGCTTTAGCTGCATTCAAACATCTTCCTATAATATCTTTAGCAATACTAGGATTCTCATTCAAAAATTCTCCCAAATAACTACTAACAGCAGAATCAACAATCCCCTTTACATTAGAATTTCCAAGTTTAGTTTTTGTTTGCCCTTCAAATTGTGGTGAATGTAATTTAATTGAAATAATTCCTACCAGCCCTTCTCTAACATCATTACTTGACAATTTAAAATCTGTCATCTTCATTCTCTCCGCATAATTATTAAGGGTTCTAGTTAAGGCAGTTTTGAATCCACTCAAATGAGTTCCCCCTTCATGAGTATTAATATTATTCACAAAAGAAAACACACTTTCAACAAATCCATCATTATATTGCATAGCAACTTCTACTTTAACATCTTTTACTTCTTTTTCAAAATAAATCGGCTCGTGCAACACATTTTTCTTATAATTCAAATATCTAACAAAAGACAGAATTCCCCCTTGGTACATAAAAGTTCTTTCTCTATTTGTTTTTTCATCAACAATAGCTATCTCTAAACCTTTATTGAGAAATGCAAGTTCTCTTAATCTAATTAAAAGAGTTTCATAATTAAATTTGATAGTTTCAAATATCTCCCCATCTGCAAAAAAACTAACTTTGGTTCCCATCTCAGACGTATCTCCAATTACCTTTACATCTCCCAAAGGTTTACCTTTAAAATATTCTTGTTGGTGAATTTTTCCACTTCGTTTAACTTCCACAATTAATTTTTCAGATAAAGCATTAGTAACAGAAACACCAACTCCATGTAATCCTCCACTAACTTTATAACTATCTTTATTGAATTTTCCACCAGCATGCAATTTAGTCATTACAACTTGTAATGCAGACATCTTTAATTTGGGATGTTCATCAATAGGAATCCCCCTCCCATTATCTTCCACAGAAACCCATCCATTTTTATGTAAAATTACTTTTATTTTAGTACAATGACCTGCAAGAGCTTCATCTATACTATTATCTACAACTTCATAAACTAAATGATGTAATCCACGAACGCCAACACTACCAATATACATCGCAGGTCTTTTTCTAACTGCAGATAATCCTTCTAAAACTTGAATATTTTTAGCCTTATATTCACTTTTACTTTCGGTTTTTTCCCCTACCATCCTTATATAAAATGGGTTTGAATTTCTTTATAAATCTTTCGATTATAATTTGTGACTACAGGCGCTGTAATGGCCAAATTTAGAGGTTTCAGCCAGTAGTAATTTTCAACAAGATACCTTTATAAACTAAAAAAATATAATCTTTTAAATGATAAAAAAACTTTATATGTTTGGTTGGAAATCCTTATTTTTCATCATTGCAATATTTTTCATTTTCATAGCAATGATTGTTTTAATTTTTAGATTAATCTTCTTCTTTCTCCCAATAATTATTGTATTAATAACCATCCCATTAATTTATTTTTACATAAAAAGGAAATTTAAAAAAAAGAATCATAAAAAAGGAAAAAAGAAAAAATCTCCAAAAATAATTGATGCAAAATATTCCCTTAAATAGTTATAACAAAAAACCAAAAAGTATATAATAAGATAAAATCTATCTAATAGATATGGGGGAAGAAAAATCAATAGAAAAATTAGAAAAACAACCTTGTCCTATGTGTCAAACTAACAATTTGACATTAATGGAAAGTGAAATGGATATTCCTTTTTTTGGAACTGCATTTCTATTTTCAATGGAATGTTCTAATTGCAAATATAAAAAAGCAGATATAGAATCAGCAGAACAAAAAGAACCTTCTAAATATGTTTTTGAAATTAGTTCAGAAGAAGACTTAAATGTAAGATTAATTAAATCAAGTCAAGCAACCATCAAGTTACCAAGAATTATGACAATAACTCCTGGGCCTGCATCGCAAGGTTATATTAGTAACATAGAAGGAGTTCTTAATAAAATAAAAGATGTAATTCAACAAACTAAAGAATCTGCAGATGAAAAATCAGATAAGATAAAAGCAATAAAACTAATTAAAAAACTTAATAAAATCCTTTTCGGCCAGGAAAAAATTAAATTAACCATGGAAGATCCAAGTGGAAATTCTGCAATAATATCAGATAAGGCTGTTAAATCAAGATTATAGAATTCTATGAACCGAGAAAAACTAAAAAAATACCTTGAAAAAAAATTCAGCTCTCAAGTAGAGATAAATGAATTCAAGCAATTAGGGAAAGGAGTTTATGGAACTGCGTACATTATAGATTTCAATACAGAAAAAGAACACAAAAGGCTCGTATTAAAAACAATGGCGCTTGGTGCATTCGGTCACGAACACCCGACAGATATTGCAGGAATTTTATTATGGGAAAACAAGGCATATTGTAAACTTCCTAATCATATAGAATCTTTTGATGTATTAGGTGTAGACAAAAATAAAAACCTAATTTCTATGGGTGATGCAGAAGAGTATTATATATTAGTTGAAGAAGCAAAAGGAAAAGAATATAATCACGATTTGAATGAAATTCTCAAAAAAGGCATCACAGAGCTAGATAAAAAAAGAGTGAAAGCAATGGCCGAATATTTAACAGACATCCATTCAAAAAAGAAAGACTCTCCGCTCTTGTACAAAAGAAGGGCGAGAGATCTCGTGAGTCATGGAGAATATATAATGGGGGTTCTCGACGGTTATCCTGAAAAGAGTTTTGCGAATCAAGAAGAAATTACAAGATTGGTAAAAGAAGCATTAAACTTTTGGCCAATAATCAAAGCAAAAACTCATCGGTTATGTCAAGTACATGGAGATTTTCATCCATTCAACATCTTATTCAAAGATAAAAATAAAACAGATTTTATAGTGCTCGATAGAAGCAGGGGGGAGTATGGTGAAGCCGCAGACGACCTAACAGCATTAGCAATAAATTTTATATTTTGGTCATTAGTAAAATATAACTGTTTTAGGGCAGAGTTCAAAGAATTATTTGACATTTTCTTCAAAACATACTTAGATAAAACAAAAGATAAAGAAATGATGGAAATAATTCAACCTTTTTTCACTTTTAGAGCCATTGTAGTTGCAAATCCTATTTTTTATCCAGATAAATGGTTCAAAGATATTGGATACAAACATAATCCAAATGAATTAAGAAGAAAGTTATTCAATTTTTCACACGCGATATTAAAAGATAAACAATTTAATTTAGACAAAATAGAAAAATACTTAGAATGTTCTTCGCAATTTGGATAACTGGGCTCCCCGGTTCTGGAAAAAGTACGATTGCAAAATTTTTAGCTGAAAAAATAAATGCTCAAGTTCTTCACCTCGACAAATTCAGAAAAGAAATAGTTTCAGAGCCAAAATATGATGAACAAGAAAGAATTTTTGTTTACACTAAATTAGCAAAAAAGGCAGCAGAACTATCCCAAGAGCAGAATATAATCATTGATGCAACAGATAATCTGCAGGTAGGTAGAAAAAAAGCAAAAGAACTAATTCGAGATTTTTTTGTGATTCAGATAGATTGTCCGATAAAAATTTGTGAAGAAAGAGAGAACAAGAGAATCAATGAGCCAGGAATCCATAATCTATATCTCAGGGCAAAGCAAGGTGAAATATCTCTTCCAGGAATCAATGCTCCATATAAAAAAGAAGAAAATCCTTTGATAACTATAGATTCTAATAAACTTAATCCAGAAGAATCTGTTAAACTAATATTCAATAAAATCAGAAATATTTAAAAGTAAAGCCCTTTTCTCCAATCTTATCCCCGCTTAGCTCAACGGTAGAGCGTTCGGCTGTAGAGATTGTTGGACTATGCATATCCGCTAAGAATGAAAAACAATCAGCCGTAACCGAAAGGTTGCTGGTTCAAATCCGGCAGCGGGGATCATTTTTCTTTTCAATCAAAGCAATTAATCAAAAAGAGTACAAAGGGATTAAATCAACTATGTTGATTTATATCGCTTCTCGAAGCCTATTCAGCCGAAACTGTAGGTCTCCAATCCGGCAGCGGGGATTCTTTTATTTCTTTTTTCTTGTTTTTCTTTGTTTTTTCCTTATTCTCTATTTATTTACGATAGCTTTATAAACCCTTAAAGATTTCAATACCGCATGCCTAAATAATCCTTCTAGACAAAATTTAAGGTCTAAAAACGCTCCTATGAGCCAAAAGAGGATTATTCTGGTTGCATTGAGACAATGCCCTGGTAGTGTAGTTCGGCCTATCATGAAGCCCTGTCGAGGCTTCGACCCGGGTTCAAAAAGCCTTATTTAGCCTTTGTTAACCCAAATGGCTAAGGATTGAAAGTCCCGGCCAGGGCGTTTGGGCCGGTAGCTCAGCCTGGAACAGCATTTAATTGCCAAATGTGGGCAATAGAGCACTTGACTTTTAAGTGTCAAGCAATATGACATCAAGAAATCAAGTGGTCGCGAGTTCAAATCTCGTCCGGCCCATTTATAATCAAAAACAAACAAAACACGATTACTTTTAAAAAAAAGTAATTAATCAATGGGTATGTAAAGGGATTAAATCAACGCAATTGATTTATATCGCTTATCGGTAGCTCAAGAAGACTTCGTCTTCAAGGATTAGCAAAACAAATTTTGCAAACCCCAGCCGAAACTGTAGTTATAATCCAAAATTCATCACTAAACCAAAAAACATATAAAGACAACAAAAAAACATTGTCAGACCACTACCTAAAATGAAAAAAAACTTTGACACATCAAAACACGTTCTCGTTCCAATTCATACTAAATTAAATGAAAAAGAAAAAGAAAAATTATTAAAAAAATACAATGCTTCTACAGGAAATTTACCCAGAATATCAATAAAAGACACATCAATAGAAAATCTTAAAACTAAAGAAGGAGATATTATAAAAATAACTAGAGCGAGTCAATCTGCAGGTACTTCTTATTTTTATAGGGTTGTTGTAAATGATTAAAACTAAAACGATAATTAGCAAATATTTTGAAGAACAAGGATTTGTAGAATCTAACATAGAATCTTTTAATCAATTTATTGAAGAAGAATTACAAACAATTATTGAAGAAAATAAAGAAATAGAACCAACAATAATTCCTCAAAACGTTGATGAATATAAAATAAGATTTAATAAAATTTGGGTTGGAAAACCCACAATAACTGAGGCAGATGGTTCAAAAAGAGAAATTTACCCTATTGAAGCAAGATTAAGAAAATTAACTTATTCTGCTCCATTACATATTGATGTAAGTACATATGTAAATGGAGTTCAAAGAGATAGTTTTGAAAGTCAAATTGGTACATTACCTATCATGTTAAAAAGCAAGTATTGTAACATTTACAATTTAGATAGAAAACAATTAATTGAAAAAGGTGAAGATCCAGATGATCCTGGGGGATATTTTATAGTAAATGGAACTGAAAAAGTTCTTGTAAACATTGAAGATTTAGCATCAAATAAGCTTCTTGTTAGTAAAAATAAATTAGGGGTTTCTAAATATAGTGGAAAATTATTTTCAGAACATGGTTCTTTTAAAATACCCCATACAATTGAAAAATTAAAAGATAATTTATTTTATTTGACATTCACTAGAGTCAAAAAAGTTCCCATAGCTGTGATCATCAAAGCTCTTGGTTTACTAAAAGATGAAGAAATAATTGGATTTATTTCTAAAGATGGAGATCTTGATGAAGTTCTCGTAAATCTTTACGAATTTACAAACATTAAAACTGAAGACGATGCTTTAGATTTCATAGCAAAAAAAATCCCAATTGCCCAACCTAAAGAAATTAGAATAGAAAGGGCAAGAGAAATCTTAGATAGATATCTTTTACCCCATTTAGGAACTAAAAAAGAAGATAGAATTTACAAAGCATATAATTTATGTAAATTATTAAAAAAATATATCTTAGTATCCTCTGGAAAATTAGATTTGGATTATAAAGACCATTATATGAATAAAAGATTAAAACTAAGCGGAGATTTACTAGCAGATTTATTCAGGGTAAATCTTAAAGTATTAATTGGGGATTTACTTTATAATTTCCAAAGAATTGTAAAAAGGGGAAAATTCCCCTCCATCAAAGTAATAATAAGAGATAAACTTCTTACATCAAGAATTTATTCTTCAATGGCAACAGGATCTTGGGTTGGAGGAAGAAAAGGAATAAGTCAAAGAATGGCGAGAATTAATTTTATTGATACATTATCACATTTACAAAGAGTAGTTTCTCCATTAGAAGCAACGCAAGAAAATTTTGAAGCAAGAGAACTTCATTGTACTTGTGCAGGAAGACTTGGACCAGTAGAAACTCCTGAAGGAACTAACATTGGTTTAAGAAAAAATTTAGCTTTATTAGCAAGCGTATCTCAAAAGGAAAATGAAGAAGGATTATTAGAATCACTAAAAAAATTAGGTTTAGAATCAATTAAATAAAATGTCAGAAATATACTTAAATGGAAAATATGTAGGGAATGTAGATAACCCTGAAGAATTTCGTAATAAAATAGTAGAAGAAAGAAGAAATAATAAATTAAGTTCTAATCTAAATGTGATGTATGATCAATTTGATGGAAATGTTTACGTTGAAAATTCAAAAGGAAGGGTAAGAAGACCTTTAATAGTGGTTAAAGAAGGCAAACCTTTACTAACTGAAGCACATATCAATCAATTAAGTGAAAATAAAATATCTTTTTCGGATCTTATTAAACAAGGAGTCATTGAATATTTAGATGCTGCAGAAGAAGAAAATTCTTTAGTCTCTTTTACTGAAGAAGAATTAACTCCAGAAAACACTCATTTAGAAATAGCTCCATTAAGCATGTTAAGTTTATGTACTTCATTGGTACCTTATGGTAATTTCAGTCCAGGAGCAAGATTAAGTGTAGGTTCTAAGAATCAAAAACAAGCACTTGGTTTATATGCTTCAAATTTTGCAATAAGAATGGATATGGACGTAAATGTACTCCATCAACCACAAATGCCTATTACCCAAAGTGTAATGCACAATTTAGCAAATTATGATAAACACCCATCTGGACAAAATATTATTGTTGCAGTTATTGATTATAAGGGTTACAATATGGATGACGCTATAGTAATAAATAAAGCATCCATTGAAAGAGGACTTTCAAGAAGTTCTTATTATAGACCAATTTTAGCAGGAGAATTGAGATATAGTGGAGGTCTAATGGATGAAATTGGAATTCCAGATAAAGAAACAAAAGGTTATAGAACTGAAAAAAGTTATCGTCAGCTTGAAGATGATGGAATAATTTATCCAGAAGCAGAAATTAGAGAAGGAGATGTTGTTATTGGAAAAACATCACCACCTAGATTCTTAAGTAGTTTAGATGAATATAATTTAGCATTAAGCACTAGAAGGGAAAGTTCAATTGCATTAAAACATGGAGAAAAAGGTGTTGTAGATTTGGTTCTTTTAAGTGAAAATGAAGAAGGAAACAAAATGGTCCAAGTAAGGGTTAGAGACCAAAAAATACCTGAAATAGGGGATAAATTTACTTCCAGACATGGTCAAAAAGGTATTATTGGGTTAACTTTACCACAATCAGATGTTCCATTTACAGCATCTGGAATCACCCCAGATTTAATTTTCTCACCTCACGGTATTCCAAGCAGAATGACTATTTCTCATTTAATTGAATTAGTTGCTGGAAAAACAGGATCTTTATCTGGACGTTATATTGATGGTACTACTTTTAATTCAGAACCTCAAAACGAAATTAGAAATGAGTTACTTTCTCTTGGATTTAGAGAAAATGGCACAGAAACGATGTATAATCCAAAAACAGGAAAACAAATAAAAGCAAAAATATACATTGGAAGCATGTATTACTTAAGATTAAAACATATGGTCTCTAACAAAATGCACAGTCGTGCTTTAGGACCTGTTCAATTATTAACAAGACAACCAACAGAAGGTAGAGCAAAAGAAGGTGGATTAAGATTAGGAGAGATGGAGAAAGACACTTTTATAGCACATGGTGCTTCTCTATTGCTCAAAGAAAGATTTGATTCTGATAGAACTTTAATCCCTGTTTGTGAAAAATGTGGATTAACTGCAATCTATGACGAATATAAGAATCATTATTATTGTAAAGTTTGTGGTGATTCAGATATTAATAACGTTGAATTGAGTTATGCATTCAAATTAATACTTGATGAATTCAAAAGTATGGGGATTTATCCAAAAATGATATTAAAAGCAAAATACTAAGACTATGCCAGCTAAAAAAACAGAAAAAGAAAAAACTGAAAAGAAAGCAATTAAGGTAACTAAAACACCTAAAATAGCTGTAACTAAAGAAAAAAAATCTACTGTTAAAAAAGAAAGCAAAGAAAAAGCTGAAAAAAAAGAAACTATCGTAGAAAAGAAAGAAAAACAAATTAAAGAACCAGAATTCTTTGAAATGTATACTCATAAAAAAGTAGGAGCAATTAAATTTGGATTATTAAGTCCAAAAATAATTCAAAAAATGTCAGCTGCCAAAATTGTTACTCCTGAATTATATGATAGGGAAGGTTATCCTGTTGATGGTGGTTTAATGGACATAAGAATGGGCGTTATTGATCCTGGATTAAGATGTAAAACTTGTGGTTCAAAATTAAAAGAATGTTTAGGTCATTTTGGATATATTGAATTAGCAAGACCTGTAACACATATAAATTTTGTAGGAGAAATTCTAGACTTATTAAGAAGTACTTGTCGTTCTTGTAATAGGATCTTAATTCCTGAAGAAGTTATCAAAAAACACTTGGGAGAATTAGATGATATAGAAAAAGAATTTGGAGTATTGGCAAGAAGAAGTAGAATAAAAGAAATAATCAAAAAAACTAAAACTGTAAATAAATGTCCTCATTGTAAAGCAAGGCAACAAAAAGTTTCGATAGAAAAACCAATAACTTATGTTGAAAATGAAAAAAAATTAACACCTATTGAAATCAGAACAAGATTAGAAAAAATACTTGATGAAGATATTGAAATTTTTGGTTTCAATCCAGCTTCAGCAAGACCTGAATGGATGGTATTAACAATATTAGGTATTCCTCCTGTAACTATTAGACCAAGTATTACTTTAGAATCTGGAGAGCGTTCAGAAGATGATTTAACTCACAAATTAGGAGATATTGTGAGAATAAATCAAAGATTATTTGAAAACATAAATGCTGGAGCACCAGAAATCATAATTGAAGATTTGTGGGACTTACTCCAATATCATATTACTACATTTTTTAATAATTCAGTGGCACAATTACCTCCTGCAAGACATCGTTCAGGACAACCATTAAAAACACTTGCCGGACGTATTAAAAGCAAAGAAGGACGTATAAGACATAATTTAGCTGGAAGACGAACTAATTTTTCAGCAAGAAGTGCGATTTCTCCAGATCCCAGCCTAGAATTAAACGAAGTAGGGGTACCATTCAAAATTGCAATGCACCTCACAGTTCCTGAAAGGGTAACAAAATGGAATGTGGATTATTTAAAAGAATTTGTAAAAAAAGGACCTGAAGTTTATCCTGGAGCAAATTATGTTATAACTCCGGCTGGAAAGAAAAAGAAAATTACAGATGAAACAAAAGAAGAGATTTTAGAAGAATTATCTTTATATTATCAAGTAGAAAGACATTTAATCGACGGAGATGTTGCTATATTCAATAGGCAACCTTCCCTACACAGAATGTCTATGATGTGCCATAAAATAAAAGTGCTACCTAATAGAACGTTTAGGATGAACCCTTGTGTAGCTGCACCATATAACGCAGATTATGATGGGGACGAGATGAATCTTCACATTCCACAAACAGAAGAAGCAAGAGCAGAAGCTAAAATATTAATGCAAGTTCAAACTCAATTAATCAGTCCAAGATATGGCCTATCTATTATGGGAGCAATACAAGGAGCAGTAACTGGAAATTACATTTTAAGTAAAAAATTAAAATTAAAACGAGAAGATGCTATACAAATGCTTTACTCTATAGGTGTATATGATGTATCTCGATTATCCAACAAACAAGAATTATGTGGGCGTGATCTTTATTCAACAATCCTCCCAGAAAATTTCAATTTTACTGGAAAATCAAAAGAAGGAGACCAAGTTAAAATCAAAAACGGATATGTAATCCAAGGAACTATAGATAGTAAAACTATTGGGGGAGGAGGTTCTGGTGTGATGCTTAGAAGTTTACATAAAAAATATGGTGCAGATAAAACAGTAGATATGATTGCAAAAATATTTAGATTAGGTCTTGAAACTCTTCTAAGACACGGATTTACTACAGCAATTTCTGATACTGATTTATTGCCTGAAATAAGTGAAAAAGTAGAAAAAACGATTCAAGAATCAGAAAAAGAAGTTCAAGAATTAATTCAACAATATTATGAAAAGAAATTAGAAGTTTTCCCAGGAAAAACTATGAAAGAAACTCTTGAATTAAAAATATTAGAAAAATTAAACAAATCAAGAAATATAGTGGGAGAATTAGTTATAGCTTCTATGAATAAAAATGTACCAATTATAATTATGGCCAATTCTGGCGCAAGAGGAAATATAATTAACATAGCACAAATGACTGCATGTGTAGGACAACAAGCAATGAGGGGTAAAAGAATTGATAAAGGATTTAACGCAAGAACTTTGTCTTGTTTCAAAAGAAATGATTTGAGTCCAGAAGCACATGGATTTATCAGAAATAGTTTTAAGACTGGACTTGCACCTCACGAATTTTTCTTTGCTGCAATGACTGGAAGGGATTCTTTAATGGATACTGCATTGAGAACTCCAAAATCTGGTTATCTATATAGAAGATTATCTAATGCACTACAAGACTTAAAAGTAGAATATGATGAAACTGTTAGAGATGCAACAAACAATATAATCCAATTCATCTATGGTGAAGATGGAATTGATGTTTCAAAAAGTGAAAATAGTAAAATAAATGTAAAAAGAATAATTGAACACATATAAAATGGATAAAATAATCAAAAAATACAAAGATTTACTGCCTGAAAGTATTTTAATAGATATAGAAGAAAATTTACCTAAAGGAGTTTCTTCAGCTAAACTAACTAAAATAATGGAAGCAGTATATTTAGAATATATTGAATCTAAAGTAGACCCAGGAGAATCTGTAGGGTTAATTGCAGCAGAATCTGTAGGTGAACCAGGAACTCAGATGACTTTAAATACATTCCATTTTGCAGGAGTTGCGGAAATGAACGTAACAATGGGTCTTCCAAGAATTGTAGAAATTCTTGATGCTAGAAAAACCATTAAAACACCTATGATGGAAATCTACTTAAAATCTCCTTATAACAAAGGAAAAGATATTAAAAAAATAGCATGGTCAATTAAAGAAACTAAATTAAAAGAATTGATTTCAGAATTCGCAATAAGTGTTGCTGATCAAACTGTTGAAATTAAAATCAATACAAAATTAATAAAAGAAATGGATATAAAATTAGACGATATAAAAGGATTAATCAAAGCTTCTAAAAAAATAACTAATTGTTTAGTAAAACAAAAAGAAAATTTAATCACTTTAAAATCTAAAGAAGATGGAGCAATGAAAAAACTTTATGAAATAAAAGAAAACATAAAAGAAGTAGTTGTACAAGGAATCAAAGGAATTGAACAAGTATTACCAGTAAAAAGAGGAAATGAATTTGTAATTATAAGTGCTGGTTCTAATTTGAAAAAAGTATTAGCATTAAAATATGTTGATGAATCAAGAACTACATCTAATGATATTTTTGAAGTTAGTTCTATCTTAGGTATAGAAGCTGCTCGTCAATCAATTATTAATGAAATTTCAAAAGTTATAGAAAGCCAGGGTTTAAATATTGATATTAGACATATCACATTAATAGCAGATACTATGTGTTTCACTGGAAACGTAAAAGGAGTTACAAGATATGGTGTAGTAAAAGAAAAAACATCAATTCTTGCAAGAGCTAGTTTTGAAACACCAATAAAACATATTTGTAACGCTGGAATAACTGGCGAATTAGATACATTAAATTCGGTAATAGAAAATGTTATGTTAAATCAACCAGTACCAGTTGGAACTGGACTACCTGATTTAGTAACTAAGGTAAGAAAATGACTGATGTAATTAAAGAAGTAAAGGACACATTGAAAGACGGTAAAGTAGTTTTAGGTGCAGAACAAACTACTAAATTAATGAAACAAGGCAAATTAAAAAAAATCTTTTTATCTTCAAATTGCAAAGAAGATGTTCAAACAGATTTAGAAAAATATGCCAAGATATCTAAAGTGGAATTAGTAAATGTAGATATACCTAACAAAGAACTTGGCGTGATTTGTAAAAAACCCTTTTCAATCTCTATGATTGGTGTTCTAAACTAAATGGTAAGAATAAAGTTTGATATGGCTCATATAAAATATATGACTTTATTTGAAAATATAACCCATACAAATCCAAAAGATTGTATAATTGATCAAAATATGATCTCTTTTGTAGTTAGGCCAAACCAAGCAGGGAAAGCGATTGGTAAAAAAGGCATGAATGTAAAAAGATTAGAAACAAAATTAAACAAAAAGATCAAAATTATTGAATTTGATGATGATATCGTCAAATTTACACAAAATTTAATATATCCTTTCAATAAAGTCCAAATTAAAAAAGTCAATGAAGACTTGATTTTAACAGGGCAAGATGTTAAAACAAAAGGTTTATTAATAGGTAGAAACTCCCAAAATCTACTTAAAATAGAAGATACCTTGAGGAGATACTTTAAATTTGATAAAATAAGTGTAAAGTAAAATAATAACATGGCAAAAAAATCAACAGGACTTGGAGCAGCAAAAAAGCTAAACAAAAGACGAAATAAATCTAGATGGATGCATAAAAAATACATCAAGAGAGCTTTAGGTTTAAAGAAAAAATCAGATCCATTAGGTGGGGCTTCTCAAGCTAAAGGAATAGTTATTGAAAAGGTTCAATTAGAAGCAAAACAACCAAACTCTGCTATGAGAAAATGTGCAAGGGTGCAATTAACTAAAAATGGAAAACAAGTAACTGCATTCATGCCTGGAGATGGAGCCACAAAACTTATTGATGAGCACGATGAAGTTATTATTGAATGTATCGGTGGAAAAATGGGTAGAGCAAAAGGAGATATTCCTGGAGTTAGGTGGCAAATTTTAAAAGTTAATGATCAATCTTTAAAAGCACTATTAGGTGGGAAAGTAGATAAAGCTAGAAAATGATTCGGGCGTTTGATAGATGGGATGTTGAAGGGATTAAAATAGAAGATCCAGGATTAATTGATGTTGTAAATCTTCAACCGAGAATTGTACCTAGAACTGGTGCAAGATATGCTGGAAAAAGATTTCATAAATCAAAAGCATTTATAGTTGAAAGATTAATCAATAAATTAATGGTTACAGGACATAAAGGGAAAAAACATTTTAAAAGTAGCGGTCATATAACAGGAAAATCAAATAATGCTTACAGAATTGTAGAAGATGCTTTTGAAATAATTGAAAAAAGGACAAAAGAAAATCCAATTAAAATATTTGTAAAAGCTGTAGAACATGCAGCACCAAGAGAAGCAATTGTTACAATTGAATATGGTGGAGCAAGATATCCTAGAGCAGTTGAGTGTGCACCACAAAGAAGGGTGGACGTAGCATTAAAAAACATGGCTCAAGGAGCATACCATAAAACATTCAACGCAAAAATCAAGGCAGAAACTGCTTTAGCTGATGAGATAATCGCAGCTTATTCTTTAAACCCTAATTCAAATTCTTTAAGAAAAAAGCAAGAAGTAGAACGACAAGCTGATGCTTCTAGGTAAAGGATTTTAATTCATTTAATATATTTATAGATTTTTTTTTCAAACTTAGAGAAAGCAAACCATTTCTTACCAAGATCTTTAAGAGAAGCACCAAAATGATAAACTTCTGAATCAATGATTAAGAACCTATCATGGTTTTTATTAAACTCTTTAAGAATAATCCGACCATACTGCTCATTGAATTTTTCAACATCTAATTTTAGTTGTTTAGAGATATTTTTAGTATACATTTTTATTTTCACATTTTTATTAACTTTAGAAAACAATGTTAAGACAGAGTCATCAATAAAATTATCAATTAAAATAATCTCTTTTTCAGCTTTTTGTATTAAATCAGAAACAAAAGTGTAAGCATCAAACACTTGTCCATCAAAAAAGATTCCTTGCTTTTTCTCGTGGGTTTCTAATGTATTACTCTAAGACAATCAAATAAAAAATAAAAAACAAAGGATTTCTAATCCTTTTTCTCGCCTTCAGGTTTTTCACCGCCTTCAGCAGGTTTTTCACCGCCTTCAGCAGGTTTCTCTTCTTCAGCAGGCATTACTTCTTTAATAATTTCTTCAGGCAATTCTGCTTCTTTCAATTTAGCTTTTATTTCACTAGATTCTTTTCCTTGCATAGCTCCAACAATCTCTTTTGCTTTAGCTAAGAATTCTTCTCGTCTTTCTTTCAATTCTTCAGCCAATCTAGCTCTCTCTTCTTCTAATTCTTTCATTTCTTCTGCACTAATTTCTGTTTTCTCTTCCCTGATTTCTTTATCAAATTTACCTTCTTCAATTAACTTAAAAGCGTCATGAGCAAGAACTCCTTCAACAAGAATTCCCATGGATTGACAAGTTCCTACAATTTCTCTTATCTTCTCCTTCAAAGTTTTACCAAGTAAATCGGTTTCTTTCATCTTTGCAATTTTAATTAATTGCTCTATTTTCAAATCTGCAACTTTATCAGTTAAGGGATTAGCTGCTCCTTTCTTAACTCCTGCTTCTTTCTTAATAAGAGAACTAGCTGGAGGAGTACCAATCTCAATTTCATAAGCTTTAGTTTCAGTATCAATTATAACTTTAACAGGTACTTGCATTCCTTTAAATGTAGCTGTTTTTTTATTAATTGTATTAACAACTTCACCAATATTAACACCCATAGGACCTAAAGCAGGACCTAATGGTGGTGCTGCGCTTGCTTTTCCACCTTCAATAAGGATTTCAATTGTTTCTTGTGCCATTTTTTCTATTCACCCTCCCCTGTTTCATCTGTATCTCGTCTTATGACTTTAACAGCATCTAATTTAACAGTAATTGGAATTGGAACTGCTGCTTCAACTAATTCAACAACAACATCTTCCTTAACTTTATCGATTCTTGATACTTTAGCGTTTTCCCCTTTAAATGGTCCGCTAATAATCTCAACAACATCATTCTTCTCAATATTAACTTCACGCTTAACTTGTTCGAGCATATGTTCTATTTCTTCATAATTAACTTCACTCGGCAAAATCTTTCCAGCATAAGGTATTCTAAATGCCGCTTGTTCTGCATCTATTCGTCTAGCAGCTTCAACAAAAATATATCCCCTCATTCCATGTGGTCTTACTACACTATAAACTTCAAGTTTCTTTTTAGCAGCATTGGATCCAATAAAATCTACTACTTGGTCTTCTCTATTTGCAGTTGTCTTTAATGCAAAAATATGGCTTTTTTTATCTTCTTGAGATACATTTTGCTTACTTTCTGAGTTATTTGTTTCTTCTTCTGTCATTTTTTCACCTAAAAAAATAATTTATATATTACTTGTATTACAAATCCAATAAATCCAATAAGAAGCATACCTAATCCAGACACTTTAACAATTGTCTTAAACTCCATATTAGATGGTTTTCTAGTTATCCTTAACACTCTAGCACATTCTTTTACAAATCCCTTAAACTTAAACCACGCTGAATCAAACATCTTTAATCTACAAACTCTATTCCAAGTTCATCCTCTATATCTTTCTTTCTTTTTTCAGATATTCTTCTTCCAGGACCAAATATTTGAGAAGACTTTACGCCAGTAATTATGAGCATAGTTCTCAATGTACTTTGTAAATCCTCTTGTATCTGTGCTCCCCAGATTAATTTTGCATCTGGATCTATTTTCTCTGAAACTGTCTCAACAACTTTTCTTGCTTCTTCAAGACTCATATCATTACCACCAGTAACATTAATCAAAGCCCCTGTAGCTCCACTAATATCAACATCTAATAATGGATTTGTTATTGCTTTCTCAACAGCTTCAACAGCTCTATCTGTAGTATCTGATTCACCTAACCCGATCAATGCAACTCCACCATCATTCATAACAGTTTTAATATCTGCAAAATCAAGGTTAATTAAACCTGCTTTAGTAACAAGTTCGGCAATTCCTTTCACTGCATTTGTTAATATTTCATCTGCTACCCTAAATGCTGTTTGCAAGGGTAAATCAGGTGCTAATTCTAATAATTTATCATTAGGTATAACAATTAAAGTATCAACCATACTCTCTAATCTTTCCAATCCATAAAGCGCATTATCATATCTTCTTTGACCTTCCATTCCAAATGGAATTGTGACAATACCCACAGTCAAAGCACCGCTTTTCTTTGCAATTTCTGCTATAATAGGTGCGCTTCCTGTACCTGTTCCACCACCAAGACCACAGGTAATAAATACCATATCTCCGCCAGCTAATGCTTCTTTAATTTCTCTTTCACTTTCTTTAGCTGCTTCTTCGCCAACCTTAGGTACACTTCCAGCCCCCAATCCTTTGGTGACTTCTCTCCCTATCAATAATTTTTTATCAGCAGTAGTGTATAGTAAATCTTGCGCATCAGTATTAATTGCAATTATTTCAGCTCCAGTAACTCCCACTTCACTTATCCGGTTTATAGTGTTATTTCCTGCTCCACCTGCACCAACAACTTTAATTGTTGCTTGTTGTTTAGACAAAATATCTTCTAATTCTTTATCTGTATCTGCTTTTCTAATTGGTGCTTGGGGCACTTCTCTAACTGGTTCTGGTTCAGGCTTAGCAATAGGTTCAGGTTCAGGCTCACTTTTGAATGGTTCTGAATCTAGTTTATCTTCTGAAAAAGAATAGATGTTCTCATCTTCCTTTTCTAATGAATCTTTAATAAATTCTTCCACTTTATCTCCACCTCAAAGGTTCTCCCTCTCTTTTTTAAATAGTTCTAATATAACTAACCTATTGTTATATATAAACCTTATTACTTATTCTAAACTTAAGCACCAAGTGCAGCTTCTGTGAGTCCTTTTCTACTAACTATCTGGTCTCTTATCTTTTTCTGCATTTCTTCAGGTAATTTCTCAAACATCTGATCAATCAATGATGATATTCCCCTTCCACCAGTAGCAGATCTAAGATCAGAACTCCATCCAATCATTTCTGCAACAGGCAATTTAGCATTTATTATTGTCAATCCTTCTTCTTGACTCATCTCAAGCAATTGTCCTCGTTTATTACTAATCAACTTAGACACATCACCCATATGTTCATCAGGAGTTTCTATCCTCAATATTTGTTTAGGTTCAAACAACACAGGATTAGCAGTCATAATAGATCCCCTTATACCTTCTCTTACAGCAGGATATAATTGTGCAGGACCCCTATGGATTGCGTCTTCGTGCAATTTACAATCCATTAAACTAACTTGCATTTTAACAGATGGTTCTCTAGCCAAAGGACCTGCTTTCATAACATCTTCAAACATATCTAAAACCATTTCCATGATTTCTCCAATATGCACAATACCTCTGGTTTTATCTATCAAAATATTTCCTTCAAAAATATCTTTAACTTTATCAGCAACTTTAGTTTCCATACCACATTCTACAAATTTATTTCTTATTTCAAGGTCTTTTTTCTTGATTCTTGCTTGAGGTATTTCCCCTTTCTTAATAAGTTCAGAAATTTGTTCATTTAATGGTTCTACAACAAAATAAAGCTTATTATGTTTATTTGGACTTTTACCTTCACATTCTTGTCCTGGTTTGTTTATTGTTTCCCTATAAACAACAACAGGCGGAGAAGTTTGGATATCTAATCCTTTTTCACTTTTAATCCTATTTTCAATAATTTCTAAATGAAGTTCACCCATTCCATGCATTAAATGTTCACCTGTTTCTTCATTAATTTCTATTTTAATTGAAGGATCTTCTTTAACAATTTGTCTTAATACTTCAATCAATTTAGGCAAATCACTTGCTTTCTTAGCTTCGATAGCTTTAGTAATAACAGGATCAAAAATATGGGTAATCTCTTCAAAAGGTTCTGAAGGAGTTATTGTAACTGTCTCCCCTGGAGAAGATTTTAAACCACCAACACCTATAATACTTCCAGCAGGAATTTCATCAACAATATCTTTTTTTGCCCCATTATAAACATAAACTTGTTGAATTCTTGCTGGCTTGTTCCCCCTATTCAAATAAACTTCTGTTCCTTTTTTCATAGTTCCAGAAAATAATCTCCCAGCAGAAATTTCTCCTGCTTGAGGATCTACAACAATCTTATTAATCACAAAATAAAGTGGACCTTTAGGATCACAAGCAAGTAAAGATTTTCCTTCTGTACTTTCTAAATCTCCATGCCAAATTTTTGGCACTCTATAAGCTTGAGCTGTAACTGGATCTGGTAAATGATCAATTACTGCATCCAAAACAACTTCATGTAAAGGAGCCTTTTTCGCCAATTCTTTCCAAGTATCATTTTCATAGGCGTCAATAATATCTTTAAAACTTATATTCTTCTTCTTCATGTAATCTACAGATAAAGCCCAATTATGGAACGCACTTCCAAAACAAACACTTCCATCTTGTACATTCACTTGCCATTTCTTTCCATATTCTTTCTCAGCAATCTCCATAATTAGTTTATTTACACCAAAAATAACTTTCATAAATCTCTCTTGCATAGCTTCAGGAGTTAGTTTTAATTCTTTAATCAACCTATCAACTTTGTTAATAAACAAAATTGGTTTTACTCTTTCCCTCAAAGCTTGTCTTAACACAGTTTCTGTTTGAGGCATTATCCCTTCAACAGCACAAGACAACACAATTGCTCCATCAACTGCCCTCATAGCTCGAGTTACGTCTCCACCAAAATCAACGTGTCCTGGAGTATCGAGTAAATTAATTAAAAATTCTTTATTTTCAATTGTATGAACCATAGATACTGCAGCAGTATCGATTGTAATTCCCCTTTCTGCTTCATCTTCATGAAAATCTAAAGCTAACTGTTTTCCAGCTAACTCTTCACTCATCATACCTGCCCCAGCAAGTAAATTATCGGAAAAAGTTGTTTTTCCATGATCAATATGTGCACAAATACCAATATTTCTAATATTTTCAGGATTATTAGAAATCCTCATCACCTTTTCACTCATTTTTTCTGCCATCTTCTAAACCTCCATTCAAAATCAAAACACATGCAATTCATGCACTGTTGTGTAGCTATGCAATTCTTCTTCAGTAAACCATAATTTAACTTCATATTCTGCGTCTTTTTTATCTCCGGAAGCATGAATTAAATTTGGGATTGCTTTTTCTGTCTTATCAGCGTAACTAAAACTCATATGTGCAAAATCCCCCCTTATTGTACCAGGTTGAGCTGATTTAGGTTCAGTTCCCCCAACCATTTTTCTAACATTTTCAATCACTTGTATACCTTCGAGGCACATTGCAACTACAGGTCCATCTCTGATAAATTGTAATAACTGTTCTCTTACTTTTTCCCCCCTTCTCTTAGCAATATCTTCAGTGTAGTGTTTTTTAGCAAATTCTTCGTCTGTCCACACCATTTTCATCCCAATAACTTTAATTCCAGCGTCTTCAAATCTAGTAATTATTTTACCCATTAATCCACGCTGTATAGCATCAGGTTTTAATAAAATTAAAGTTCTCTCCATCATTTTTAATCACCTTTCTTTTTCCTTTTTAAAATATTCAGTCCATCTAGTAAAAATAGGTTTCCTGCCAAGTTTTAATATATTTTTTTCACACTTAGATGAACAAAAATTAAATATTTTGCCATCTTTTTTAGCATAAATCTTACCAGTTCCTTTTTTAATAATTTTACCACAAAATGTACATTTCATTTTCTTCCTTTTGTCAAACTATGAGCTTCTATTTCTGTTTCTCTTAACATTAATGTGTCTCCTTTCCTAATGGGCCCCTTGACATTCCTCCTTAAAGTTTTACCACTATCTCTCCCATCAAGCACTTTGCACCTAACTTGGGTTGCTTCTCCTCTTTTACCTGTCCTACCAACTACTTCTTCAACTCTTGCAGGGACAGCATGAGAAAACCTAAGTATATTTTTATCTTTATCTCCGCCTTTCTTCTGATCCCTATCTCGTTTTCTTTCTGGTTTTTTATCTGGTTCCATTTTCTAACTATAGTTGACTATTTATTTTTTTAATCAAATCTTTTGCGTCTCCTTCTTTCACTATTGCTACTGCAGCAGTAGAAACTCCCAATCCTGCAGCTGCTCCAAGTTCTTCTTTCTTATCAACAGTAACGCACTTTATTCCTTTTTCTTTTGAAAGTAATGGTAAATGCATAGTAATTTCTGCAGGACTAATATCTCCAGCCACCACAACTAATTTAGCATCGCCCCTTTCAATAACTTTAGTAACCTCATTAACTCCTTTATGAAGTTTTCCAGTACCTTTTACAATTTCAATTGCTTCAAACACATTATCTATAAGTTCTTTTGATAATTCACTCATCTTATTTTCCTCCAAGGAATAAGACTTGAAGACGTTTTTTAAGTCTTCTTACTTCTTGCCTTATTTTCTCCCTCAATATTAAGTTTTTTTAATTTAAGTGATGATTGGGATTAGAAAACCCCTCATTCAGGCCAAAGCCTTCATCAATCACAGGTTAAATACTAGAAAAACAGGTTTATTTAAAAAGCTTTTGGATTATTTCTATAAAATCAACATCTTTAAATTCTGGCCACAATTTATCAGAAAAAACAATTCTAGAACCAACACAATCCCACAACAAAAAACCATCTAAATTTTTCTTTCCCCCAGTCAATAAAATAGTATCGGGAGGCACAAAATAAGAACTATAAAGATTATCTTTTACTTCTTCTTGAGTTATAGCATCTGGATCAAGTATATCCCCCCTAACTTTTCTTGCTATAATTCTAAATGCATCAACTATTTCTTCTTGCCCACAATAATTAATACAAAAATTAACAAAAAACCTATCATAATCTTTGGTTTCCATTGTTAAGTCTTTAATTTCCTCTACCAATCCACCTGAAAGATCATACCATTTACCTAATACAGATATTTTAATTTGATTTTCTTCTATGAATTCCCATTCTCTTAAATCACTAAAAAATTCAGTCAAATATTCAATAATCTCTTGAAAATCTTCTCTTTTTTTTGCTTTGGATGGTAATAAATCAAACGTTAATACAGGTATATCTAATTTAGTTTGTAACCCTATTAATTTTTTTATTGCAAGGAAACTTTCTTTATGAGCAATCTTCAGATTTTTTTTCTTTTTTTCTGCCCATTCGCGAACTCCCCTAATAGAAATAGCAATATGTTTAGGAATATTCTTTGATTTTTCTACTTTCTTCTTTAAATCTAACATTCATCAACGCTCCCCCCTTACACACATAATATAGCACAAAACTTTATAAAGTTTTTCACTATAGAATAAAAAAGGTGATTAGAGTATGCTTCCAATAATTATCTCAATTTGCATTGTTGCTCTAATAATAGGTTCATTTACAGACCTAAAAACAAGAGAAGTGCCTGACTGGCTTAATTATTCTTTAATCTTCACAGGATTGAGCATTCATACAATTTATTCAATAATCTTCAAAAATCCTTCTTTTATTATAAAAAGTTTACTTGGTTTTCTGACATTCTTAGTAGTAGGATATCTCATGTATCGTCTGGGTCAATGGGGTGGTGGAGATAGCAAGATGATAATGGGTTTAGGGGCATTGATTGGGTTAGATTTAACAATCAATAATTTTTTACTTGGATTTTTCATAAATATTATGTTAATAGGATCTATCTATGGGCTAATTTGGAGCACCACTTTAGCAATAAAAAACAAAAAAGAATTTTCAAAAACATTTAAAAAAATATTAAAAAATAAAAAATTAAAAAAGACTAGAATTTACTTACTAGTAGTTTCTTTAATTTTTGCAACACTATTAGCTCTTTCAAGAAATCCTGCAGTAATAATCCCTATGATAGTGCTTGTATTACTAATAAACTTCACTTATTATCTTTGGGCATTTGTAAAAGCAGTTGAAAAAGTATGTATGTACAAGTATGTCACTCCAGACAAACTAACTGAAGGAGACTGGATAGTAAAAGACATCAAAATTAACAAAGAATACATCTGTGGTCCAAAAGATTTAGGTATTGAAGAAGCTCAAATAAAGAAATTAATTAAATTATGGAAAAAAGGGGAAATAAAAAAAATATTAATAAAAGATGGAATGCCTTTTGTTCCATCTTTCTTAATAGCATTTATAGTCACTATGATTCATGGAAATTTATTTCTGATTCTGCTCAGCTAAAAATCTCCAGCAACAAGTATCCCAACCCTACTATCAGTTGGCTTAACCTTACTTTCTCTAGCAACTAAAAATTTAATTCCAGACCTTTCTGCAGCATAAACTAAATTACTATCTATAACTCCATCAAGTACAACTGCATAAGTTCCAGAACCTAAACTTTTGATAGTAGTAGAAAGTTCAGTTATAGGTACTTTTCCTAAAACTTCTAAATTTTTATCCAAAATAGAAGCTCCACGTGTTCCAACTAAATCATTAAGTAAATCATTAAAAGATTTCTTTTCATCAACACTTATTCTCACTTTTCTTGGAACTGGTGCACGCCTTATAGGTTGAGCAGGTCTTCTAGTAGGAGTTCTTTGATGAGTTGAAGTTCTCTGTATAGGTTTTCGTACAAGCCTAGTTGTCCTAGTTTGCCCAATAGATCTACTGGTAGATTTAGTAGGTTTAAATAATTCTAACTTTGCTTGTTCTGCAGTCATCTTACTTCTCAAAGCTTGGTGTATTTCTTTCTTTGTAAGCTCTTCAACTTCTTTCCCATCAGGAGCCATGGTAACATAATCTAAATCTGCAACTGCAAATAATTCTTTGATTATTAATTTTCCACCACGATCACCATCAACAAACACAGTAATTGTCTTTTCTTTACTTAATCCAATAACTGTTTCTGGAATAGAAGTCCCGTTAACAGCAATAGTATTTTTTATACCATATTTTAACAGATTTAACACATCTGCTCTGCCTTCAACAACAATAACTTCGTCAGATTCACCTATTCCTGGTCCTGCAGCTAATCTATCTTTTCCATATTCTTGGATATCCATAACTCTTACAGAATGAGTAACTTCATTAGCCAACTCTAAACTATCAGGCATGACGTCATCCATCATATTTCTTAATAATTCTTTAGCCCTTTTTATTACGGCCCCACGTTTTGAAGCTCTAACATCTTCGACACCATCAATTTTAATCTTAGCATTACAAGGACCTATTCTTTGAATAATTTCTAAAGCTGCACCAATAAGGGATGTTTCTGCTTTATCTAAAGAAGACGGAACATCAATTTTACCTTCGGTTTTTCCACCTTTAGTATCTACACTAACTTCAATTCTTCCTATCCTTCCTGATCTTTGTAATTCTCTTAATTCTAAATCTGATCCTAATAATCCTTCTGTTTGACCAAATATGGCCCCAACAACATCAGGTCTATTAACAACTCCTTCAATTTTAATAGTAGCGTGTACAACATATTTTGCAGCTACTGGACTTATTTTTCCCATGTTTTTTACCTCCGAAAGTTAGAGAGGTTATAAAAACCTTGAAGACGAATGAAATAAGTCTTCTTGTTTTTTCCTCCAGTAATTTTATAAGTTCATATTAAAGCTGCTTTAATCAGAAATAGTATCCTCTTTAAACAAATATTCCCAATAATCAAATGATGGATAATGGATAAACATAATGATACCTTTCTTACAGCTTTTGATTTATTTAACTTATTCACTTACTCTAACTTTATATTATTTTATTCAATTTTAAATAGAACAAGATTCCATATTTACTAAATACCAAGGGCCTATTTTCCCCAACAAACAATTTAATAATTAATAATAATGATAATAATTTACTTGTTCTATTTTGTTATTTATGAGTATAATTGTAGCCCGAAACACGAACTCCCAAGCTCATTGCTTGGCTTTGCCGTAGCTCCATTGAGTAACTCTCGTGACGGGCCTCAATTTAAGCAATTGAATGAAAAATTATAAATAACTAAGGTTTATAAATGTTGTCATTTTAATAAAGAATATAGCTTATAAAACACTCAATTTTACTTATTTATATAAAAACCCTTAAAATGACTAAAATAACAAGAGAAAAATTCAAAACCTATGGAGGGGTATTTGATGAATTCACAAATAGAACTTTATTTAGATTGATCACTAGAGGCCATATTGAAGGTCTTCAAAGCCCAATATCTATAGGGAAAGAAGCTCAAGTGTTTTCTGCCTTAACAAAAAATAATAAAAAAGTCGCTGTAAAAATCTATCGTCTTGAAACTTGTGATTTTAATAGAATGTATGAATACATAAGAACAGATCCAAGATTTGATAATCTAAAAAAACAAAGAAGAAAAGTAATTTTTGCATGGGCAAAAAGAGAATATTATAATATGTTAAAAATAAGGCAAATGGGGATCAAAGTGCCCAAACCAATAACTGTGCTAAATAATGTATTGATAATGGAATTCATAGGGGATGAAGAAGCTGCCCCAAAATTAAAAGATATGATTCCTCAAGATATCAAAAAATTTTTCAATAAAACAATAGATTACATGAGAATATTACATCAAAACAAATATGTTCACTCAGATTTATCTGAATTCAATATATTAAACTATAATGATTATCCAGTTTTCATTGATTTATCTCAAGCAACATCTCTTGAAAACCCCATAGCTCAAGAATGGGTAGAAAGAGACGTAAAAAACATATTTAGATTCTTCAAAAAGCAAGGTTTAAAAATAGATAAAGAAAAAATACAAAATAAGATAACTAAAACTAAATAAAACAAGATGAAACAACTATAAAATGGCTCAATATTCCCATGAATTAAAAATTCCTAAAGAAAGAGTGGCAATTTTAATAGGTAAAAAAGGAGAAACTAAAAAAGAATTAGAAGAAATAACTAAAAGTAAAATAACTGTAGATTCTAAAGATGGAGATGTATTTATTGATGGTGATGATGCCCTTTCTTTATTCAGTGTAAGAGAAGTTATCAAAGCAATTGGAAGGGGATTTAATCCAGATATTGCTTTTCTTACTCTCAAACCAGATTATATTTTTGAATTAATCAATATAAATGATTTTGCCAAAACAAAAAATGATTCTATAAGACTAAAAGGAAGAGTCATAGGTAATGAAGGGAAATCAAGAAGTCATATAGAAGAACTTACCGAAACAAATATTTCAGTATATGGAAAAACAATTGGTGTTATTGGCCTTCAAGAAAACGTTGCATTAGCAAGAAGAGCAATTGAATCTTTACTCGGTGGAAGTCCCCATGCAAATGTTTATAATTGGTTAGAAAAACAAAGAAGAATTCTAAAAAGACAGGAACTTTTAGGGAAAAAAATAGAAAAAAAATAAATTTTAATAATATTTCTCCTTAATTTTATCCACACATAAAAAACATAATAGATATTTTAGTAACGAAAAGTTTATTAAACTAATCCTAATTTAATTTTTGTTATGTCTGAAAAAACAATGGGTTTAGATTCGTTTATCGATGAAAAAAAAGGGGAGAAAACTCAAAAAACAGCTCCGGTTCAAACAAAAGCTCATGAATTGGCAAAAAAACAAAGAGATATAGGTGTTGCTGAATTCTTTGCGAGAAATAGGCACTTATTAGGTTTTGATAATAAAAGAAAGGCCTTACTCACAACAATAAAAGAAGCTGTAGATAATTCTTTAGATGCGTGTGAAGAAGCAAATATTTTACCTGAAATTAATATCCAATTAATTGAGATAGGAGAAGATAGATTTAAGGTAATCATTGAAGATAATGGTCCTGGAATAGTAAAAGCTCAAATTCCAAAAATCTTTGCAAAACTTCTTTATGGAAGTAAATTCCATTCATTAAAACAAAGTAGAGGACAACAAGGAATTGGTATTTCTGCTTCTGTAATGTATGGTCAAATGACTACAGGAAAACCAGCTAAAATAACATCTAAAATTGGAAAAAACCAACCAGCGCATTATTATGAACTTCACATTAACACCCAAAAAAACAAAGAACAAATAGTTAAAACAGAAATAGTAGAATGGGAAAAAGATCATGGTACTAAAATAGAAATAGATCTTGAAGGAAGTTATCAATTAGGAGCACAATCTGTTGATGAATATCTAAAACAAACATCAATTACAAATCCCCATGCCACAATAATTTATACAAATCCAAAAGCCAATCAAATTATTTTTCCAAGAGTTACAGAAAAATTACCTAAAGAACCAAAAGAAACTAAACCTCACCCTTATGGTGTTGAAACTGGTACTATGATTAAAATGATTAGCACCACAGATGCAAAAACTCTTCAATCATTTCTTACAAAAGAATTCACAAGAGTAGGTTCCGGAACTGCAAAAAGAATTTGTGAAAATGCTTTATTATTACCTAAAACTAAACCTAAAAAAATGAGTAGGGAAATGTCCACTCAATTAATGGAAGGAATTAAAAAAACAAAACTAATGAATCCTCCAACAGATAGTGTTTCTCCAATAGGTTCTAATTTATTTGAAAAAGGATTGAGAAGAGTGGTTAATGCAGAATTTTATGCTTCATCTACAAGACCACCTGCAGTATATAGGGGAAATCCATTCATAATTGAAGCGACTATTGCTTATGGTGGAGAACAACCATCGGATAAATCAATCAGATTATTGAGGTTCGCTAATCGTGTTCCATTATTATATCAACAAAGTGCAGGAGCAGTAGCAAAAGGCACAACATCAACTACTTGGAGAAATTATGGATTGAGTCAAAGTAATGGTTCATTGCCTGTTGGGCCTTTAACCTTATCAGTACATATAGCATCAGTTTGGGTGCCTTTTACTTCAGAATCAAAAGAAGCAATAGCTCATTATCCAGAAATTATAAAAGAAATAAGATTAGCAATCCAAGAATGTGGAAGAAAACTTGGGCAATATGTTCACAAAAAGAAAAGAGTGGGAGACGAAATAAAAAAAAGAAGTTATATTGAAAAATATATTCCACATGTAGCAGATGCACTTATTGAATTACTTGCTCTTGAAAAAGATCAAAAAATAACAATAGAAAACTCCTTAAAAAACCTATTAGAACAACAAAGAGGCAAGGTTGAAAAAGTAGAATTTAACAAAGAAAAAAATACTGAATTTGATGAAGAATTTGCTAAAATAGGAAAAGAAGGAACCCTTGAAGATAAAAATATTCATGAAGAAGAAGAATAAAAATAATAATAATAATAATAATAATAATAATAATAATAATAAAGAAAAAATGGAAAATAATGTAATCTCAAAAATAAAGGAAATAGCAAAAGATGTTTACAAAAAAATAGCCCTCATTAAAAGTCCTTCTTTAATTATCCCTTTAAGAGGATTAAGTAATGTCCAATATGATGAAAAACAAGGATATTTCAAAATACAAAATAAAGTTAAAGAAAGAGCTTTAACTGCCTCAACAATCAAAACATTTGCTCAATCTTTAAGAATGATGAATCTTAGTAAAGAATTAGTTAAATCTAATGATATTGCTACAAAAAGAGAAGCATATTATGTTTCTAAAAACTGGGGTGAAGCAGGATTTAAAGAACAACCTGAATCAGATTCAGTAATGGATGATATTGAAGCAATGATGATGGTAAATAGAGAACAATTAGGTTTTATCCCTGAAGAAAAGGGGGGAGATGTTGCTGGACAATTAATTGTAATTGATAAAGATAGCAAAGGAAAAGAAATAAAAATTAATTGCACAAAATTTGGTTCAGGCGCTTATTCGGTTCCAAGTCAAGTTGAACATTTAAAGTTTGAAACAACAGCAAAATTCATCTTAGCAATTGAAACAGCAGGTATGTTTCAAAGATTAGTAAAACATGATTATTGGAAAAAATCAAATTGTATATTGATCAGTCTTGGCGGAGTTCCAACAAGAGCTTGTAGAAGATTTATAAGAAGATTAAGTGATGGATGTAAATTACCTGTATTTGTTTTTACTGACGGAGATCCTTATGGATTTTTAAACATTTACAGAACACTAAAAGTCGGTTCAGGTAATGCAGCCCATATAAATGAATTTTTCTGTGTACCTAATGCAAAATTTATTGGTATTACTCCCCAAGATATTATTGACTATAAATTACCAACACACCCATTAAAAGATGTAGATATAAAAAGAGTAAAAGATGGGATTAAAAATGATCCATTTGTAAAACATCACAGACCTTGGCAAAAAGCATTAAAACAACAAATGAAAATGAAAGTAAGAGCTGAACAACAAGCTTTAGCAAAATGGGGACTCAACTTCGTAATTGATAAATATCTTCCTAAAAAACTAAAAGATCCTAAAACTTGGTTACCTTAAAAGAATTCTTATAAAAAATTAAAAATAAAATCAATAAAAAAATAAACGGGCCTGGAGGGATTTGAACCCTCGATCTACAGCTTAGAAGGCTGTCGCCTTATTTGCCCCTAAAAGAATTTATGATTCTTTTTGCCCAGGCTAGGCTACAGGCCCATAACGCAAAAGATAAGTTCAATTATTTATAAATTATACTGTTTTATAAAATAAATTACCTTATTTCCCCCCTAAATTTCTCAATATACCAGCCCCATTACTCTTTTTGTTATTTCTCCTCGACTAATCATAGAAACATTTAAATAGTAATACATAGATTAATTCTGAATATCAGAAAAAAATTCCTAAAATGGGAATTTGAAATCTGAATTTCAGATAAAATTCTGAATATCAGAAAAATATATATGATTTTCAGATTAAAATTCTGAAAATCAGAAAAAAACCTTTTGCGCAAAAGGACTATGAAAAAATACCCAAAGATAATTCAGTGTGATGACAGAGGACAACTAGTAATTCCTAAAGACATTAGAGCAGAACTCAACATAAAAGAAGGAACTGGTTTTTGGCTACATTCTATCTTAGAAGAAGGCATCCTGCTAAAAAAAATAGCAGCGCCAGCTCTAGAAGAAGAACCGATGATAATAGAAATAGACAACAAGTCAGACAAACTAGGAATAAAAAAAGAACATCTCAAGAAAACCCTTAAAGAATACCGACAAGAAAAAACTGGAAAACTAGAAGAGATATGAACAAAGCACTAAAAAAAGAGGAGAAAGTAAATCTTAAAAGTTATGTTTTCTTAATAGCTGTGGCTTTATTTTTAATATTATTAACTAATTCTGTAAATGCAACTGATCTGACATTAGAAAACCAAGAAAACAACGAATTGCAAATAAAAGCAGAATGGACAAATGATACAAATGCAGTAAGTTATCAATTATACATTGACGGTATACAAGTACTAAATGGTATGACTCTGGATTATATGTATACTGCAGGAGATACAAATGAACATACCTTCACTGTAAGTTCTTATAACAGTACAAATGGTTTAATAGATACGGATAGTGGGAATGCAACTGCTTCAGATAACACAACCCCTCAAGAAGTAATAGGATTATATGCAGAAGATACAGAAAATGATCAAGGAACTGCAATTGATTTACACTGGACTTTACCTTCAGATGATGGACAAGGAATAAATTATATAGACCATTACTTGATAAAATTGCACCCTAATGGATCATGTACAAATAACAACTATAATGATTCAGTATCTGCAGGAATCTCTTCTTTTACTTGGGAAAATCTGGAAGTAAATACCACTTATGGTTTTAAAGTCACTTCAGTTGACGCTTCAGGTAATGAAAACGAATCTAGTTGTATAAATGCAACCACTATAGATAATAACGCACCAGATCCTCCAACAAATGTTAACGCAGCAGACCATCTAGATGACCAAGGAGAATTAGGAATTGATATTAATTGGACAAGATCTGCTGATGAACCTAATGTAGGTGATGATACTAGTGTAGCAGGAGGAGATACAGATGATGTTTTAGGCTATTATATCTACGCTGCAACAGCAGAATCAGGAATGAATTATACTAATATTGTCTCTGAAAACACCCATTGGAACTACACATCACCAGCCTATATATCATTCAGAAACGTTACTACTACTGGCATCCTAGGAAGTTCATCTCTACCTTGGAATGTCTCTAGCTATTATAACACAACCTTATTCTATTTCTACATAACTGCATGGGACGGCACCCAAGAATCAGATGATTCTGCAATAGTAACAGCAGCATTTAATGCAGAACCCTATTTTGCAAATGATACTATTTATCTCGATCCCTTAAAAGGACACGCACAAACAGCTCATGATATCTATTGTACTGGTTTTGTGTGTGATGGAAATAATGATGAAATAACTGCCAAATATACTTTTACAGTTGCAACATTCTCTGGCGGAACAAATTATGTAGAAGAAAATATGGATGCTACATGTATTAATCTGGGCCCAATAGGTCCAAACGACACTATTCCACAGTATCCTAATTTAAATGATATCTATTGTGAAGAAGGGATAGTAGATAATCCAGATCTTTGGGAATGTACTGCTATGTTAAGTTATTCTCATACTTTCAAAGGAGATAAAATCACTTGTGCAATGGTTCCTAATGATGGGAAAGAAGATGGACCTGAAATATCTAGTGGAGAAAACAGCGACACGCGATGGTATGCAATAAACAACACAGCACCTTATGCTTCAAATGCAGAAGTCACTCCAACAGATCCATTAGGAAATGACACCTTAACTTGTAATTTCACATTTAATGATATTGATCTAGATACTGAAAGTGAATATGGTTCAGTTAATGATAAATCAACAGCATACAAATGGTACATTAACAATGAAGGGATAAATAGTTTTGTTGAAGTTCCAGATGAAACTAATCCAACATTAGATAATTATTTTGATCAAAACGATAAAATAAAATGTGCAATAAGTGTATGTGATTATGATGAGAGTTGGGTGAGTAATCCTCTTTGTTATAATGAAAGAGTTTGGTTTAATTCCACAAGTAGAAATTGGACTTGGCTTAATGGATCAACTTATTATGAATATGAAAATTCTTCTGTTACAATAATAGGGGGAAACTCAATTCCTCAATTAATAGATTATGAAGATGATTCTAACTCTACCAATCCAACAAACGTTGGAGAAGATGTAACCTTTGATTCACATTGGTTAGACACAGATGTTGGTGAATCAGCAATGATGGTGGTGTGTGACAAAACAGGAGGTATAGAGGATTATAGCTGTGATAACGACACTTATTGTGCCCAAAACATCACCTTTGGAGGTGATGGAAATTTTGCTCATGTTTACACAAATGAAACAGGATTAATGATAGACACAGTAGATATCAAAATAAGGCAAGCAATAATTGATGGAATAACAAACAGCACCTCAGGATATAACACCCCTTTCATATTTTCAATAATAGCTTACGAAGCAGACAACACTTCAATGACTGACTCTCCAACTTCTCATGTACCAGATTATTATGGCTCAACAGAAATGAGAATAGCAAGAAGTGACTGGAACACCTTTACTGTTGGAGAATGGACAACATTCACTATGCAATATAATGCCCAACCATTGCCAGATAAATACACATCACTAAAATTCTGTATAGCAGATCCAAATGACCCTGCTTTTTCAGAAGACATGGAAATGGGTGGAGTAGGTTATGCTACAGCAAGAATACAACCAACAGGAAACTGGCTAATGGATTTAATAAATTGGGTAGGTAAAGCATTTAGAACAATTTTTGGAATAACAGGAAAAGTAGCAGATTCAGGATACTTAGATAACTGTTTACTTTCAGGAGAAATTCCTTATAATGATTCTTCAGTAAAAGTAGCTGCACATGAAACCGGTTCTGCTTCAATTATTTATGATAACACCTCATCAGATGGAGGACCTCATTATGATCAAGCAAATATAAGGATAAATTATAAAGCTTCTGGTTCAGATACTGGTAGCTGTCCAGGGGCTAAAACCTATTGTGAAACAGACTACAGCCCAGACAAACAACAATCATGTACTTATACAGCAGAAGATGTAGATGATAGTGAAGTAATATACCACATGAGAATCTGTGATGTTGGTGGAGCATGTTCAATCTGGAGAGACGGCAACTTCACAGTCAACCACGCAGCCAAACTAAACTGGGTTAATATAGGGACAAATCATCTTAGTTATAATGAAGGTTTAACATACACTTCAGATATAAATGATGATTGGAATCTCCAATGTATTCAAGGAACTGGAAGCGATCAAGATTTAACAAACACCACAACTTCAGATATTATGATAGATGCAGATGGTTGGGAAACACCTTTTGCAGATATTAGGAATCAAAAAGATTCAAACCTAAAAAATGGCACTGCAATCTTGGCTTGCAGTAATGATACAAATCTAGCATACATTGATGTAAATGATGATTCAAATTATGATTATAATATTGACACCCTAATATATAATAATAGTGAAAATTGGAAAACTATCCTCCAATTCTCATCTGTAAGTAGCGGAACAAATGGCACTTCTTTAACTGGATGTTATTTCCATGATACAAATGAAAATGATAATTATGATTCTGGAGAAGACATAATCTGGGATGCTACAACAGGTAATTCTGTTTATAATGAAATAATCAATTACACTTATGAATGGTTTGTAAAGCCATTCGGCGATACAGAATTCAGTTCTTGTGATGATTTCCTTTGGTGTGATAATGATTACAACGACATCTTAGTTCATGGAAACACAATGCCAGGAGATGAATGGAAATGTCAAATCACACCCATAGATGAATGGGAATATGGGGAATCAAAGAATTCTTCAGAAATCCATGTAACTGCTGCTTTAGGTGAAGACATTCCAGAAACCGGTGGTGGACCAGAAATAACGGCTGTATCTGATAATTCTAATAATGAATCGGGAACTCTTACACCCATAAATATAGGCGATGACATAATTGTAAATGTAACTTGGGATGGTCCTTATGATTATGTAAAATTATATGTCTGTGATAATGATACCCACATAAGAAACTCTGGTTGTTGGGGGTATGAGTTCAATAGAACAGTAACTTATAACAATCCAGCTCAAGCAATTTTTAAAGTTGATGAATTAGTAGTTACACCAGGAACAAATACTCCTGTATTCAACTTAACAAACAGTCATGGCCCAATCAATTATAATCTTTTATTCTGTAGTGCAGATTATGATTGTAGAAACCAATCTGGATATAGTTTCTTTGTAAACCATATTCCTATTGTTAATAGTCTAAATATCACTTATTATAATAATTCAGCATATGTCTCAGGAAATTATGTTCCTAATGATTCAACAATAAAATGTGCAGTTAATGATTCCACAGATTCAGACAACGACACAATGACTTACACTTACAAATGGTGGTTAAAACGTTCAGGTGATTGGCAAGTTTACTGGCAGTATGGTCCAACATCCAACACTTCAAATTTATTAAGCTTCAGCGCAACAGAACTTGGCGATCAATGGAAATGTGAAATCATACCAAATGATGGATATTCAGATGGAACATCAAAAACATCTGACGACATAACCATTTCAGAATCAACCGGAACAGAAACTGAAACTAGCGTAGTAAATGCAACAGATAATTCTAATGCAACATACCCAACAAACGTTGGAGAAGATATCACTTTCATAATATCTTGGGCAAGTCCAAACACAACTTCAGCAATGGCTTATATTTGTAACAGCTCAAACATTCTTCAAACAGGATGTGCTGCTGGCTCAAAACAATTCAGTTACAGTGGATGGACAACAGACAATCCATTAACAATAACCTACACAGCAGAAGATGAAGATTATGGAGATAACACTAACCACGTCCTAAATTATTACACAATGGTTTGTAATGAAAATTATGATTGTTCATCTGCTGAAGGACCTTACAATTTCTCTGTAAATCATATCCCTACAGCAGAAACTGTCAGTATAAATGGGGGTGCTTATATCAATGAAACAGATGATTTAAGTTGTAATTACACTTTTGATGATGGAGATCATAATGTTTCAGGTGGAGGAAACAACTCTTCAGATTACCACACTGAATCAGACCAATACTTCTCTTGGTATAAAAAAGTACAGGGAGTATGGGTTAAACAAGACTTCAGTACACAAACAATAAGCACAGATTACACTTCTTACGGAGATGAATGGAAATGTGAAGTAATAGTAAACGATGGTTATGCAAACAGCACAGCAGTTTCTGCTGAAGGAATTGTAGAAAGTCATGCACCAACAATCCAATCAACAACATATCAAGGATCAAATTCAAGCGAACCAATTACTTTCAATGAAAACATCACCTTCACAGTTGACTGGTCAGACCCAGAACAATGGAATGATGCTCAAGTAACTTTATTCATCTGTAATGATTCTAGTATAACTTCTGCTGGCTGTTCCAATACAGAATACTGCACAACAACTTTTACAACAACAGATCCTATAACTTGTGAATTCAACAGCTCAACATTGACAACAGCATCAGCAAACACCACCCAATTCAATTACACTATGAGGATTTATGATGAAGATGAAAACTCAGACACTGAAACAGGAACAATTCATCTAAACAGAAAACCAGAAGTTACCGAAGTAAACTTAACACCAACATCACCTCAGCCTTCAAATAATCTTGAATGTAGCGCCACAGCAAATGATGCAGAAAACGCAACACTCACTTACAACTACTCTTGGTATTATGACCAAGGTTCAGGATTTCAACTTCTAAATGATTATCCCAACAATGAAACACTGGTAAGTGGAGAAACATCATTAGGTCAAAGATGGAAATGTACAGTAACAACATGTGATAACTACACTTGCAGTGTTCCTGTAGACTCAGATAATGTTACAGTTACACAGTATGGTGTAAATGAAACTCCAAAAATACTTTCACTAGATTCTAGCTCAACAGCAACAGAGCCAACAAATGTCGGAGATGTTGTGACATTTGCAATAAATTGGACAGATGCAGATCAACCATTTGGAGAATTGGTTGAAGCTTATGTATGTAAAAATGACAGCATCATAGAAAACGCTGGTTGTGAATATGAAGGTTTCACTGAAGTGGATTTCACTTCAGATAATCCAATTTACGCTTCATACACAGTACAATCAACAGATAATGGCACAGTAAACTTCACAGTAATGATATGTGATGATTCAAACCTATGTTCATCTGCAAATGTAAGCACTTTCTCTGTAAACCATGTTCCGACAGCACAAAACACTTCAATAATAAATTCCTCTGGAGGAACTTTCTTTAACACAAATGAAACTTTGAATTGTAATTACACATTCTCAGATGCAGATTTCAATCTTTCTGGTGATAACACTAATGCATCCAATTACGCAGGAGAAGAGGATCAATATTTCTTCTGGTATAAATACAACAATGGAACTTGGCAAAATATAGACGCAGACACTTCAGTTCAAAATCTTTCTTCAGACCACACAGCAGAAGGAGAATCATGGAAATGTGGAGTTATTGTATCTGATGGTTATGTAAACAGCACAGAAAACATCTCCTCTGAAATACCTATAGGAGAAATCACCCCAGAAATAACAAGTGTAGCATTAAACACTAATTCAACAGCTCCATTAGTATATGAAGCAAACATCAATTTCACAGTAAACTGGTATGACTCAAATATCGGAGAAACAGTAGAATTATTTATCTGTAACTCAACCAATCACAACAGAGAAGGATGTCTTGATACTGCTTTCTGTACATTATCCTCTACAAGCACTTCACCATACACTTGCACTTATGATAGTGAAAATCTAAACAATAACATCACAAACCAATCTTACTATGTGTACATCTATGACTCAACAGAAAGAAGCAATAATTATAACTCCTTAGCACAAAACAACAATATTTACATCAATCATCTTCCAACTTTAGATAGTGCTAACTTAACAGTTTATAACTCCACACCTGCAGACATTTATCCTTTAGATAATGAAACCTTAAATTGTAGTTACACAAATTTAACTGATTTAGATAGTGATAATGAAATGTTTAATAACACAAGTATCACCTACAGGTGGTATGTTGACCAAGGTTCTGGTTATTTTGAATGGGCAGTAACAACAGGTTCAATATTAACTCATGAAGAAACTTTAGCAGGAGATTACTGGAAATGTGGACTAACTCCTTATGATGACACAAACTATGGAGAAGAAGTGTTCTCAGAACCCAGATATATTTATGATTATGAAGTAAGTGGCACAACACCAAATATAACTGAAGTAATGGTAGATTCTAATTCTACAAATCCCACAAATGTGGGTGAAGAAGTAACTTTCAGCATCTCTTGGACAGACGCAGACCAACCTTTTGGAGAAAATGTAACAGTTTATATCTGTGATGAACAAGGAAGATATGAAAATGGTGGATGTATAAATGCATACATTCAAGCATATGCTCAAACCACAAATCCAATAACACTAACATACACCACAACTGAAACAGATTTATCTACTTCAAACTACTCGATACAGATAGTAGACAGTGATGGCCAAGTTTCAAATTATGATAACGATTCTTTCGCAGTAAATCACAAACCAAACGCAACCACCCCATTAACAATACAAATAGATGAAGAAACTCTTCATTGTAATTTCACATATCACGAAAGCACATTCACAACAGATAGAAATGATTCCGAAATAACTAACGCACAGAGCGACATATATTCTTTCTTCGAATGGTATGAATACCTAAACAGCAACTGGACTCAATTAAGTGAAACTTCAAGAAATCTAACAATGGCATTTACAGGGGGAGAAGTAATCAGATGTAGAGTATTAGTAGGGGATCAATGGGAATTAACAGACACTGATTTCAAAAACGCATCAAACACAACAGTAATTCCTGCTCCAACAACCCCTACACTCTGGCCACTGGATGCACTAAACAACAACAATGCACAAATAACAGGTTATTTACCAGAAGATAATGTAAACAACATAACTATCCAAGCTTATGCCTGGCAAGGATATGCAAATCCAAAAGATAATAGCACAACAACATTATCAACCTCAACACTCAAAGGCACTTCAGCTGTTATAGATACATTTGAAACAAACAGCTCTTTTGTAGTAATCAATAATGCAAACCACACTCATTTCAATACAACTAATTACATAGAATTCGCAAACCATGATAAAGAAGATTTCCTAAGATATCAAATAACAGAACACCAAGAAATTATACCTGATGAATCATACAGAATAAACATCTCACCAGTCCTAAATCAAACAGTACCCACAGGAACTATTGTGTATGCTTACAATTCATCAGAACCACAAGGATGGTTTAATTTTACTTTAAATTTACATGCTGATGACAATACAATAAAAGCAAGAGCAATAAAAACAATAGAAGGGGGGTATAACTTAACAGGTGATTGGACTTCAGCAGAAGAAACCTTTAGTGATAATGAAAACCCAGCAATAGGCATAAATGATATTCCTAATTATGAAACATCAACAACTCCAACAATCTCTTTCAACTTAACTGATAATTATGGAATAAACTTACCAACCTTACTGTTAAACATAACCGGAACACAAAACAAAACACACGTAACCTCAGACACTTCATACAACACAACAGAATGGAGCAATCTGGGAGATAATATCAGTTGTACACCTACATCATCAACAAATTATGATTGTCAAGTGGTGCTCAATCTAACAAGTGGTACATATAATCTAACATTCAATATTAATGATAGTGCAGAGAATACTTTCAGCACAACCAAATCAAACTATTGGATAAACAGTTCACCAGCACCATCAGAAGAATTCACTGTAGTAAGAACAACTCCAGAATTCAATAACACTAATTTAACTTTCAATGTAAGTATACCCCAAAACATATCTTCAAACGGAACATTACAATATACAATAGGTACAGCAGTTTATCCAAACACTGGATGGAACTCAATAACAGGTTGGAGAAACTTAACTAGTTTCGGCACTGATGAAGACTACATCAGTTATTCCAATATATCCAGTTCATGGACTAACCTAAGTCTTTACACTAATGAAGATGAAAACCTAACCCTAACACCTCACACAATTTATGTAGCAAATGTAAGATATCAAATCTATAATTGGAGTCTTTGGAGTGATGTTAAAACCACTCAAGCAATGAAATATTTTCCACCTTATGATGTGGGGACAGGTCCCACAGCTGTAAATGTTACAGCCCCATTGTATTCTTTCTCTCCAACAATTCCAATAAGTTGGACAGGAAGTTCAGATGACAAATATGATATTTCCTATTATGTAATCGCAGCAGGAACAGCAGAATACAATGAATCAGGATGGAACGACACTCAAGCTCAATGGCTCAACGCAGGAAATACATTAACCCATTCATTAGAATTTGAAGCAAATGAATTAACCCACCAAGCATCATATTATTTCACTATAGCAGCAGTTAATACTATAGGTAAAATGAGTACACCAATCTCAAGCTTTGGTACAACTTATTATGATCAAACACCTCCAACAATAGAAATAAATTCAGTGGCAAATGACACTGATTCATCAGATGGCTGGTTAGACACTAATGAAGATGATATAACTTTAATCAATATAACAGCTGATGAAAACTCAACCTGTTATTATTCTTTATACGACCAAGATTATGCAGACAGAGACTCAACTAAAGGGGATAAATATTGTAATGCAACCACTGAAATAATAGGAATAAATTTAACATGTAACATCACAGATGAAGATGATGAACCTTTAACACAAGGAAATCACACTTATTACATCATCTGTCAAGATGATAGAGAGATACCTAACGAACAGAGTAGAGATGAAAATACAGAAATCAATTTCACAGTCAACTGGCCAGATGAACCTGTAGTTGACAACCTAACAATAGATATTGCCATATACACTTCATCAGCTAATGAAAGAAACCTAACAAATCCAGCTTATGCACTAACAAATGATGTCTTATTCTGTAATTATATTAGCTCAGATTTAGATGGAAATGGAACAGTAGATGATTCACTAACACAATACAAATGGTACATAGATGGAACAGAAATAACTGGACAAACAACAGATTACTTAGACTTATCTGTAAACGGTTCTGCAGGAGATAATATCATTTGTGAAGTAAATATTACAGATACAACTGGACTTTCATCAGGATTTATACAAAGTAACCACTCAAATTTCAATTCAACAGTATACATAAACAATTCCATCCCAACAACAGCTACACAAATAGCTCCAATAAATAATACATGGCACACAGATTCAATAGACTTTGATTGGACTGACTCAACAGATGCAGATGAAGATGGAATAAATTACACTTTATATATCTACAACTCCTCAGAGATTTTAGAATCAAGCAATGAAACATCAGATTCAAATATCACAATCAACTTAACAGATTATTCAGATAACAACTACACTTGGTACATAAAATCATGTGATAATAGCAGTTTCACCAACAACTGCACAGAATCAATAAATCTAACCTTTAAAGTAGACCAAACATCTCCAACAATAGATATAACTTCCCCAACAGAAGATCAATCAGTTGGGATATTAGTTGAATTCTGGGCAAACATAACAGACACACTCAATCAAGTGGTAGATTATCCTACTTATGAAATATTAAACTCAAGCAATGAAACAATTGCAAGTGGATTCCTAATATCTTTAAACAATCAATATTATGCTTCTTGGATCCCTACAGGATTCACAAGTGGAAATTACAGTATAGTAATCACAGCTAATGATTCTTTGGGAAACTCAGGAAATTCAACAAGAAACTTTGCACTTGACTTATTAGCACCATACATAGTTGTAGATCCAGATGAATGGGAATTCAGAGCACAATGGTTAAACAACAATAGTAATTTAATTATGGACTCATTTGTAAACAGCACAAACACAACATTTGGAAGCCCATTAAATTATTCTGTAAATTTAAGTTATAACATTTACAAAACCGGAACAATAATAAAAACAAATTCAACAGAAAACACTTCTGAAACATTCTGGTGGAACCACTCAATTCCATTAAACACTCCAGATTGGACAGATGGAAGATATGATGTAGTTTTCAATGTAACAGATACTTTAAACAATACAGTGCTACTAGAAACTTGGTTTGTTGTAGATAAAACAGCACCAGAATATGCTAATCAAAAAATCACAACCTCTTCCAACTCTTCAACGGTTTACAATGATGATAATGTAACCTTGAGCATAGATTGGTTAAACAATATGTTCATCTGGGATGCAAATGAAAACAATATAGACAAAGATAGAACAACCATAATCTGGACATATAACACCTCGAATTCAGATGTACATCAAGAAATGAACTTATCCTCAGAAACACTTGAATTCTTAGATGACACTTTCTTTGGAACAATTCCAGAAAATGAAACCAACAAAACAGAAACTATCTATTGGAAATCAATATCTTACGATCTAGCTGGAAATATGCGAGATACATCAAACAGTTCAACAAACGAAACATACTGGTTCAGCTTCACAGTAGCATCAGAAACACCAGTATTCAATAGCACCATAGCAGACATATCCTGGCCAGAAGATACTGATTACACAAATCTAACACTATCTGATTATTTCTCAGATGCAGATGATAATCTAACTCACACTTACACTATGTATCCAAAAGGATTATTGCTTTATGATTCATTAAACAATCTAACAGAAATAATTGATTTCAATAATGGATCATATGAAAACATAAATCAAGAAAACGGAATCAACAATAACAGCATCCTAATCCAATCAGAAATAGAAAACTTGCTATTAAATGGAGATTTCAATGAAAGCACAGAAGATGCAGAACACGTAACAACCCCCCAAGATTGGGTAAGACACAGTTACCCTGTATACACTCACAATGCCCCCCCAGAATATGTAACAGTTAACGAACATAATTATTATTCTCAACTTATAACAGTGACAGAAAACACAAATTACACATTAAGCCAATATATGGCTACTAATTCTACTCAAGGGAATGGTCGCTTGCATATAAACTGGTTCAATGAATTGTACCCAACTGATGAAACAACAAATAAAACAATTTCTTACCTTGGCTCAACTCTTGACTGTGAAAGCAGTCAGAACTGTAGCGGTATTATAGCAATAACTTCAACGCCTGATATAAACGAAAGCACAAGCAGAAGAATTCTTACCCTAACATCCCCACAAGAATCTGCTTATGCACAAATCGTTATAGATTCCGACAGTAATTCTACATGGGTCAAAATTGATAAGGTGCAATTCGAACAAAAAGAATATGCAAGCACATTCCTTGCTGAACATAGATTACCTGGAAAATTAACTTATCCAATAACCTCTCAGTACAATGTAACTAGAAATAACTTCAACAAAGAAGAAGGAACAATTGAGATGTTCATAAAACCAACATGGAATGGCTCAGAAACACTAAATGAAGATGCAGTATTCTTTGACATCAGATTAGATGAAGCGATAGAAGACGCAACCCCTGCAGTACTCACTTCAGGAGAATCCCCTTATATTTTTACAATAACAGCAAATGCAACACCCTCAGAAATAACAGGAACAGCACAAGAACCATTTAGTGTAACTCCAGAAAATAATTTGTTCAAAGTAAATATAAGTGGAGAATACTCAGAAATAAACCTAAGTGAAAACCCATTAATACGGATAGTACTCATTCAAAATCTTGCCCTTACAAATCTTCCTTCAACCATAGAAGCAGGAACCATAACTACTTTCACAAATCTAGATGATGCTACATATAATATAAGCTTTACAGGACCAGAAAATCTATCCACAGAAGACTTAAGTTATGGAGAATCTTTCACCCATCTATTCCCAACAGCAGGAGTTTATAATTACTCTTTCACCCTCCATCCAGAAGTAAATGGAACATTTACAGTAACAGAAAAAACAGATTATAGGAATCTAACAGCTGAGGATGTAAAAACATTATTAGATATGAATCTAGATAATGAAATAGTTAATGTATCCACATCAACCAATAATTCAATTAAATTAGAAACAATAGAAACTGGCTCTACCAAATTCATCCAAATATTAAATGGAACAGCAAACGAATTATTGGGATTCACAAATCAAATTTATACTGGCGCTGATGCAACAACAGATAACACTTTATTAGAAATAACCATTAGCGGAGATTCTTACAACATCTCATTCAGTGCAGGAAATTTAACAGTAGATAAAGTTGTAGAAACCATAAACACAGAAATACCTGGACTGGCAACAGCAGATAACACAACATTCAACTTAACCACAACTACTGATGGTTCATCTGCAACAATCTTTATAGGCGATGAAAGTGCAAATGATGTCCTTGGGTTCACATCAAATGAAACAGAAGAAGGAATTGATGCTGTAGATGACTTATTCTGGTTAGGAAGAAAAGACAACAAATTCGTATTTGGAATCAGGGAAAGGGAAGATAAAGCAGAAATAAACATTACAAACTTAAACAATCAAGAATGGACTTTTGTGGCTGCTAGATGGGATGAAGACACAATCTCATTAACAATTAATAATGAAATAACAACAGATAACAGAACAACTTCAGAAGAATTAGCAGATATAGACAACACAACTTTCAATGATTTAACAATCTACATTGGTTCAAATGGTGCTCAAACAGAACAAGCTAATGCATACATAGATGAATTAGCAATCTATGATTATGCAAGAAGCGATACTGATTTATTGAATGATTACAACAACAATAGTACAATATACTTAAACGGAACTTACACAACAGATGGAGAGATAAACACCACAATAAATGAAAGTGATTCAAATAATGTCACAACAACATTCTCTCCATTCACAGATTGGTTTGGATATCAAAGAATAAGATTCTTTGTAAATGATTCTTTCACTAAAATAGCAAGCAATCTACTGAACTTATATGTAACGCCAGTAAATGACGCTCCAAGAAAAGTTTTTGGCAATGAAACAATTGAAAACCAAAGCTGGTGGATGGATAACTCACACACTTTAGACTTAAGTAATTACTTCCATGATATAGAAGATGATGAATTAACTTATTATGAAATCTACTTAACAGCAAACTATAAAATAAAAGCATCAATAAATGGAAGTATTGTAACATTTACTCAACCAACAGGTTGGAATGGTGAAGAAAAAATATCTTTCAATGTTACAGATGGAGAATATTGGAATTCAAGCAACAACATAGCTTTGAATGTATATCTAAACAGAATATATAACACCACAATAGATGAAACAGATTACAATGATTCTTATGGCAGTGATGGAACAGATTTAACAACAATATACTTAGCAGAAATTTATGATTCGACTATCTACAAAGAAGATACCAACCTAACAACCATAAATGAATCCTTCATAAATCTTTCAACAATAGATGAAAGCATAATCATAAACGACAGCACAGTTTTCAACTCGACAATAAATGATTCAACATTAATAAGAACAACAGTACTTAATTCAGATATAATTCATGTAACCTTAACAGATACATATGTTGATGGCGCATTTATTGATCCATCAAATGTTACTAATTCAAATGTAACTGGAAGTTCAAGAATTATAGATTCAAATGTAACAGATTCAAACATAAATAATTCCAATGTAACAAACTCAGAAATAGATAATTCTGATTTATATTATAGCTCAGTTGATCTATCAACAATTAGTAATCTAATCTTAAGATATGCAAATGTAACTAATGATTTCCTTAATAGTGGTGCTGTTTATAACTCAGATGATGAAGAACTCTGGAACACAACAAACAACGGAACAACACCTTTAGCAAATATAACTAATTATCCTCCAATAATTACTTACTTTAGTTTAACTGAAAGTGAAAGTCAAAATAACACCTACATTTTATCTTTCAGATATAATGATTCCAACTTAAATTATTCTTTCCCAGATAATATCACTTGGACAATAAATTGGGGAGAAGGAACAACTTCAGAAGGGACTAATTCAAGCAATCCATCAGAATCTTTCACTGATTCTAATACTTACAGCTCATCAGGAAACTATACAGTAACTCTCACAATAACAGACTTATATGAACAAACAGTAACACAATCAGAAACAATTACTATAACGATTAGTAGTGGAACAACACAACCAAGTGGTGGCGGGGGTGGAAATGGACTAAGCGGAAGCACAGTGATGGAAACAATAGAAACCTGTACTGACGGAATTAAAAATCAAGATGAAATGGGAATTGATTGTGGTGGTGTTTGCGCAGCATGTCCAGGACCAACCTGTTATGATGGTATAAAAAACCAAAACGAAGCAGGGGTAGATTGTGGTGGACCTTGTTACACTGCTTGCTCAACAGCAACATGTTCAGATAATATCAAAAACCAAGGGGAAGAAGGGGTAGATTGTGGTGGACCTTGTTCAGCATGTACTGTTAGAGCAACATGTTCTGACAATATTCAAAATCAAGGGGAAGAAGGGGTAGATTGTGGTGGACCTTGTTCAAAATGCACAACATGTTCTGATTATATTCAAAATCAAGGGGAAGAAGGGGTAGATTGTGGTGGACCTTGTTCAAAATGTCCAAAAGTAGAACAACCATTATTTGGTATAATCCCACTTAATCTAATACCTTACTTAATCGCAATAATCGTCGTTTTAGTGGCAATAATTGGATTTGTATTAAGAGGTAAATTATTACCTCCAAAAAGACCTGAAATTAAACCTGCTGAAATTAAACCAACACTAATACCAGTAGAGGGACCAGCACCAATAACTGAACAAAAACCAATCAAAGAATCAAAACAAGAAATCAAACCAGCCGAAACTAAACCAAAATTAAAACCAGTTGAGCAACCTTCTGAAGAAGACAAATTCAAAGACTTAAAGAAATACGTCAGCACAAGATTAGCAAACGGCTTTAATAAAAATCATATAAAACAAACCCTAATCATCAAAGGTTGGCCAGAAGAAGTTCTAGATGTTGCATTAGACGGTTCAAAAGAATTAAAAGACACTCTAAGCACAGTAGAAAACTACATCAATTCTTCTTATGCTGAAGGTTACAACTTAGAAGAAATACGGCAATCACTCTTAGAACAAGGTTGGTCAGAGGGCATAACAGACTTACTATTATTCAATGTTCACAAACCCCATCAAGACACTAAACAACTGAAAGCATATATCAACTACAAGCTTTCACAAGGAAAAACAGCTGACGAGGTTAAACAACTCTTACAGAGTGTAGGGTGGGGAAAAGAGGTGATAGATTCAGTAATATAATGAATCAGTAAATCAGAAAATAATCCTGATTTTCAGAAAACAAAACTGACTTTCAGATTAAAATTCTGAAAATCAGAAAAGAAAAAAACAATAAAAAACGCAAAAAATCAAACAAAAATAAAAAATGGCTAGGTACCCAACATTAGTGCAATGCGATAAGAGGGGTCAAATTGTGATCCCCAAGAACATTAGACTAGAGTTAGGTATAAACAAAAAAACAGGATTCGCTATATATTCAGTAACTAAAGAAGGAATTCTACTAAAAAGGGTTAAATTAAAAAAATGAAACTTCTATTATCAAACACTAAAAGATTCTTAATAAAAGAACCTAACAAAGATTTCCACTGTAAACAAGGTTTAATCAAAGCTAAAGAGTTAAAGAAAACAAAAGGAAAAATAACTACCAACAAAGGGGAAGAATTCTTTATCTTAAAGCCAGAATTTATTGATATCTATCATAAAATAAAAAGAAATGCTCAGATAATAACTCTAAAAGATATTGGTGTAATAATCACAGAAACTGGAATCAATAAAGACAGTAAAGTACTGGATGCTGGCGCAGGTTCTGGTGCACTCTCTTGTTATCTTGCCCATATAACAAAATCAGTAACAGCGTATGAACTAAGAGAAGATTTTGCTAAAACAGTAAAAACAAACATAAACTATTTAGCTCTTAAAAATATCAAATTAAAATTAAAAGATATTTACAAAGGAATAGATGAAAAAAATATAAACCTAATAACTTTAGATTTACCAGAACCTTGGAAAGTAATAAAACACTCAACAAAAGCATTAAAACAAGGAGGATTTCTTGTTGCCTATACTCCCCAAATAACTCAAGCATTGGAATTCACAAATAAAGCAATAAAAACAGAAAAATTCGTTCATGTAAAAACAAAAGAAACAGCAGAAAGAGAATGGGCACTCAAAGAAAAAGTAGCTAAACCAATAACGCCCTTAATATCACATACTGGATTTCTCACTTTTTTAAGAAAAGTGTAATATTTAATAATAATAATAATAATAATAATAAACTTAAATTAATTCTTTAAAATCAAATCAATCTCTTTTTTAACTAATTCTTTATACTTACCTGTTTGCAATCCTTTCAATCCCAAACCGCCAACTTTAATTCTCTCTAAAGTCTTTATTGCTACTCCCAAAGTTTGCATCATTCTTCTTATAATTCGGTTTTTTCCTTCGTGAATTATTATTTCGTAACGATTATGGTCCATTCTTTTTATTTTTGCAGAACTAGTTTTTCCATCATCAAGATTTATCCCTTTTCTAATCATTTCTTCTTGTTTGTTTGTTAATCTATCTTTCAAATTTACAACATAAGTTTTTTTAATCTCATATCTTGGATGCATTATTTTATTTGCAAAATCGCCATCATTTGTTAAAATCAACATTCCCGAAGTATTATAATCTAATCTTCCTATTGGAAAAACCCTCTCAAAAACATCTATATATTCCATTACAGTCTTGTATTTTGGATCTTTTAAAGAAGTAACACATCCTACTGGTTTATTAAACATCAAATAAATCTTTTTTTGTTTTTCAACTAATTTATTATCCACATAAATTTCATCTTCTTCTTCTGCTTGATCACCTATTGAAATGGTTTCACCATTAACTTTAACTCTACCTTCCTCAATCAACTTCTCCCCTTTCCTCCTTGAACAATAACCATAACTACTTAATAATTTTTGGACCCTATATTTATCTCCCATATAAGTCAAAAAAAGGAAACAAAATATAAATTTATCTTTTTTAGTTAAATATAATCAATATATATATATATATATATATACCTATATATATATAGGTATATATATATATATTTACTTAAATAAAAAAGTTTAAGTAGTCTAAAAATAATTACTATAACAACGGGGGTGCTATAAAATGTTAGCATATTTATTAATCAGTGTAACTGAAAACGAACAAAAAATTGTAGAAGAAATACAAAGCTTACCTAAAATAAAAGAAGCCCACATCTTATTTGGCGAATGGGATATTATCGCTAAAGTAACTGTAGATTCACCAGAAGGTTTGAGTGCTTTTGTAATGGATAAAATTAGACCAATTAAAGAAGTAAAGCTCACAAGCACCATGATTGTAGCTAAGTAAATCTAAAACGATTGAAATCAACTATAATATAATTTATTTTTTCCTTTTTGTTCTCTATCCATAACAGAGCCATGTTTATTTATTCTAGGTCTAAAACTCTCTTTATCTCTCCTCATAGAAATTTCCAAATCTTTCAAAAAGAAATTCATTCCGTCTTCCATACTAAAAGGCCCATCAACCTTTCCCTCAACAGCAGACTCTCCACTAAACACTAACAGATTTTTACTCAAATAATCAGCAAAAAGTAAATCATGGTCAACAACTAACGCACTTGTTCCCCTTTTATCCATTATATCTTTAATCACTTTAGCAACAATTAATCTCTGTTCTACATCCAAATAAGCGCTTGGTTCATCCAATAGATAAAGTTCAGCTTCTTGAGATAAACAAAAAGCAATTGCCACTCTTTGTAATTCTCCTCCACTTAATTCACTTACTTGCCTGGTTAACAAAGGTTTAATCTTTAAGGGTTTAATTAATTCAGCATCATATCTCTTAACAGCTTCTTTCAACATATCAACAACTAGTTTGTTAGAACTCTCAATATACTGGGGTTTGTAAGCAACCTTAATCTTGCCCCCCACTTTCCCTTCATCAGCTTTAATCACTTCAGCAAGCACTTTAACAAAAGTCGTTTTTCCTATCCCATTTTCCCCTAAAATTCCAACAGTATCATAGGTATTTACAAAACCTTCTTCAGCAGTAAGCTCAAATTTCCCTAATTTTTTCTTGATTCCTTTCCAATAACTCAGTTTGACTCCTTTTTCTAATTTCTTAGCAATCCGAGTAATAAATTTAATCTTATAATTCCTAAATCTGATGTTTTCCCCTTTAAGATATCCTTCAAGATAAACATTTATTCCTGTTCTTGTGCTCTTAGGTTGAGATATAATACCATAACACGCTTCTTTCCCATACATCAGATGAATTAAATCAGTCATATAATCTAAAATAATCAAATCGTGCTCTACAACTAATACAGCAGTGTTTTCATCAGCTAACCCCCTTATGAATCTACTAACTTTAATTCTCTGCTTTATATCAAGATAAGAACTCGGCTCGTCAAAAATATATACATTGGCTTTTTTCAACACAGTCGCAGCAATAGCAACTCTCTGTAATTCACCGCCAGAAATATCTGCAATTTTATGATCTAATAATTTACTCAACTCCAACTTCTCCACAATCTCATCAAATTTACCAACTTCATCAACTTTCTTAAGCAGTTCTTTTACTTTTCCTTTAGCTTGTTTTGGAATCAATTCTACTTGTTGTGGCTTATAAGCAACTTTTATTTTTCCATCCCTCACTTTTTCAAAAAATCCTTGAGCTTCGCTTCCTTTAAAAAATTCAATCAATTTATTATAATCCACTTCTTTTGAATCCAACTCACCTAAATTTGGCTTCAAAACATCAGCCAAAATCTTAATAGCAGTACTCTTTCCAATGCCATTTTTACCCAAAATACCAACAACTTTCCCAAAAATAGGCACTGGTAAACTATACAACCTAAAACCATTCTGCCCATACTGGTGAATCGGCTGTTTAGTTAATTCTTCTGGTAAATTAATTATAGAAATCGCTTCAAAAGGACATTTATTAGCGCATATCCCACACCCATTACATAGCTCTTCATTAATTATTATCTTTTTATTTTCCTTTACAATACACTCATCACCACTACGATTAATAGGGCACAGTCTAAAACAAAGATGATCTCCACATTTAGCAGGATTACATTTCTCCCTCTCAACTACAGCTATACGGGTCATAAGCTTAATCTAATCTGCATAGTTTATAAGTTTTTTGAAGAAAATAGTATTTTTCAAAAGTTTTAAATAAAAAAGATTTAACGTTTTTAACAAAATTTATATATCTCTCAGCAATGACACTTCATTATGAAATGTGAAATATGTAAAAAGAAGATTGAAGAGAATTTCTTAAAGAAGATAATAGGCACATACATAAAAGACAAAAAAGGAAAAAAACACACAGTGTGTCCAAACTGCCAGAAAGAGCTCGGCTCAAAACAAGACATACTTAAAAAATTATAAATACCAGCAATAAATTGTTCTATTATTGCCTCTGTAGCATAGTATCTATTGCGGCTGATTCGTATTCCGTATATTTTCGAAACATCAGCAGGTCCCCGGTGCAACTCCGGGCAGAGACTTCATATAAAAAAACAAAACAACAATGGACTTAATTCAAAAAGCAAATAAAATATATTTGGAGAATTTTAATAGAGATACTTATTTTGAAAGGGCGCTTTTTTTTAGTTGGTATTGTAGCTTAGGAGATTGTACTTTTTGTTATATGTCCTTGAATAAAGATAAACAAGATCCTTTGAAATCTAAGAGGACATTTGCTTCAATCTTGGCAGAAACTTTGATTTCAAAAAAGCTTAACTGGAAAATAGAATTTGTTTCTGGTGGATATCATTCCTATACAAAGGAAGAGTTGTTGTTTTTAGTTAAAGCAATTCATAGTATCACTAAGGAAAAACAGTGGTTAAATATTGGAACACTAAACAAAAAAGAGCTAACAATATTTAAGCCTTACACAAAAGGATACGTAGGCACAATAGAAACAGTAAACTGGGAATTAAGAAAAGAAGTATGTCCAAGTAAAACCCTTCAACCAATTCTTAAAACATTCCAATACTGTGATGAATTAAATCTAAAAAAAGCAATCACAATAATTCTCGGTCTTGGAGAGACAATAAAAGATTTCCAAAATCTAAAACAATTCATAAAAAAACACAACATCTCGAAAGTAACATTCTACACATTAAACCCTCATCCAGGAACTCCTTTCAAAACTTCACCTACAAAAGAATATGTATCTGAATGGATAGCTAAAACAAGAATTGAATTCCCTCAATTACACATTATTGCTGGTGCGTGGGTCGATAAACCCAAATATTATTCAATGATGTTAAAAGCAGGTGCAAATAACATTACCAAAATACCTTCAATAAGAAAATTTAATTCAAAAGAATTGAAAAAAGTTGAATTAGGAGTAAAAAAATCCGGAAGAGTATTTAAGAGCACATTTACTAAACTTCCAAAAATAGATTGGGATAAAAAAATAACACAACTTGATTCTAAATTATTTAATGTTGAACTAAAAAAAGAAATCAAAGTCAAATTAGACAAATATTTAAAACAAATAAAAAAAACTAACACTTCTTCTTAACTCTATCTTTCCCACCAGTTTTATACACTCTGTATTCTCTTTTAGCTTTCTTATCCCTTTTGGATTTCCGTGTTCCATAATCTAATTCTTCTTTAACCACATTATTTCACTCGTACCTCAACGAATCTACTGGTTTCTGTTTTGAAGCACCTATCGCAGGCAATAATCCAGAAACAACCCCGACTAAAAAAGCAAACAATAAACTGCCACCCATTAACCAAAAAGGAAATGCAGGTTTTAACATTGCAAGACCATTTGAAGCAGCAATCCAACCACCAGCTTTAGCAACCAAATAACCAAGATAAACACCAATAACCCCTCCAATCAAACCCAAGATTCCTGATTCAATCACAAAAATAAATAATATTAATTTATTCTTAGCTCCAATTGATTTCATTATCCCAATTTCTTTAGTTCTTTCTAAAACAGAAGTATACATTGTATTTGCAATATTAACAGCTGCAACAAATACTGAAATCAAAGCTATTAACACTAATATTCCAATTAAAATATCAATCACCATCCCATATGTTGCTATCATTTCTTCATAAGTTTGTACAGAAAAATCTTCTTCTCCTTCTTTTTGGTCTCTATGTTTTCTAAACTTTTCTTTTACTCTATCTGCTAATTTTACAGAATCTTGATTCGAATCAGCCCTCAAAAGAATAAAAAAATAATCCCCTTCCCCAAATAGCTTTTCATACCCTTCTAATGAAACATACACATTTAAGTCATCTGCAGGATTTCCTATCTCTTCATAAAATCCTATAACTTTTAATTCAACATCATTAATTTCAATTTTATCCCCTACAGACACAGCTTTTTTAAATGCCTTATCGGGAATAAGGTAACTATACCCTAATACTACTTTTAATATATTTCCTTTTTCTAAATTTCTTCCCTTTTCTACACCATAACCAGCAAACATCTCTTCAACTAATATTTTTGATTCTGAATCTGTTGCCATCCCCATAATATAAGGATAAATTTCTGGATAATTTTTGAATTTAATCTTGGCAGTTGACATTCTCATTCCAGTAACTTCGCTTACACCATGTATTTTTTCAAGAAAATCAAGATCGTCTTCATTTAAAACTACATTAGTTTCGCCCATTGCACTCATATAATCCCTAGGCATAACCATTACTTTATCAGTACCCATTTTTTTAGCCATATCTTCAATATAATATTGTATCCCTATACCAAAACTAGATAATGCAACTATAGCCATTATCCCTATAAATATTGAAAGAATCGAAAGAAAACTCCTGAGTTTCCTATGCCAGATGTTTGAAATTGAATATTTTAATGTTTCTCTTATCATTTTAAATTTTTATTACACTTGCACTATTTTATTTTCCTCAATGCATCTACTGGATTTAATTTTGAAGCCTGTATTGCTGGAAGTGTTCCAAAAAATGAACCAATTACAAATGAAAATAAAAATGCACCCACAATCAAACTCCAATGAAAATAAGGATAAAGTTTTACCCCTAAAACCATTCTACCAACAAATGCTAGACCTGTTGCCATTGAATATCCTAAAATAATTCCTATTATCCCCCCAACAGTTCCTAAAAAACCAGATTCCATAAAAAATAAGGTAAATATGATTGAATTCTTAGCTCCAATTGATTTCATTATTCCAACTTCCTTTGTTCTTTCAACAACAGCAGTATACATAGTGTTCATTATCCCAATACCTCCGACCAAAATAGAAATTCCTGCAATTATATAAACAAATATCTGCACTCCAAGAATAATTGAATTAACTTGTTCTAACATAGAAGCAGGAGTTTCAACACTAAAATCTTCATTCCCTTTTTTTACGTCCCTTACTTTTCTTAATCTATCTTCAATATCTTCTTTTATTTTAACTACATCTTTGTTTTCATCAAATATAACACCTATCAAATCATATTCATCTTTTGGCCTACCCACTAATTCCCTAAGATCATCGTCATTCATAAATATAGCAGAATCTATCATGGGATTCCCTTTTTTTTCCATTATACCTATGACTTCAAATTCTTTTCCTTGTATTTCAATTTTAGATCCACGAAAAACTGCTTTTCCGAATCTATTATCCTCTTCAAGATATCTCGCTCCCAAAAAAACAACATCTTTGTCCTCATCTTCTAAAAGTCTTCCTTCTTGTACTTCCATACTCAAAGCATGCTCGATTACTTCTCTGTATTCTCCATCAGGAACACTAATAGCATAAGTAAAACTTGATTTTTTATTAAAAACTAATTTAACTGATTCCTGTATTCTTCCTGCTACTTTTTCTACCCCCAAAACTCCTTTAATTCGATTCAATTCTTTATCTGTTAAAGGATTAACAACACCACTACCAGGAGGACCCATTCCCCCAGAAGCAGTAATAGCAAGAAGATCTGTTCCTAGAAAATTAAATTGAGAATTTATAGACTCTCGCAATCCTTCTCCTAAACCAATCAATGCAACAACAGCAGATATACCTATAAATATGCCAAGCATAGTTAACCAAGATCTAAGTTTACGACGTTTAATACCTTTAAGGGCAAGATTAAAATAATCAAGTAGCATTATAATTAATGGCGTTTTTTCTTCTTGTGTTTTTTAAACCAAACCCAACCGCCAATTGCCAATATTAAAACAACAAAAAAGATCCAAGAATTGCTTTTTCCTTGAATAAATCCATATTTTTGTGCTTCTTCAGATGAATATGTATTCAGTGATATTTTGTCAGATTTCACATACCCTTTATTAAACTCATCTTCATAATTTAATTCAACTAATAATTGAGGATTTTCCCCCTCAACATAAATATTAAAATCTGCAGTTTCATAATCATCACTATCAACATTACCCAAATACATCAATGGAGTAGATAATATTTCATAATCTTCGCTTTCAAGCAATTCTATAGTCGCAAATTTAAGATCTCCAATACCTTTATTATATATCCCAATAGAAACCCCTCCTTTAGAATTTGTCAGGTAAATATCTCTATCATCTAAATTAATCATGATATCTGGCTCCATAGCAACAGTCACAGCAACAACACTTTCTTCTTCATAAGTTGTGTTTCCTAATTCATCAGTATAAGTAAGAGTCAAAGGAATTCTATATACTTTTGGCTCAGTATCTGGATCAACTAATAATTTAAAATTAAATATTTTTTGTTCCAAAGGTCCAATGCTTTTTGTCATGATTACATTGGTAGAACCGACAGTTGTAAATGGTAACTCACTATATTCAACACTTGCAGCCAAAACATCTCTTCTTGTTAATTCAAGTTCCGCTCGCAAATCTTTAATCAAAGAATCTGCCATATTTTTTAACTGAATAGATAAAGTAGTCATTTCACCTGGCGCAACTTCTGCAGGACTCACACCCACATTTTGCACATTAAGCATAGTATCATGAGTTCTCACAAATATTTCAAATGTATGTGTAACCCAAGCCATCCCATCAGTTGTAAATTTAAAATCAATCTCATTATCCCCTTCAACAGCATTATCATCAACTCGAACAAGATATTCAAATACAACTTCCTCGGCAACATCGAGTTGACCTATATTTCTTTCAGCATCTTCATTTGAATCTAAAGAAAAAGGAAATTTGGGTTCTAAAATAAAAGTAGCATCTTCTGCTTCATCATTACCATAATTTTCGACTTTTATCCATACTTTAAAATATTGTCCTGCCTCAACAGGGTAGGGTTCATATTTTAAAGAATCAACTTTAATAGCAGCATTATCAGGTCGCGTAGCGTGTCCAACACTAACTAAAAACAAGAAAATTAGTCCTAAAACAAATATTTTTTTCATTTATACCTCCTTTATGTGGATATATTTATCTCTTCAAATATATAAATTTAACTATTAACAATCTTACCATCCTTCAAATAATAAACTCTTTCAGCAAATTTGCCTAATTTATCATCATGAGTCACCATAATTATAGTTTTATTTTTTTCTTTATTCAATTTCATAAGCAAATTCATAATATATTTCCCCGTTTTACTATCGAGATTACCAGTAGGTTCGTCTGCCAAAAGAATATCAGGATCATTAGCAAGTGCTCTTGCAATGGCAACTCTTTGTTGTTCACCACCACTCATTTCAGTGGGCTTATGATTCACCCTATCTCCCAATTCAAGAAATTCCAATAAACTTTTAGCCCTATTCTTTCTTTTTTCAGCTTCAACACCTTGAAAAGTCATTGGCAACATAACATTTTCTAAAGCACTTAGTGTATTTATTAAATTAAACTGTTGAAAAACAAACCCTATCTTTTTTCCACGTAATTGTGCTAATTGAGATTCTTGTAAATGTGCTATATTTCTTCCTTCAAGAAAAATACTCCCTGTAGTAGGAATATCTAAACAACCCACCATATTCATAGCAGTTGATTTCCCAGAACCAGAAGGACCTTGTATCGCAATAAATTCTCCTTTTTTAACTTCTAAATCAAGTCCACGCAAAGCATGTACTTCAACTTTACCCATAAGATAAGTTTTCCATACCTCCTTTAACTTAATCAACACCTTTTTTTTCATAGGATAAATACATACAGATACCTATATAAACATTTCGTCAAAAACCATTAATAAATACTCCCCAATCAAAAAAGATATAAATAAGTAACCTATAACACCAAAATACACTATGAGACGTCAAAAAAAGAAAAGAATAACTTCAAGCGGAATTATGGCTATATTTATAGTGGTAATTATGACTAGCAGTATAATAGGTATGATGTGGAGTGATCCCAATGAAACTTTCAAATACAAAGACTACACATTCACTAGACAAAATGAATATTTTACATTGAAACTAAATGGGGAACAATTAAAATTCTATTATTTCCCTTCAGATATCCAAGATATAAACTTTAGTTATGAACTTGAGTATTTATTAGAAAATTCACAAATGATATATTTTACATTTGATCCTGAAAGCAAAAACATTGCATATTTGGATAAAGCGAGATTTGATCTAACAAATGAACTTCAAAAAACAAACAAATATATTCAAAGTGGAAAAACAAAAAACACGACCACTTATAATCTCCCAATTATAACTTGTGATAATGCAACAGAATTTGTACCTGTAATTTATTTCAAAGACAGTAACATCACTAAATTCACTTTAGAAAATAACTGCATAATCGGAGAAAGCAATTCCAGGGAAGGTTTTCTTGCATTAAAAGATAGACTTCTTTATGCTTTATTTGATGTAATATAATAAATAATAATTAACAACTAAATAAAATGCCTAAAAAAAAGAGCCATAAAAAAGAGAACAAACAAAAAAATAAAGAAAAAGATTCTTCAATAAAATATCTTATTTATACTATCATAATTGTAATAAGTCTTTTTTTAATTCTTTTTAACCTAGACAAAATTCTCCCAAAAAATCAAACGAGTTACACTTACAATGGATTTTCATTTGCCAAATATGGAGAAAATTGGTTCACACAAATTCAACCACCTGGGCAAAATAAACTCTACACAATTGAGTTAAGGTATGGGCCAAGAGATTTAGAAGATATACCTATAATGGGCAAACCAGAATTATTCTTAAACTTAAACAGCACTTATGTGAGTCATAACTTTAATTCTAATTCTGGAAATTTAAAATATATAGGTCTTGCAACCGCAGACCTTCAAATGAATCTAATAAAAGTTTTAAACATAATACCTAAAGCCGCATGTTCAGAAAATGAAAAAGATAATTGCCCAATTGATACACCCATAAAAAACTGTGAGAACACCAACGCTCCAGTAATATTAATTCAACAAGATCCAGTTGCATTTGTAGAACAAAAAGATAACTGTTTAATCATCCAAGGAAACAAATTAGATTTAGTAAAAGCAACAGATAAACTAATTCTTTATTGGTATAGAATTATGAATAAATAAATCAAAATCAATTAGATTAATCTAATCACTCCATTCTTCTCAAAGCATATCTATGAAGCCTATACTGGAATTTAGCAACAACAGGAAGATGATCTGAAGCATAATGGAGTGCATCTGCTATTTCTACTGAAACAACAGAATTTTCTCCTTCATTTATTGCTTGATTAAAATGTTCTCCATCATTACCAAATGCATGATAAGAGTTATTAATATATTCTAAATTAAGATGATTCTCAAATGACTGAGAAAGTAAAATCATATCAAACCTATCATCTAAACCACCATAAGCTCCACCACCAAATTGAATTGATCTGGTTGCTTGTGTATGAATTTCTGCAAATTCGCTATGGTCATGCCAATCACCTGGTTGATTTATTGGATCATATAAATCTATTACAAATTCCTCCATCAATAATTCATATACTGGTTCAACATCTTCATAAATATTAAAATCGCCCAAAACCATAAAATGAGAACCTTCTGGAAGATTATCTGCATGTTCTTTCAGTTCTAAAACTTCATTATATCTTAAAATTTTATTAGCCCCATATTGTCCAGGATGTAAATGTACTGAATAAATAATAAACTCAGAGTTATGCTTATCCACTAAAGATAAAGTATAAGCAGAAATATCTCTTGATTCAGTAGGAATTTGTTCTGTTTCAAGATATTCAATTTTCGTTGGTTTATAAAAAATAATATTATCTGTACTTGGGCCATCAATAAAAGGAGAAGCTAAATATTCTTCTTCTCCATAATTCATCACATCATCTAAAAAAATATCCACTCCCCCTACATTCATTTCTTGAACAACAAGTATATCTGGGTCTATTTCATCAATCACCTTTCTAAAATATTCAACTCTTTCGACCCCTGATTCACCAAAATTTAACACATTATATGTTACAATGGTAATATTTTTCTTAATAATCAGAGGTATTGCTTTATTTGGAATAGGTGTTTTTACTTCAAAAATGGAGCCCATATCTCCTCGCGTTGATTTAGAATTCAAAACAACATTATAACTAGATACAACTAATGATAAACTCACTAAAAGCACCAAAAAAAGAACTAATTTATTCATATAAGTTAATAAGTACTCGGATTTTAAATTATTTGTGTTTTAAACAACCAAATCAAAATCAAATCTCAGAAATCCCTTTAGGTTCTAAAGCAATCAATCTAACTCCAATCCCTAATTTCAACAATGCACTCATCAGAGCCATATGCTCTTTTCCAGAACCAGAAACAAAATTAACGGCAACCTCAATTCCTTTAACCTTCCCTTTCAAACATCCACTAATCTCTTTAGCAAATTCAACCAAAGGTTTACTGGAATCAACAACAATTATCTCAACTTTTTTACTAGACTTAAAATTCTTTTTCCCAAATTCATCTGTAACTACAAAAACCTTATCCCAATCATGTTCATTAATCAATTTAACAACATAATTCCAAGTTCCTTTTCCACTAGATAAATACACAACTAATTCTGCCATAATAAAAAAGAATAAGCATAATTATTTAAATCTTTACCATTTAATTCCAAAATATGTTCAGCCTACAAGAATTTATAGATTTAATAATTATGATAGCTGTACTAGGCTTTATCTTCAAAGATATATTCAAAAAACCAACAGGGCCATATGATCCTTTAACTCACTACAAAAAAAGATTCAACTTTGAAAATTTCAAATTTGCAGTCATGGTAACAGCACCAGCAATAATTCTTCACGAACTTGCACATAAATTAGTGGCCATCTATTATGGATTATCTGCAACTTTTCACGCGCATTATTTTTTCTTGGGATTGGGAATAGTGTTAAAACTCTTAAATTTTGGATTTATATTCTTTATCCCAGGTTATGTTGCACATTCAGGATTAGCAACACATTTTCAAACAGCAATGATTGCAGTAGCAGGTCCACTAACAAACCTTGCATTATTCGGAATGGCAGCATTTTTCCTTAAACAAAAAAACACCTCAAAAAAATACATCCCCTTTCTTGTACTAACAAAAAAAATAAACCTATTCCTCTTTATATTCAACATGCTTCCAATACCTCCTTTTGATGGGAGTCACTTCTTTATCAATATAATAAAAACATTCAGTGGTTAAAAACATATACTCCACTAAATAAATCTTTAAATATCATCTAACCTATTTTTAATTATGCCCAAACAAACAAAATGGATAATTGTTTCTGGGGGAGTTCTATCTGGTTTAGGTAAAGGAATCGTAACTGCATCTATTGGTAGACTTTTATCCTCTAATCTAAAAGTTGTTCCAGTAAAATGTGATGGATATCTAAATGTAGATCCAGGCACAATGAATCCAATAGAACATGGAGAAGTTTTTGTGTTAGATGATGGTGGAGAAGTGGATATGGACTTCGGCCATTATGAAAGATTTCTAAAAATTGACTGTAAATTCGACTGGAATATAACTTCAGGAAAAGTATACCAATCTATTATAGAAAAAGAAAGAAGAGGGCAATTCTTAGGAAAAACAGTTCAAATGGTTCCTCATATATCTAATGAGATTAAAACCAAATGGAAAGAATTAGCAAAAAAAGAACAAGCAGATGTTATGATTATTGAATTAGGGGGTACAGTCGGCGATATAGAAATGGATCTTTTCTTTGAAGCAGCAAGACAATTAAGATTAGAAGTAGGAAAAAAAAATCTTTTATTCTGTCACCTCACTTATGTTCCTATACTTCATTGTGTTGGAGAACAAAAAACGAAACCTACACAACAAAGTGTTGATTTAATGCAAGCAAGAGGAATTCAACCAGATATAATCATAGGACGTTCACCCAATAAATTAATTCCTAAATCAAAAGAAAAAATAGCTCTATTCTGTAACATAAAAAAAGAGGAGGTGATTAGCGACCCAGATCTAAAGACGGTTTACGAACTTCCATTAATCTTCAAAGAAGAAGGCTTATTAAAAATTATTGAGGAAAAATTAGCACTTCCAAAATCAAAAGATTTAGTTGAATGGGAAAAACTAGTAAACAATATAAAAAACCCTGAAAAAGAAGTAACGATTGCGATGTGTGGAAAATACACAGAATTAAAGGATTCTTATATAAGCATTTCAGAAGCATTGATTCATTGCGGTGCTACATTTAAAACCAAAATTAACACTAAATGGATAGAAACAACAGATATTGAAGATAAAAAAATATCAATAGAAGAAGCACTAAAAGGAATTCAGGGAGTTATTGTACCAGGAGGTTTTGGCTCAAGAGGCACAGAAGGAAAAATAAAAGTGATTGAATATGTAAGAACCAACAATCTTCCATTCTTAGGACTTTGTTTGGGTTTACAATTAGCAGTAACAGAATTTGCAAGAAATGTCTGTAACCTCACAGCAGATTCAACAGAAGTAAATAAAAAAACAAACCACCCAGTAATCGATTTCCTTCCAGAACAAAAAAAGATCCATAAAAAAGGGGGAACAATGCGTCTTGGTGCTTATGAAGCAATACTTAAAAAAAACAGTATAACAGCAAAATTATATGACTCTCTAAGAGTTTATGAAAGACACCGTCATAGATATGAAGTAAATCCGGAATATCATAAAATCTTAACTGAAAAAGGCCTATCCCTTTCAGGAACTTCCCCAGACAACACTTTGATTGAATTCATAGAACTACCAAAACATAAATATTTTGTAGCAACTCAAGCTCACCCTGAATTAAAATCTAGATTGGAAAGACCTGCACCTTTATTTCTCGGTTTTATCCAAGCTTTAATTAAATAAAATTAATCAATAAATCAATAAATAATTCAATTAATTTAATTAAAATAAGGTAAATTTTCGTAAGGTTTATTAATAACACACCAATTCTCAGATATTATGTCTAGGAGAGATAGAAGGCTAAGAAGATTTCATGAGAAAAGGAAAAAGATAATTGAAACAGTAGAAGAATCTCCCCAAGAATTTAAACCAAGAGAAAAACCAAGAGAAACAAAAAATCCTTTATTACATTTTTATAACACTCAATACAAAAAACTCCTTATTATTCCAATTTTAATGTTATTAATATCCATTATTTTAATATCTGCCCAAGCAATAACAACAGGAGATTTTATTCACAAAGCAGTTTCATTAAAAGGGGGGACAACTATAACGATCCCCTCAGATAAAATAATCAATATAGATATGCTTGAAGATCTTCTTTCTCAAGAATTTAAAGATTTAGATTTATCAGTAAGATCACTCACAAAAGCAGGAACTTCTACAGGGATAATTATAGACACAGATATTCAAGATCAAACACAGCTACAGAATCTTTTAACTTTTTTAGAATCTAAGATAGATGATTTGGGTGAATATAGTACAGAACATATGGGTTCATCATTAGGAGCGAGTTTTTTCAAAGAAACTATAATTGCGTTACTTCTCGCATTTGCATTTATGGGCATTATTGTTTTCTTATATTTCAAAACATTTGTACCTTCAATGGCTGTAATTTTAGCGGCAGTTTCAGACATTTTAGTTACTTTAGCAATTGTAAATCTAATGGGAATTAAATTATCTACTGCAGGTATTGCTGCATTCTTAATGATAATTGGTTACTCTGTAGATACAGACATCTTACTTACAACTAGATTAATAAAAAGAAAAGAGGGTACAGTATTTCAAAGATTAATGAATGCAATGAAAACAGGACTCACAATGACTGCTACAACAATGGCAGTAGTGATTTTAGCATTGATTTTCACACAATCAGAAACAATCAGACAGATCATGACAATATTATTAATTGGGCTAATAGTAGACTTAATCAACACATGGATTCAAAATGTAGGACTTTTACGATTATATATAGACAAACAGGAAAATGGGAAAAATTAAAAAAATATTTACTAAATTTAGAATTATACTAGTATTAATTGCTGTTTTACTAGCATTAGTTGCAATCCATCCAAATCCTTGGGTGGAAGGAGTTGCAATAAGAACCGTTGAATTAAATAGTTCCGCTAGTCTTGCAGGTATTGAAAGTCCAAAACCAACTTCTGCTCCTATGAGTAAAGAAAGAGTAATTTCTATGAACAATATCCCTATTAAAGATATAACTGATTATGAAAATTTTGTGAATACTCTTACAGTTAATCGTACAATAACCTTGCAAACAAACAAAAATACTTATTTACTAAAAACAAAACCAGAATACCAAATAACTATTCTAAATGAAACAGAAGAACAAATAGTGCCAGAAACAATTCAAGTAAATGAAACAATTAATGGTACAACTACACTCATAAACCAAACAATAAACAAAACAATTTTAGTCAATAAAACATTAAAAGAATTTATTGGTATGGAAAATATTGGACTCAGAGTTTATAATGCTCCAACAACTAACATAAGAAAAGGCCTTGATTTGCAGGGGGGAACTAGAGTATTACTCCAACCACAAGAAATTATTCCTAAAGATTTAATGGGTTTAACTATTGAAAACATGAAGGAACGTCTTAATGTTTATGGTATCACAGATGTTATTGTTAGAGAAGCGGGAGATTTATCGGGTAATCAATATATACTAGCTGAAATAGCTGGAATGGCAGAAGAAGAAGTAAGGGGTTTACTTGCTAAACAAGGTAAATTTGAAGCAAAAATTGGAGAAGATGTTGTATTTAATGGCGGAGAAAAAGATATCACTTATGTGTGTAGAAGCGCTGATTGTTCTGGAATTGATCCAGCAAAAGGTTGTGGAAAAGTAAGTGATGGAACTTGGGCTTGCAGTTTTCGTTTTAGCATTGCCTTAAAACCAGAAGCAGCTCAAAGACAAGCAGATTTAACAAACAATCTTGAAATTATTCCAGATGAGTCCGGTCAAGAATATTTGAGTCAGGATTTAAAATTATTCTTAGATGATAAAGAAGTGGATATATTAAAAATTGGAGCAGACCTCAAGGGAAGACCTGTAACAGATATTCAAATTTCTGGATCTGGATCTGGAAACACTCAACAAGAAGCAGTATATAATGCATTAGAAAACATGAAAAAAATGCAAACCGTTCTTGTAACTGGTTCACTACCTGTTCAATTAGATATTGCAAAAATAGATGTTATCTCACCAGCACTTGGTTCTGAATTTATCCAAGAAGCAGGACTTATAGCATTACTGGCAATAATTGCAATTTTCATAATCATCTTCATAAAATACAGAACTTTCAAAGTAACTATCCCTATGAGTTTAACAATTATTATTGAAGTTGTTTTAATACTAGGTATCGCAGCATTAATTGGATGGGATCTCGATCTTGCAGCTATTGCAGGAATCATAATCGCAGTAGGTACAGGAATAGACCACCAAATTATTATTGCAGACGAAAGCCTCAAGGGATTAACAGCCAAGATTTATGATTGGAAAACAAAAATTAAAAGAGCTTTCTTTATCATTATGGCAGCATACACAACAACCGTTGTAGCAATGGCTCCATTAATGTTCGCAGGTGCAGGACTTCTAAAAGGATTCGCACTAACAACTATAATTGGAGTTTCAATTGGAGTATTTATCTCGAGACCTGCTTATGCTGCAACAATCGAAATCTTATTAAAAGAGTAAATCTAATATAAAATAAATATGAAAAAAGAAGAGGTAATAGTTATATCTTTAGGTGGTTCTTTAATAGTACCAGATAAAATAAACCCCCTTTTTCTAAAAAAATTCAAGTCACTTATTCTCTCAGAAATAAAAAAAGGAAAAAAATTTATCTTAATCTGTGGTGGTGGGCATACAGCAAGAAATTACCAAAAAACAGCTAAATCACTTTCAAAACTAAACTCAACAGAATTAGATTGGTTAGGTATTCATTGTACTTGGTTAAACGCTCAATTAGTAAAAACGATTTTTTCAAAAATCGCCCACAATAAAATTGTAGAAAATCCAACCAAAAAAATGAGATTCAAAAAATTACTTATCGCCTGTGGTTGGAAACCTGGTTGTTCAACAGATTATGATGCAGTGCTATTAGCAAGAACTTTCAAAGCAAAAACAATCATTAATCTAAGTAATATCACAAAAGCTTACACTAAAGATCCTAAAAAATACAAATCTGCCAAACCAATAACTAAAACAACTTGGAAAGAATTCAGAAAAATTGTTGGAAATAAATGGATTCCTGGCGCAAATTATCCTTTTGACCCTATAGCAAGCAAATTAGCAGAAAAACTAAAACTAAAAACAGTAATCATGAAAGGAACAAATCTCAAAAATTTAAAAAATTATCTCAACAATAAAAAATTTATTGGAACCACAATAAAATAACAATAAATAAATAAATAAATCAAAAACCAATTTTTGTTTCTTCAAGCTTTAACAATTTTTCCCACTTAGCATCAACATTTCCTTGTATTTCTTTTACTTCTTCTTCACCCAAGTGTTTAAATCTGCCTTGTAGTTTTAAATATTCTACAACAGGTGTTTTCTGTACAGGTTTTTTACTAATTGTTACAATTCCTTTTTCAATTTCATATAAGGGGAACACATTTGTTTTATATGCTAATTCTGCTATCCTAATTCCTAAATTAAATTTATGTTTCCAACCAAGAGGGCAAGAATTAAAAATTTGAATATAAGAAGGTCCATCCATGCTCAATGCTTTTTTAACTTTCCTAATTAAATCTTGTGGATAAGCAATACTGGCAGTAGCAACATAAATTCCATGTGCAGCCATGATAAATGGCATAGGTTTAGCATACTCTGTTTTGCCTGGAATTTTTTTTCCAGCAGGAGAAGTTGTAGTAGATGCATATTTAGGTGTGGCCCCAGACCTTTGAACGCCAGTATTATGTACAACAATTCCATCGGCAACAAAATTATGCTCTCCATCCACCCTCAAATCAAAAGTTGATTCCACTCCTTTTTTAACTACGTTCTTAACTTTTTCTATATCAAAATTAAGATTATCTATTAAAAAATTAGTATATTTATATTGACTTATATATTTAGATATTTTTGGTTTGCTTTTTTTGCTAAAACATATATACCCATAAGAAGAATCCTTCAAAAGATTTCTATAAACACAATGAGTTCCTTTTTTCTTTACTTGGCAATGTATTTTGCCAACCCTAAAATTCATGGTTTGAAGAAGCAATCTCAATCTAGATAATAACTCTTTACTCGCTGAAACATATCTCCAACTTTTCCCATGTTTATAACCATCAGAAAGCATTAATCCATCAACAAATGCAATTTTTTCTTTTTCTGGAAGTGTAAAAATCCATGATGGAATTATTTTATTTTTTGCACCTTTTCCAAACCCTAAAGAATCAATAAATTTTGTTATGTTTACTGAATTAACATAAACATAATTATCATCTGTTTTAGCACTTAACTTAAATATTTTTTTCTGTAACTCTAATAATTTTTTTCTGGCACGATTCTTTTTGGGAACATCAAATCCCAATTCTCCTCGCTCTTTTCTTATCCACCCATCACCAAGATAAATTCCAAAATATCTCATTAACTCAACACTGGATTTAAGGGGTAATTTAACCTTATTTAATTTATTTACTTTATAATCTCCTTTTTTAGTTAATTTTATTTTCTTAAAAATATATGAAATACCTTCACTTATTTTTTTTAGTGTAACTATTTCATCTCCTTTTTTAATCTTATCCAAATTTTTCCATACAAAAGTGTTTTCTTTCCCTCTTCTATTATGTTTTAACACTAAAAAAGGATGATTCCCCGTTGCTTTTATATTATGATGCAGCGTTTCTAACTCAAAAACTCTTTTTCTTCCATTGTCAAAAACACCCATACATTTTTTTAGTACTAATTGATAATTTTTTTGATTGAACGCGTAAACCATTTCTCCTTTTTTAACTTCAGTTATTTTCTTCAAACCTTTTTCTGTCATAACTAAAGAATCTACACTTAAACAATTCATATAAGCTTCATTATCATAACACACATAACACACATTATGTCCCCTCTCAGCCATTCCACTTAATGATTGAAACCCAATATCAAAGGTTCCGCCATCCCCACCAAAAGCCAGCACATTTACATCTTTTTTCTTTCCTAATTTTTTTAGTGCGGTTTCGACTCCAGAAGCAATAGCAGATGCATTTTCAAAAGCTCCATGAATCCAAGGAACTTTCCATGCAGTTTGAGGATAAGGTGTAGAAAACACTTCTAAACAACCAGTAGCATTTACAACTATTGTATTTTTTCCAGCTGCCTTCATAACATATCTCGCAGCCAACGCTTCACCACAACCAGCACAAGCATTATGTCCAAATTCCAATAATTCTTCTTCGTTTAATCCTAAAATCATTTTAATTTATCCTCAATTGAAGTATTTGATTGATTCTCAATTTCTTTTTTAGCCAAAAAAGATGTTGTTCTTTCTTGCCACTCATCATGCCCTGAACCTTGAAAATCTACAGTCAATCTTATTTGTTTTCCACATTCACAAACAGCACTTTTATAATGAACTTCACCTTCAAATTCTGAACCCCATTCTCTTTCATCTATAGTTCTCCAACAATAAGGACAAACAGTTCTTGTAAATCCTTCTGTAATCAAATGGTGTGAAGTCATTTTAACCAAATAGTGCCCCCATTATTTATCTTATTAAACATTTTTTCTATAGTTTCTTCTTTAACATCCCTACCACCTAATCCAACAATAAATCCACTAACGATTGTTTTACTTTTTCCATACAAAGCAGATTTTATTTCTGAAAATAAAGCACCTTCTTGACCAAGAGAAATATTTCTATCGGCAACAGCTATTGCTTTTAATCCTTTTGTAACTTTCAACATTTCTTCAAATGGAAATGGCCTAAATGATCTTAATTTTATTAATCCAACTTTCTTACCTTTTTTCCTTAATTTATCTATTACAACCCTTGAAGTCCCAACAATAGTTCCCATACAAACAACAGCATATTTTGCATCTTTAAGTCTATAAGTTTCAATTAAACCATCGCCATACCCCCTTCCAAATTGTTTTTTGAATTGAATATTAGTATCTTTTATAATTTTCAAAGTATTTTTCATAGCTAAGTGTTCTGCCTCTTTAAATTCAGTAAAAGAATTAGGATATGCAATAGGCCCCATAGTAATTGGTTTTTTTGGATCTAAACAAAATGAGGGTTTATATTTTGGTAAAAATTTATCAACACTAACTTGGCTAGGAACATCGACTGGTTCAAACACATGAGTTAAAGTAAATCCATCTAAACAAACCATTGCAGGCAATAAAACATTTTTATCTTCGGTAATTTTAAAAGCTTGAATCACAGTATCTAAAGCTTCTTGAGCACTTTCAACATATAATTGAATCCAACCAGTATCTCTTGCTGAAATACTATCTTGATGATCATTCCAAATACTAATTGGGGCAGATAAAGCCCTATTAGCAACTTCCATCACCACAGGAAGTCTCATTCCAGAAACAATATGTAACACTTCATGCATTAATGCCAATCCTTGAGAAGCAGTAGCTGTAAAGGTTCTTACACCCGTTGCTTGTGAACCTATAGCTGCAGAAATTGCAGAATGTTCTGATTCAACATGAATCATATCTGCATCTAGTTCACCATCATTAATAAATTCTGCCAATCTTTCAACAATGTGGGTTTGCGGAGTGATAGGATACATGGGTATTACTTCAGGCCTACTTAATTTAACACCAATAGCCGCCGCAGTACTTGCTTCAATTACTTTTTTCATTTTCTTTTTAAAAAATGGAAAACTTAAAGATATTAAATCTTCTTGTTTTTCATTTTTCTTCTTTAACCATTTCTATTGCTTTGACAGGACATCTTTCAGCACATATTCCACATCCTTTACAATAATCTAAATTCACTTCAATATTTTTATCTATAGAGTGATCAGGACAAAACATCCAACATTTCATACATTTAATACATTTCTCAACATCTCTAACTGGTTTAAATGTTCTCCATCCACCTGTTTTGTTAGCTCTAGTTGAACCGCAATCTTCAATTATCCCACCACAACTTATTTTCAATTTACTCATTTTTGATCCATAATCTTATCAATAGCCTTTTTATTTAATTCAGCTATCTTTTTACCTTTTGAATATAAAAACTTTTCATCCATTGCTTTTTTTAACGATTCTTTAGATAACAACCCAGTTATTTTTGCAAATGCTCCAATCATCAAAGTGTTAACAATTGGCTTTCCAAACACTTCCATTGCAATACTCGTAGCATCAATAGTTTCAACTTTACAATTCAGTTTAAAATCTTTAGCTAGTTTATCTGAATTTATTATCACTAATCCATCTTTAGGTAATCCTTGAGTAACATCAACAACTTCAATTAAAGAAGGTTCAAGCACCACAACTATTTTAGGATTATACACCTGACTTCTGAGATTTATTTTTTTATCGGAAATTCGTACAAAAGCCTGGACTGGCGCTCCAGATCTTTCTACTCCAAAAACAGGAAAACTTTGGCTCTCTTTTTTGTCATGAAAAGCAGCTATCGCCATTATTTGACCAGTACTAACTGCACCCTGACCACCTCTTCCATGTATCCTTATCTCAAGCATAACCAAAACAAAATAATATTCATATATTAATCTTTCGTACAACTATAAAATCAAAACTTTTAAAAGTTAGGTAGTATAAAACAAGAAACATGGGAAAATTTGACAAATTAAGAGAACAAAGTATAAAATTAGTTAAGAAGAAATTAAAAGAGTCTGTACATCAAGATAATTTAATAATTCAAGCTATAAATGCAATGGAAGATATTGATAAAGTTGCAAATATGTTAACAACAAGGTTGAGAGAATGGTATTCTCTTTACAATCCAGAATTCTCAGAATCAATATTTAATCAAGAAAAATTTACTGAATTAATAATAAAAAAAGATAAAAAAACCTTATTAAAAGAAATAAATGCCAAAGATAGTATGGGTGCAGATCTAGATAAAAAAGATATTTCTGCAATTTTGTTCTTTGCAAAACAAATCAACGAATTGTATATTTCAAAAAAAGAGCTTCAAAAATATCTTGAATCTTCAATGAAAAATATCTGCCCAAATCTATTGGCTGTTACTGGAGCAACATTAGGTGCAAAATTATTAGCTAAAGTAGGTAGTCTAAAAAGATTAATGTTTATGCCAGCTTCAACAATCCAAGTTTTAGGAGCAGAAAAAGCATTATTCAGACATATGAAGACTGGAGCAAAACCACCTAGACATGGAATAATAATCAAACATCCTTTAATCGCATCTGCTAAACAAGCAGAACACGGAAAAAGAGCAAGAACCCTAGCAGATAAAATAAGCATTGCAGTAAAAGTAGATTATTTTAAAGGAAAATTTATTGGAGATAAATTAAACAAAGAATTAGAAGAAAAATTCCCCAAACAATCACTATCAAAACAAATTTACAAAAAAGATTTTAAATTTAAAAAAAAACCACTCCAAAAACAAAATCATAGAAAAGATTTTAGAAATGATTTTAAAAAATATAAAAATAATCATAAAACTAATAATCAAAATAAAAATAAAACTAGAAATAAATCAAAATGAAACAATTAAATTATAAATTTCCAGAAATCTTTATAAGAGAAAAAAGAAAAGAAATCTATACAATCAATGCGGTACCGGGAAAAAGAGTATATGATGAAAGATTATTCAAAGAAGGGAAAACAGAATATAGGCAATGGGATCCTGAAAGAAGCAAATTATCCGCTGCCTTGACCAAAGGAATCTCACAAATAGGCATAACTGAAAACAGTTTAGTTTTATATCTTGGTTCTGCTTCTGGAACAACAGTAAGCCATATTTCAGATATATGTACAAAAGGATTTATTTTTGCAGTAGAATTCTCTCCAAGAGTTATGAGAGATTTTATTTTCATGTGCGAAAAAAGAAAAAATATAGCTCCATTTTTAGAAAGTGCAAATCATCCAGAAGATTATTCTCAAGTTCCTCAAGTAGATGTTCTCTATCAAGACATCGCTCAAAGAGATCAAGTTGGAATCTTTATGAAAAATTATGATCTGTTTTTGAAAAAAGGTGGTTTTGGGTTACTAGCAATTAAAGCAAGAAGTATTGATGTAACAAAAAAGCCAAAAGAAATATTTAAAAAAGTCATGGATGAACTAAACCAAAAAACCACAGTAGTTGATTATCGAGTTCTGGATCCTTATGAAAAAGACCATGCTTTCTTTGTAGTTAAGAAAAAATAGAATTCTAATATCCAAACATTTATTAAGTAATACATACAATGTATGTAAAAAATAGAAACATTTATTAAGTAATACATACAATGTATGTAAAAAATAGAAACATTTATTAA
>CAZVVW010000002.1:0-2188 GCA_964630685.1 uncultured Methanosarcinales archaeon | reverse complement strand
GTAATACATACAATGTATGTAAAATTAGTAACTAGCTAGCTAAAAATACATACAGTGTATGTAAAAAATAATGAAAAAGAGGCCCAAAACACCTTCTAATGTATGGATTCCGTCCAATGTTCTTAGAGATAACTCTATAAGCGTTCTAGAAGCCATTGTTGAGTTTTTAAAAGAAAAGAAAGGCTTAACATACCATCAAATTAGTGAGCTCATTAATAGAGATGAGAGGAATGTCTGGACAGTATACAACAGATCCAAAAAGAAGAGACTAACGTCTCTACAAGAAAAGAGGAAAAAAACTCCCAAAAATAAAAATGACTAGATTAAATTATATGGAAACTGCAGGGTTTAAGATAGTCATAGCTTTATTCTTATCACTCCTCTTCTTAACTTCTGTTGTAGCTGAATCCACTAATTCTAACTCCCAAGAAGAAGGTGTCGGCTTCTTTGAAAATATCTGGGAAAATATCCAAGAAACATTTTCAGAAGAAGATATTACAGGGAAACTTACTGCTAATCCAGCAAATTCGGAGGTTATCAAAAACGCACAAAAAGAAAAAAAATTAAAAGAAGCAAATGAAAAAGCAGAAAATAAAGATACAAAAAAATCAGTATCCCTTAAACCAATAAAAGAAATTAAATCATTAAAAGAAACTGACTGTGAACAAAAAGGTGGAAGATGTAGGTCAAAATGTAAAAAAGATGAATATGTTGAAGAAAAATTAACACTTAGTTGTAAGGTAAAAATAAAGAAAAAGTCTGAGAAAACTTCTAAATCAACTTCTTCTATAGATGTAAATAAATTAAAACCACAAAAAGTGGATATAAAAGAAGAAAAACCTCAAGAAGAAAAGAAAAAACAATCTCCAAAAGCAGATGAAAAAAACTTAGCAGGAAAAGCCTACAACATAGATCCAAACCTGCAAGATAATTTCTTAACTAAATTCTGGAATTGGCTTTCAAATCTATTCGCTCCACCAACACAACAAGGAAACTTAGTTGGAGAAGCCTACAAAGGAGAGATGTACTGCTGTATGCCTATGCCTGAATTAGAAGTTACAGAAAGCACAACTTATGGAGAAATAACAGCAGGAAAACCAATAGAATTTGTTAAAACGCTGAATTTAAACCGTAAAGTTAAAGGAAAATTAAAATTCAAAGAAGAATTACATCCACAAGCATATAATATCAAAGCAAGAGGTTGTAATAATATCCCACTCGAAGATTCAATAATCAAAAAAGACCAAATAACTATCAGAAAAGAATTGGGATGTATAGAAATACATCATAAACTTCCTGGGCCTAATATGGCTATAGAAGAAATAAACCCATTTAAAACAATAGTCACTGTTTGGTCAGATGAACATTATGAAAATGTAACAGTACCTTTAGCCATACTCCAGATAATTCCTTTAGCACAAATTGAAAAAGCTATTAACGTATATGATTTAACAAAAGAAAAAGAAGAAATTCCATTTACAGCAGAAGATTTAGATTCTGATAATATTACAGATGTAATAGAATGGAAAACAAATCTTAGCACAAAAGAATTTGGAGTAGAAATTAACATCATAAACATTGACACTTATGTTCACCAAAACGATAATTGGACTGTTTCATTTAACACAATAGGAAAAGCCCCATTAATAATTACAGCAGTTAATGATAGTAGTGAACTTCCATATCCAAGAAATGAAAGTAATTGGAACACTAATTGGACCAACCAATCTAACGCAAATTATCCCGGATATGATTTACAATTCTTAAAATTAAAATGTGGAAATGAAAACTTCCCATTTACTTGGGATGAATCAACAAAAAGCGTGATTGCAAATCCTTTCCTATGTACAGAAACATCTTCAGAAATAAGTAAAAAACTAGCTCCAACAGAAAAACAGATAGCTCTTAAATTCAATTTCGGTGGACAGATTAAGTATGCTTATGATTCTATAGGGTGTTCTAGTTATTGTCTAAATATAGGTTGTGATGATGGTTATTGTTCTCAAACTAATGCAAGCACAACTTGTGAAGATGGATGTTCAGGAAAAGATTGTTGGGCAGGTGATGATACTGTTTGTGAAAACTCAAATTATTGTATATGTAATGGAATAATAACATCTCAAGTAGGTTGTGACATGAACTTAAACACTTCATTAACACTCAACGAAAACCTTACCTGTCCAGGAAC
>CAZVVW010000001.1:132536-155843 GCA_964630685.1 uncultured Methanosarcinales archaeon | reverse complement strand
TTCTTTTTCATTGTAATTAAGAGTATCACATTGACCAAGATCCACACTACCTAATTCCATAAGAACCCCATATTTATTTCCAAATTGAAAAGGCTTATCCCCAATCAATCTAACCAAATTAGATGGATTATCCATTTGTTTAAATATATTATAAGCAGTTTCACATGTTTTTTTGGATCCTTGATCCATTGGAATCTTAAGCATAGCATTAATGTTATTTGATTTATATGCTACGGGATGGATTCTTCTATCTTTATCTAAAATCACATTTTCACTGCCAAACTCTTCTCTTAAATCTTCTAGATTAAACTTAAATCCTTGTTTTTTAATTAATGATTCAAGTTTTGATGCATTTACTTTTTTTCTTGCAAGTTTCATTCTAACCTCTTAGCTAAAATAAATGATGTATCATCTCTTAATCCCAAATGTTTTTGTGCTTCATCAATTGGAACATTTCTTATCCTTGAGTAAGCTTCAGCCACCCATCCAGGATTTTCTGCAAGATCAAGTAAATTAAACACAGCTTTATCTGTTTCCCTCGATGCTACAAGCATTTCGCTTTCAGATACACTATGAGATAATCCGTCTGTAACTATTAATAATCTATCTCCAATGCTTAATGGAATTTGATACATGTCTATAGGGATATTACTTTCTTGGCCAATATAATTAGTTAATCCAAGGCCCATCTCAATAACGGTTTCATCAAGTCGAGGCAAATCCAAATCACCATAATCTACATGTTCTTTGGTTAATTTTTTTATGTTACCATGTTTGCTAATATGATAAACTCTACCATTTCCAACATGGCCAATATATGCAACATCATTATAAATTATGCCTGCATCAAGAGTAGCCCCCATCCTATCTACATCGTCCCTATACTCTTTCAGTTTGTTATCCACAGGCCCAATCTCTCTTAATGTTTTTGAAACCAAACCATCTAAATCTCCATATTGGGATTGAATATTTTTTAAATTTTCATAAGTTTTTATCACTTTCCCAGGCAAACTTCCAGCAGCATAAACAAAATTATTTGCATAAGGAATTATTTGATCCCTCATCATCTTTGAAATATCCTCTTGATTATAATCTTCATCAATCAACCCCCTATACATTTCCACCATTTGATCATAAACTTTCCCCACAACAGTTTTACTCGCTTCTTCACCTGCCTTATGACCTCCCATACCATCAGATAACAATAAAATATTTCTCAATCGATCTATTTTTAAAAAATCCTGATTCACATCTCCTTCTTCTTCATGTATTTTACCTTTAACACTAGCATTTACAATATTATATTTCATTTTAATTCCCCCTCCAGACTCTTAAATCCAGAAATATTTATTGGTTCAATATAAACATCACTCATTTTATGATAAAGTGCAAAAAATTTATCAGGATCTTTTGCACCATAAATAATATGTTGATCTTGAGTATATATCCTCGTTAATTCATTCAAAGAACTATTTTTTAATAAACTCACTTCTCCTTTATTTTCAAATAAATCTTTTTTAGATACATAATTTGAAATAATTAATTCGCCAACATTTCCCGCAGTTATCATTTGTAATCCTTGCGAAGTTTCAATTATGTCATTTAAATAACCTTGAGATGGAAAAGATACAAGGTCAAAATCTTGTGCAATATCATAAACATAAAGATTATCATCAGTGCTATAAAATAATAAATCCTGACTTTCTAATATCTTATAAAATCCATTACAATGGGTCTTGGTTTGGTGTATTAATTTATTGCCTATATTAATTTGATCATTAATAAGTAAAGCTTCTTTATCATTATAAGGCATAATCAAATCAACCAAACCACTTGTTTTTTGAACAGGGGTCAAGGTATTATTTTTTATAGAATATTCGCAAAGATGTGTTCCTTCTTTTCCTTTTTTTGAAAAAAGCACCCTATTATTTTTTACATTCATAGTCCCAATATCAAATAAATGGTCGCCCACAATAGGTTCACTAACAAATTCTCTCTCTCCAGTCTCCTCATCAAATATAAATAGCCTATATTCCTTTTGTTTATTATCATGGCTTCTATCAACTAAGGCATAAAATTTACCTCCAGAAATTTGATAATCCAATACACTCATTTTTGAATGTTCATAAGACAATCCTTTTTTTACAACCCCTCTTAAATTAATATTATATTTGGTGGTGGTAGGCATTAGATTATGATTCAAATTATATCTAATGATTTTTAAGTTATTATTTGAAATTGGGAGATAAAGTTTAGCATCCAATGAATCAACAAGTTCATTTTTTAATTTACTAATTTTTTCTTTTTCTTTTTCTAATTTACCTACTCTTTTTTCTAATTTTTGAGTCTCCCGAGAATAATCTCCAGATTGTTTAAGTTTTGTTATTTCATCTTGTAATGTTTCAATTTCTTTTTCGAATTCAGTATTATCTTGTCTTATTTCAATAACTTTTTTTTCTAATTTGATTTTTTTACCATCAGGATTAAAAATTTTATTTAATCTCTTTGAGTTTATAGGAACTTTAAAATTACAATCACTGCCAATGGTTTCATTAATTATTTGAGATAAGGGTTTATACTTAACAGCGCTATCTGGACCCTTTATTCTATCATGTAAATGAGTTAAATCTTCTTCTGTTAATCTTTCGAATTTCTCCATATCTAATTGAGGATACCCTCTCAAGAAAGTCACAGGCAAATTAACAAAGAATTGATTACCCTTTACTTCATAAGGAATTGCAGTATTTGTTTCACCCCTATTTACAACAGCATCAATAAAATTAGCAACAGCCATACCTGTGCTGATTATAGTTGGACCTTCTCTCCTATCTAAATCTTTTGATTGGAGTTCCCCTTTTTGGAGATTAAATTGTTCTATTGCATAATTTCCTAAAATAGATTGCAATAATCCTTTGTGTTTTTCTAATTTTCTAGTTATATTGATTTCCTCTCTCCCATATGATCCTTTTTCAATAAATATTCTTTTAATTACTTTGGAACCACTTGCTACCGCATAAGGTAAATCATGATATCCCACAACAACTAAATCTAAACTTTCATAACTTTCTTCAAGCAAAATATTATTTCTAACAATATGTTCATATCTCATCAAATCTAAAGGCACATGTGCAGTTATTTGCCTCACATCCGGAATATCAAATTTTGTCGCAGCATAATGTGCAAGCACTTCTGGAAGATTAGAAGTAAAATTAATAATCCCTTTAAAATCTTGATTAAAATATTGTGCAACTTCTTCTACGATTGGTTTATTATTTTTAATCATATTTACCCTATCAGTTTCATTAGGGTCATTTGCATCTGCTGTAAAGAAAAATAAATCTGTCTGTGGCAACAATTCACCAGTTTCTGTAGTAAACTTACCAATAACTTTAGTGTTACAATCACCAAAAGATTTGTTTAATTCTTTTGTTATTCTTTCTAGATTGTAGATTGTGCTTTCTTTCTCCCTTCCCACAAGATATATTTCATTAATAGGAAGATTTGCTCCAATAAGAGCTTTTATTGATTCTTCAGCAACATTACCTGCACCATAGAACATAATATTATATTTTTTATCAGGATCCCCCCCTCTTTGATGGAGTCGGTCTCTTCTATGCAAACCTTGCAGATATCTTCCCATAATATCTCTTTGGACCATTTTTATAACCTTAAAATTAATTTCACTACTAATTAGTAATATTAATCACAATATTTATATAGTTTTCTGTTTTATATATATTTTTATAGGAAATACGGAAATATTCCGTTAAATCAAAATGAATGAAGATATTTTAGAAGAAATCGGATTAAGTCCTAATGAAGCTAAAATTTACACAACACTCTTGGGATTGGGATTAAGCACAGTGACTTCTATATCTAATAAATGTAAATTACACAGAGCAAATGTTTATGATTCTCTAAAAAAATTAACAGATAAAGGACTTACTGCATATATACAAAGAGACAATACAACATTATATGAAGCAACAAATCCAAAAGCTTTACTTAGAATTATTAAAGATAAAGAAAATAAAATTAAAGAAATTCTTCCACAATTAATGATGAGCAAAAAATTAGCCCAATCAAGGGGGGAAGCGCATATTTTTGAAGGAGTACAATCATTTATGAATCTTTTATATGGATTACTTAAATATAAAGAAGAAATAATCGCTTATGGAATTCCTCCAACAGCACCAGAAATAGTAAAAACACAAATCCCTCATTTCCATAAAGAAAGAATAACCCAAAAAATACCTATGAAACACATTTACAATCATGATGCTAAAGAAAGAATCACTTTCTTAAATAAAATAGCATTAACTTCTGCAAAATATCTTCCAGAAAGATTTGACTCTCAAGTATCTACAGTTGTTTGTGGAGAAGAAGTTTTCTTAACTCTTTGGACTAAACCATTATTAAATATCCAAATAAAAAATAAAGCTATAGCAGAATCTTATAAGAAATACTTTTCTTTATTGTGGGAATCTGCTAAATAGTCAATCAATCTAACCAATCTAACTAACACCATACCCCTTAACAATTTTATCTATGCTGTTATATGCTTTCTCAGCCCCTTTTACATCTAAGAATCTATCTGGATATTCTATTGATTTTTTTAATCCATTTAAAATTCCAGAAAGATACATATAGTCATTTTCACTTTCAATTTTAACATTATTTAATTCATTACAAAAGTTATCAAATCTTTCACTCCAGTTTTTTTCGCCATTTCTACCTTCTAAGATTTTTTTCAAACCAATATATCTAAAATTATCAGGCAAACCCATCCCAGTAACATACAAAGGAAGAGAAAAATTTCCTTCTCCAACATCACCCAATACATTTTCATCAATAATCACTTTTGGCGCACTAACAACATCTTTTTTCCCACGACTAGCAACTTTTCCATCAATATCAATCGCAGTATCTGCCCACGAATGTTCGTCATTAAACGTAAAATCTATAGAATTATAATCCTTATTATTCTTTGATAGTCCACGATTTTCAACTTTTCTTGAATTAGGTTTATAACACCAATCCATAATCACCCATTCATTATCTTTTTCACGAAGATAGATGGGCCAACTATGTCCACCTTCATCAACTTCTCCACAAGCATTTTTAACACGATAAGCAGGAACTCCTGAATTTCTCATCAAAGAAACAATCAAATTAGTGCCGTCTTCACAGTCACCTTTACCTGTCTGTATAGTTTCAGTAGGCATAAGCCATTCTTCATCTTCTTCAGTAAATTGAGGGTCTGGAGTATATTTTATGTTTCTCTGCACCCATTTCATGCAGTTATATGCAACATCATCAAGAGAGCCATCATTTAACCCTTCTTTTTCAACAACTTCTTTCAATATTGGATTATCTGGTTGTATAAAATCCCTAACATCATAGATCATATCATTTCTTGCTCTATACAAAACCTTATCAGAAATAGTATACTTAAAATCCATATCCTCTGCATTACACATATCGTCTAGTTTTTTTCCAGTTTTTTGCGCAAGTCCAACCGCTTTTTTCTTTCCTTCATCATCCCCAACCACATCAAATTTTGCAGCAAGCCCTTTTAATTGTTTTTTCTTTTTCTCACTAATTCCAATAGATTCTAATCTTTTGTAATCTTCATTAAGTGTTTTTACTTCTTTTTTTAGTCTCCCATCTATTTTTTTATGTAAAGATTCAACAAGCGAATCATATTCATCAACATCTTTTTCAAGATAAAAAGAATTTTCATCGTTATATTTCCCAACACTATACTCTTCAGCAGTCTTCTTTAATTTATCAGCACCCAAAGAAGACAGTTTTCTTTGAACATTTTTTATTTCAGATATATCTCTACTAATTTCTTCTTTGTTTTCTAAATAAGTTTCAGAATACGCAAGCATATCTTTTACTTCACGATTAAGCCACTTGAGTTCAATTAATCCTTCATAATATCCTGCTTTTTTGTATTTTTTTGCAAGATCCCCATTAAATATCCATCCAACACGAGTTTCTTTTTTTAACCCTTTCAGCTCTTTTTTATAATCAAATTTCAAATCAAAATTAGCATAACTTTTTTTAATTAGCTCAACTCTTTCATTTACTTCTTCAATAACTTTTTTTTGTTCATGATAATTTTGAGTTAATTCAGGTGCATCTTTTCTACTTAATTCATACACTCCTTTCTTATCTCCTTCGCCAAATAAAAGATTATTTATTTCATTTGCAGAAGCTCTAAGTGAAGAAAGTATACCAAGATTATGCTTGTTCTTTTTCATATCTTTTTGTAGTCTCTCAAGTTCGTTGTATTTTCTACCACTTAATTTTTTGAGTGCATTTTCCAATCCTTTACTAACAATATTAACTTGTTTGGTTTTTTTATCTGAATTTTCTGTTCTGTACCCTAACAAAGAAAAATCACTCTCAGTATAACGCGCTTCTTGCACTCTTTCAGCAATAGAATCTAGTTCATTTAAAGATACATCTTCTCCACCAATGATTTTTTCAAGGCTTTTGAAATCAGATTGAAGTTCAAGAGCATATAGTTTCTTTAGCGCCTTGTTTAATTCTTTTGTACTTTTAGAATGTTCTGGTAAATATCTTTCTTTTACAAGTCCCCACAAATCCTTCTCATTTACCATCTTCCCCACCTAAAATAAGGTTAACATTAACGATTATTTTGTCTTTACCATCCATGTAATCAATAGTATTTATAACATTATTGTTAACTTGTGAATCATACCAATCTTTTATCACACCAGGATATTGGTTTCTCAGCTTTTTTAATTCAGCACTATTAGTCATTATTTCACATCCATCATAAAAACATTTTTCCCAATTAGGTCTATCAACTACACTCAGCTCCCTTAATTTATCCTCATCTGTTGCTAGATCTTTCAGCGTTTGAGCGAATTCATTAAAATACATCTGAAACACATTGTAATGGTCTTCTAAGTTTACAATCAAATAAGTTTCTCCACCAATATCCACTTTTTGTCTTTGATTATAATGGAATTTTGCGCACCCATCTAACAAAGAGTAATAATGGTCGATATAACCAACTGATTTTTGTGTTTTTGGAATTATATCAGTTACGTATTCTGAAAAAGGATCAATGATATTTATTTCATTAAGTGCAATACAATCACTGACATGTTCCTTAACTTTTTGCTCTAATTTTTTCATAGCACACTTACTTTTCCCAATAGAATATCTATTTTTTGCTTTAGTTTCATGTATTTCATCTAAGTGTTCTTGGGAAGAATCAGTTCTAAGCCTAATCAATCTTCTAGAACTCTCTTCGTCTTTTTTGAAATAATTCTCCAAAGCAAGCGTATATATCACACTAACGCCACTCTTAATTGAATATTCTGTTACACCTTTCCCTTTTCTACTTGTCACAATTCTGTTAGCATCTTTTCCTTCAGTAAGATCTTTAATTACTTCAATAATTGGAGATTTCTTATCTTTCATTGCTTTTTGAAGTTCAGGAATATAAATAAATTTACTTCCATTAATTTTATCAATATCATTAAAAATAGCCAATTTGCTTGATTGTTGGATTCTATAAACATCTGGCAAAAGATTATCCACTAATTTATCCACAACAAAAGTTTTCCCAGAACCACTATAGCCTTCAACTCCAAATGAAGAACCATTAATCGCAGCTAAAGTCATTGCACACGCAATATTTTCTTCCCCAACAAGACCAAGATGTTTGTAATAATTAACCAATTCATTCAATTCTAAGGTGTTGTTCATAGATTTTATAGATTTTATAGGTGCAACAGCGCCAACACCATTATTTTTTTGATTAACATTTTTCTTTTGTTTACCGCAGTCAGGAAACAATTCCTTGAAGTTGGGTTCTTCAACAACTTCTTCTAATAGGGGTAATTGTTCAGGCAAAGATTCTGATACATCAATAATTCCCACACCATTTCTATTATCCTGTTCATTTTTTTCTTGAACAGTCTCATCAATGGAACTTTTTCTAGCAAAACTCTGGGAAAACCCCATATCATTTTTTGGTTTTTCACTATAATCATAACCAAAATACTTCTTAGCAAGCCTTTTACCTATATCTGTCTTGAAAAAATCCTTATTTAATATGTTTAGTGTCATTTTTTTCACCTTTTCTATGTTTTCTCATACAACCCCTTTGTTTTTTTAAGACTCAAATCTGCTAAATCTGAAAAATTTCTTGTAAATTGTACATCAAATCCAATCTCCGAAAGCATCTTTGTGTTATGAGATGGTTTACAATCTAAAAAGATAGTTCCGCCCGCTTTTCCTTTCTTAAGCGCATATTCTAGATTAATTATTTCTGGCTTTAGATTATAGATTTCAGTATCGCTGATAATCAATAAATGTGAAGGATACTTGTTTTTGCTAATCATATCTCTTATAACTTTACCAGGAATTTCTGTTCCATTTCCAATATATGAAGTAAGCGCTTCGTCTATTTTTTGACTGTCATTAGTAAAATCTACTTTTTTATGTGAATTTGAAAAATTAACAACCCCTACTTTTTTCCCATATTCAAGTGCTGTTCGTGCAGATAATATAGCAGACAGCACAGGAAAAGACATGTAGTGGTCTGGATCTGGCATGCTTCCACTTGAATCAATAGCTATCAATAAATCAGGAGCCTCATCTCCCTCAACCCGATAACTGTGTTTTTTTGAATTAAATTGATAAGTTGTTACATTAGGCACCAAAATCCCAAAATTTGAAAGAGAATACTCTACATTTAATTTTTCAGCAGGGTCTGAAACTCTCCATTTTTCAGGAACCAAAGGCACACTAGATTTAACACCTGCCATATTTTTTGGCAAGTCTAACATATAGCTAGAAGCCAAATCTCTATAAAGCCAGATTTTTGCTTGCGAGTCAGTTCCTAATCCAAGACCCTTAAGCACTTTTTTAAAATCATCTCCCCCAATTTCTTTTGATAACCCCTTTAACTCTTTTTCAACAACCTTTGCTTGTTGTTTACGAACTTCCTTGTTTTTACTATATTTTTTGAACGGAAGAAAATCACTAACTCCTTGTTCATCCATCATAGTTTCTTTTTGTTTTTTCATATTTTTTTCTTTATTCTGCTTTTTTGAAATTCCATCTCCTTGTGGTTGAGCATCCTGTTCCATATACTTTTTAACATATTTAGCTAATTCTCTGATGGATTTTGGCCATTCACTTTGTTTGTACACAGATTTAGACATCATTTCTCCAAGTTTAGCAGCATCTTTTTTCATCTCTTCTTTCATTTCTTTATTATTGATGATTCCTGGTTTTCCAAGCATATTTTCAAAAGTAGCCATATAGAATTGCCACATCTTTGTTTTATTCTGCTTTGAAAATTCTTTATACACATCAACTATCTGTTTATTACCTTCTTCATACAAATGAGTATTCACAATTAAATCTGCAAAAAGATTCTCTACTAATTTAGATAATTTGATGTTTCTTGTAACTTTGTAAGCATTAGCAGTAAGTCTAAAATATTCTCTAAGATTAACAGGGCATAATTTATGATGTCCAACTTCGTGATTTAACACAGTTCCAAATTTATCTTTTCCAAGTATTTTTTCTAGATTGGCTTCATCAACATATACTTTTTTATTTGCCTGATCAAAAGCAGCAATTTCTCCCCCCAACCCTTCTTGTTCTTCTCGCATATACACTTTAGGTTTATCTAGATTAACATGAGTCCAAAACTCTTTTACTTTATTCCATGTCCAGTCTATCTGTTTTTCTGATATCATTTTAATTTTTTCTTAAAATGATTTAAGACTCTTTAAGTCTTATTTCATTTGGCATAATTATACATTTTTTTCAATGATATTATCAAAGGAAATTTAGCTGTACTATCTAATTTTCCAGCAGTTTCAATCATTCTTTTAATTTCATTTTTTTGCACATTAATACTAGAACTATTTCCATTCGTGCTTGAATAAACAAGAGCAGTTATCTGTTTATACTCTGGCATAGCTTTAACTATTTCATCATAACTTTGTGAAGAAACATCAAATAGATCTTTCATTAATCCAATTCTGTCATTTACATATCTTGGTTCTTTTTCAAAAGCAGCCCTTGTTGGACTTACTCTAAACCATGTTGCATAAGGCACTACAGCTGCAACATCATCGCTTCCAACAGTGTTTTTTCCTCTCCAGTAAGTAAGCGCCTTACTATAATTAACAACACTCTCAAGAGCTCTTGCAGATAATCCATCTTCTGTTTTGTAGCAGATAGATTTTTCTGTTCCATAAAAATGACAATCATTACATAGCGCAGGAGGTTTTTTTTCAGTTGTGTTACCTTTAGTTTTTCTTTCAATACTTACCCCAGCCATATCACACCCACTTAATTCTGCTAAAAAATGAGCTATTCGCCCCATTTCTTCAGAAGGCATATTCACATTATAGAGGTCTCTTTTTATTACCCCCAAATCTTGCGGAGTTAAAGGGTCATTAATCTTCACCATACTTTCTAAATTATTAGAATTACCCATTCTTTGTTTTTCAAAACTCTCTAAATAATATGGGTTAATTGTATCTACAAAAACAGCAACATTAAATCTATCCATAAATGGAGGGGGTATGTCATAATTTCCAGAATCCGAAGCATTTGCTGTTGCAAACAAAGGTCCTTTTCGCGCTTTAATCAATTGGCCTTGATAAGTTACAGAGCCAGAATTTAATAGCTCATACAATATTGATAATGATTCAGGACGCAGTCTATTAACTTCATCTATAACTTTTATTGGGCTTTTCAAAAAATCCCTCACAATCAGTTTTCTTTCACCCCTAATCATTTTAATAGGATCAAACATCGCAATCATTTTTTCTTCTGTTTGTTCAGGGTGACCATAGAGTGTAGCGTGTTTGATATAATCCACAAGCAGATTATTCACAGCACTACCAATAAATCTTGAACTACTCGTCTTACCAGAACCAGGAGGTCCACAAACCAACATTTTTCCTTTATCCATAACACTCGTAAGAAGAGTGTAAAGAAGTACAGAATTATACGCTTCTCCACCAAGAGTGATACTTTCAGTTTTTCCTTCCCCTAAAGAAAGATTGTTCCCATTAGAAAAATCAACATCCAAAACAGGAGATAAATATAATGCTTTATCTTCAATTGTTTTATACACAGAATGAAGTTTATGTAATGGCCTTGAAGTGTTTCTTGCTACATGTTTGGTTCTAATTATAGGATTAAATTCTTGATTCACTGTTTTTTCTAAATTATTATCTTTGCCATTACCACCATCTTCTTTTTTTTCAATATCTTGGATTGGTAGTTTTTCTTTTTCATCAATCTTTTTTTCTTTCTTATGAAGCGTTTGTTTTTCTCCTGACACCCCACTTCCATCAACAATATTATATCCCCTATCTTTGTATCCTCTTATTATTCTTTTTCTCGTTTTCTCATAATCTATATTTCTTGGTTTTGGCATTTTAGATATAAGACCTCTCAATCAATTTTTCTTTTTCAATCTGCGAAGTAATAGAATCAATAATATCTTGTTTTGTTGTAACATAAGCTAACCCATCTCTATTTAATATCTGTTTAGTCATTCTTTCTTTAGAAGTTGCACTTCCGATAAAAGGGATATTTGTTGCAATGCCCCTATATTTTTCCCTAGCACCATTAGCAATATTAACTAAATCTCTTCCAGTTAATTCATATTGACCCAACATCCTTCCTATTGTTGCCCATTCTTCTTTTTCTACTTGCACATACCCTTGAGATATTCCAGAACGTAGATTATTGTAAAGCACTTGTAATTTATCTTGGGGTGTTTCAGGACCTCTAAGATTTGCTACTTTAAACACATTAAGTATTGCAGGATCAATGTTATTTGGCTCATTAGTTGTAGCCATAATAATATAATTACCTTTATTGATATAATCTCCTCCGCCACGAAATTTAAGGAATTCTCCAACTACATCTTTTCTGTATCCATCTTTTAATCCATTCCCTCTTGAAGGAATTTTTGTATCAATTTCATCAATAAAGATAACATAAGGTCTTGTCCCTTCACTAATCTCTGAAAATTGTTTTCTAATATTCTCAAGAGGACCATATTGCCATCTATCTTCAAATTCTAGTTTTACTAATGATAAAGAAATATTATTTTTTTCACCCACTTCTTTAGCAAGAGTCATACCATATCTTGCCATCATTGTTTTTCCAGTTCCTTTATCACCAACAAATAGAATATATTGGTTGAATCCTAAAAAAGGATTTCTCTTTTCAACAGAATCATAGTGTAATAAACAAGGCACTTCGGTTTCAATAATATTAATACCCATTTCATTTGCAACGATATCGTCCCTTCTGACAGGGTCGAGTATCACTTCTTCCAATCCTTTTTTATAATTATTTTCCACACCAGGTTCTTTCTGATCAGATACTTTAGGTTTTTTTATTCCATTCACTTTGAAGTTTTTCCCACTAACATTCATATTTTTATATCTTTTTTTCAGATTAGAATGAATGGGTTGATCCATTTTTTCCAACACATAATCTTCTATAGTCCTAAGATAACTCTTAATCTCTGATTTCACATTATCCAAAGATCCAGAATTTAAAACAGCATTACATATTCCTTTTGAAGCATCTGTTAGTGCTGTTTGATCAGTTTTATTAAGTGTTAGATTAAAATTGATTGGTCTCCTAGTCCCATAAGATCTCACTAAAGCACCTTCTTCTCCATTCCCTAAAATTTGGATTGTAGCTTCACTTGCAACATAACTTAAATAAGAACGAAAAAACTCATCTTCAGACGATTCTTCTTTTTTTCTTTGTTTAGATACTTCTTTTTTGAGAGATTTGTAAATCCCCCCATACATACCTATTACTTTTTTAGTTAAATCGCTCGCCTTAAAACTACCTGCAATTCTTCCAAAACGACTAGTTAAATTTATTTTTAGATTATCTATTAATGGTTTTAGCTCTTCTTTAGTACTTAAAGCAGTGCTATCCAATACACGATCCTCTAAATTAATGTTTTTCATTTTGCTTTTTGTTCTCTACAAAAAAATAAAAAATAAAAGAAAAAAATTATTTGTAAGGCATTGTAGTAAACTCAGATATCATTTCATCCATACTGGAATTAAGTGCCTGTTTGTTTTCGTTAGTTTGGATTTCTAACTCTTTCAAGTATTTTTTATCTTTCACTTGACTTTTGTAAGCTTCCATATCCCCATTAACTTTGTTAATAGATTCTACTAAAGCGCCACCAAGTGTTTCACCCATACCAGCTAGTGCAGGAGTGTATATTTGAGTTATATCTCCAATATCTTGGATTGCTCTTCCTAATCCATCATCAACAAGACTTCCATTATTAATGAATTCTCTACTAATATCTATTTCTGCTTGTAAATCAGATAAGGTTTCTTGTCCACCATTATACACAATATCAATACCAGCCATAATAGCTTTTTCTGCCTTAACCCTAACATAAAACTTTTTCATTTTAGTGCTTAAGTTTCTAAGATCAGTATCTACTCCAGTAGACTCTTTTTTTAATTTTTTAACTTCATCTTTTACATAAGCAATGTCATCCCTATAGTCCATATCAGAATTATCTCTAGCATCTTGGTATAACTGCCTAACTTCTTTCTCTTTGTTTTTAATCTCTATTTGATATTCTTCTTTTATGGTTTTTGATTGAACAATTGCGTCAGCTATTGCAGTAGCAGTTTCAGTATCTTCTTCTAATCTTATCTTAATTCCTTTTTGTTTTCCAACATCATTGTTTAATCTTTTATTCAAATATTCAAGAGTGTCTTCTAATTTTTCTGCCCTTCCTTGAGCAGAATCTAAAAATTTATTTGCATCTCTTTTATACATATCTATTCCAACTTTTCTAAGGGTGTCGTATACTTTTTTTCTTAATCCATTTACATTTTGTCCAATTCCATAACTTTTAACTACATCTTCAAGTGCGTTATTCCATATTTGAGTAACCGAAACACGTTCTCCAGAATATCTTTTTACAGTATCATCTACTTTTTTTAAGGACTCCATCCGCTCTCTTTTCATATTTTCAAGTCTCGCTACTTTTCTTGCCCTTTCATCCACTTCTGTTTCAGAGATTGTTTTTTCTAGATCTATATCTTGATTTATAGTATCAAAATTTCCCCCATTTTCTTCATCAAAATCAAATTCTCCCATTTTTATTGCCTCCAGGGAGCAAATACCTCCCATTCATTTATATCACAGCTTAAGCTTACTTTTTATATAAACTTGAGCTGTAGTGTCTTATACAACAATCAATCTCCTTTTTGAAAATTAAGTTTAGTTTCTAAAGAATCTAATTTACTTTCTAAACCATTTATCTTTGATTCAACTTTCTTTTCTGTTTCATACATAGATAATGCTTGAACTCCTTTCAGATTATGATTTGAATCTCCTAAGTAGAAATCTCCACCAATCTGTTTTAGTTCGTATGATGTTCCTAGTGTCTTTGACTCTAAACTTACTATTTTGTTTTCTCTATTTATGTTATATTCCTGATCTGCAGAACAACTGTTAGCTCCAAAATGATAACCTCCAGCAATTCCTCCAGCAAGTAAGGCAGTATATGCCAATGTTTTTATTGCTCCCATTTACGAATCCTCTGGATGAATACATCCATGATATAGCTAAAGCTACATCAATTAATTTTGTTTTTAGTTAATTAGTAAGATATTCCTTACGGAAATCCTATATTATAATAATATAATCTTTTATATAAACTTGAGCTGTAGTGTTTAATACAACAAGCATTATATGTAAATCATATTTTTATTCAGATTATATTTTTCTAAATTAATATTATCTATTGCAGTATCAATCGTACCTTTTTTACCTAATTTATTGTAAATATTCAATAAATCTTCCCCATCAAGAAGTTTGATATTTCTTTCACTTGCTGCACTTATAATCTGATCATCAAAACTTTTATTTGTAACCAATACAGAAATATCAGCTCCAATAAATTTACATCTTTCATAAGTTTCATCAACAACATTGTTAATTTTTTCAATTACTTGGCCATTCTTTTCCTTTTCTCCACCCCTTAATTCATAACTTATATCAAAATTAGAAGAATATTTTGCTTCAACAACAACTAATTTCAGTTGCCCATCTTTAATTAAATTATAACTAACATCTGCTTGTCTGAATACATATCTTTCTTTACGGTATTCAACATTTCTCAAAACATTTTGATAACCGCTTTGTTTTAAAATCTGCTCTAAGAAAATCTCAAACCTTGTTCCCTTTTCTTTTTCAGGCGTTAGTTTAGTCATTTTTTATTTTTCCCCATATAAGCCATCTAAAAAATTAAACATCTCAATAATTGATGTTTTTTGATCTTCTTTTGGTTCAGTAACTAATCCTTCCTTTTGGTTGTAATCTTTGAAAAGTTCAACACCAACTTTTTTACTATAAACCTTCTCCCCATTATTGTAATTAAAATACAATTCATTTTTTCCAATCCCATTAGTTGTTACACTAAAAGTCAGGTTATTAACTACTGAATCAAGTCCAGTATATTCAGATAAACATGCAGATTTGAACAATCCAAAACAATCATCACTAAAATTACCCTCAACATTTCCTTCTTGATATCTTTCTTTTAACCCTTCAACCATAGTTTCATTTTTAGGAAGCATATCTTCCATAATTTCAACTTTAGTTACTAAATTTTTTCCTTTTTTATATTGTAAAAAGGTTTCAACATTTCCTGCCTCATTTGAATTCCATATTGTTTCTAATCCTGGTGGGTCTTGAAAATATCCTGATTCTACCTTTTGATTTTTATCTAATAAATTATATTCTGCTTCTTTTATTGTACTAATATTTGTATATGCTAAAAAAGCTCCAAGTAATCCAATAGCAACTGATCCCTTTAAAGCTAATGCACCACTCCATAATCCACCAAGTCTTCCTGATCCATATTTTTTTCCCATTTTATTTTCCTGCCCAATCTCTTATTGAATGATATCCTTTCAAAACAGTGTAACCCACTGCAATTGTGCTTAATAGTGGCTGATCTCCAGGAATGAGGTATAATGCACCAAGTGCTACAGCACCATACAAAGCTCGCGTTTTATTTTTTTCTAGATTATATCTACTTGCTTGATATCCTATAGTCACATCTTTAACCTTCTTAACTGCACCTTTTGTTAATTTTTCTAAACTCATTTTATTTACCTCTCATTTCATAGATTTTATCTTTTATATCTCTATAAAATTCTTTCATCAATATTTCTAATCCATTTTTATTTTTTTCAAGAAATGATTCAGTAGTATTTTTCAAAATATCTAATTGAGATTTCGAATCCATTTCACCCACCCTTTGATTTATCACAATTTTAGCAACACTATCAGGAATAGCATCTGAAGCAGCATACATTACTTTTGCAAGATCTTTTGAATATTTAGAAATGTCTTCTTCTTCAATAATTTTATAGATTAATTCTTGTGATGATTCTCCAACATCTGTAGTAAATGCGTCAATAGTTGATTCTTTAGCAGAATTATAACTTCCAGAAATTTTATCAGAAATATCGGTTTTATCCCCAACATAAAGCGCAGATGCAATAAGTGTTCCAGCAATCACTGTTTTCCAAATTCCTGCTTTATTTGAATATTTCTTCTGTGGTTTTTCAACCGCTCCATTAATATTTTTTATTTCTTTTTCTTCCATCTTATTAAACCCCCTTAACCAAACCTATAAGTTCTGGTTGACTAAGAAAACCTTCTCTTTTGATATCTTCAATAACAAAAAAGTCCTCTTTTTTTTCAATTTTAAATCTTTCAAGTTGTTCTGTAAATTCTTCCATTCCTTTCAAATCACCAAATATTGTTTCAATCAATAAACTATATCCATTAGTTACAGTTGATATAGCATTCACATGAGGATTATTTTGTAAATATTCTACGATTTTTTCTTTTTCATTTTTTGGTACTTTCAATAAACTTTTTACCATAACACCAAATCCTAATTTATTAAAATCTAGCAATGCAGTGTGTTTTAAGATAAATCCTTTCTCATACCTTTTCAACCTATCAAATAAAGTGCTTATTGGCACCCCTGTCTGTTTGGCTATTTTAGTTAAACTTACACGGGCATTTTCCCTTAAATGCGAAAGGAATTGCAGTTCTTTATTATCCAATTTTATCTCCAAATTTTTATTTTGTTATATTTCTCAAAGCCTAAAGAATTAATAAAGATGTGCTGTAGTAAATGATACAACAAAGAAATTATTAAGGATATATACACACAAACACACACACAAACACACACACAAAAATAAAAACAAAAGTATTTAAACAACATTATAAATTAATTAATTATGTTTGGATTATTCACTTGGATAATAATTTTTATAATAAGTATGTTTGTGTTAATTAAAGCATCAGATTACTTTACAGATTCTGCTGAAAAAATAGGTATATTTTTTGGGCTTCCAGCATTCTTAATTGGTGTAACAATCGTATCTATTGGAACATCGCTTCCAGAATTAATTACTTCTATTTTTGCTGTTTTAAATAATGCTTCGGAGATAGTTGTAAGTGATGTAATTGGTTCTAATATTACTAATATTTTTCTTGTTTTAGGTGTATCTGCAATAGTTGGAAAAAGATTAAAGATTGGTTTTGAGATTATAAGAGTAGATCTTCCAATGTTAATTGGTTCTACATTTTTATTGGCAATAACCATTTATGATGGAATATTTACATTACCTGAAGCGTTGTTGTGTATCCTAGGTATTATAATTTATTTGACTTATACTGTAAAAACCGAAAAAAAAACACCCAGATTTAATGGCAGAAAAAGAAATGAGAACAACATTAAAAACAAAAAAATTCAATTGGACGACATTAATCACATTAACCATAAGTTCATTGTTTATTTATGTGGGTGCAAGATATACAATTGAATCAGTTATAGCATTATCAACAATTCTAAATATTGGAAAAGAAATAATCGCAGCAGGAGCAATAGCTTTGGGAACATCTTTACCTGAATTTGTTGTAAGTGTAAATGTCGCAAGAAAAGGAAAAGCAGAAATTGCAGTTGGAAATGTATTAGGCTCATGTATCTTTAATTCTTTTGCAGTTATGGGGATTTCAGCCTTAATTAGTCCTTTAATCATACCTCCAATAATGATTACGTTTGGAATTCCAATGGTTTTAATTGCAACATTTTTATATTTCTTTATGACTCAAAATAAAGAAATAACAAGATGGGAAGGGTGGTTACTTTTATTGTTTTATATTTTCTATATTGGAAAATTGATGAGTTTATTCTAAAATAATGTCCATTAAAATTCGAAAATCTTCCGGACAATTAATCGAAAGCTTTTTATACAAATCTCTGTTTTTGAATAGAATATGGTAAATACTAAAGTTATAGGAAAAAGAAAAACACTTTCTTTTAGCTTTAGCCCTTTCTATTAATATTGTTAGAGTCATAATAACTCTTTATAATTTTTTGAAGCTAAACTTCTTGAATATTAAAGGATGAAAATTGACTTACAATAATAATGCATCAAACTAATTTTTTTATTTATAATTCAAAAATCAACCAATTGGAGGTATAAAACAATGGAAATCACAAATATAGAAAAAATAAATCATTATGGATCCTTAGCGGGCAATGGGTTATCAGTAATCCCAAGATTACAAATTCATTATCCGCAGTGCCCGTTTAAGCGAAATAGACTTAGATACAATCAAAACCAATGTTGAATTATGTACCAAAGGAAAACAATCTTCAAGCAGTTTAGAAGACATTATAAGTCGGCAATGTAGCACAGTAGAAAGCAACATTAAAGTTAGCAATAGTTCACTTACTCTGCTTAAAGAAGTTCTCAATAAAATAGTTAAAGGAAAAGTAGGGTTATTAGTTCCAGATTATTTCGAGTATATTGGGATGTGCAAGGAATATGAAATTATTCCAAGAAATAAAGATTATAGTATTCCAGCTATTAACAGTAATTTAGATGCTATTTTGTTATCTAATCCAAATAATCCAACAGGAACGCATAATGAACTTAGTGGTTTGATTGAATACACTAAAAAAAATCAACAACTATTGATAGTTGATGAAGCATACATTGAATTAATTAGAGAAAAGCATTCTATTGCACATTTAGTAAATGATAATTCATATTTAGTTGTGATTAAGACTTTGTCTAAATTTTATGGGATGACTAAGGATAAAATAGGGTATATAGTTGCTTCTAGGGAAATCCTAGACCAATTAGATACACCAGAACCTAGTAGAAATGCTATCTTGTTAGCCAAGACAAAACTCAATGCCAATAACAAAGAAACAGTAAGAAAAGACATTATTTATAGAAGAAATATTCTTAAAAATATTATTAGTTATTGTGCTGATGAGATAGTCGATAGTCAAACTAATTTCTTGATGGCCAGAAATAGTAATTATCCATTAAAAGAATTGATGAATCACTTGAATGTAAAAATAGTGGATTTAGACAAAATTAAGGGAATTGAAAATTAAGAGTATGTTAGAGTTGCAGTTGGATCTTATACAGAATTAGCTAAACTAGCTTATAGGGTGACAAAATGGAGATTATAAAAGGAACCTTAGAAGATGTGATAGCAAATTTGATTTGATTAAAGTTAGTATCCCAAAAAAAGCAGACATAACTCAAGAAGAAATAATCGAAAGATTAAGCACAAACAAACATTATATCCAAGTTGCTTTAGATAAAGAAAAAGTACAAGGATTAATAGTGTCTTATGAAGTGTGTGGGGATTTGTACTTATGGTTAGGGGCAATGAAAAAACCAGGAAATGGTATGGGTTCTAAAATGTTTAATCTGCTTGAAGAACAAACTAATTATGATAGATGGTTTGTTAAGACTGGAGAAAAGAACAACCACGCATTATATTTGTTGAATAAATATGGATTTAAAGAATATTATAAGGGCGAGGATGTTGTGTATTTAGAAAGGAGATTATAATAACTTTTAAATACCAATATCAAAACCTTATTCCTTATGAAACAAATAGGCGATGGTGCAGAAGCAATCATTTACTTAGATAAAGATGTAATAAAGCACAGAATTGAAAAATCCTACAGACATAAAGACATAGATGTAAAACTAAGAAAATTCAGAACAAGAAGAGAATCTAAAATACTAAAAAAATTACAGGAAATAGGTTTTCCAGCACCAAAACTAATAGAAATAGACGATAAAGAGATGAAGATAGTGATGAGTTATATCAATGCACCAAGATTAAGAGATGTTTTAGAAAAAAAAGATCATAAAAAATTATGCAAAGAAATCGGAGAAAAAATCGCCCTATTGCATAACAATGACATAATTCATGGTGATCTCACTACATCAAACATGCTTTTGACAGATGGGTCTCCAGATAAATTATATTTTATTGACTTTGGATTGAGCTTTTTTTCAAAAAGATTAGAAGATAAAGCAGTTGACCTGCACTTATTAAGACAGGCTTTAGAAAGCAAACATCACAGAATATGGGAAGATGGTTTTAAATCAATTCTAATTGGCTACAAAAAAGCACAAGATTACAAAGAAATCCTCCTAAGATTCGAAAAAGTAGAATCTAGAGGAAGATATAAAGGAAAGGGAGAATAAAAATTTAATCTCTATGGCCAATATATCCGCAACGGACATGGTCACAATATTTTGTATGTGCAGAAGAAGATTCTTCTATTGTTCTTCCATTGAGTCTTTCATAAATATTATCTAAATATTCATCTTCGCCATGAACAATGTTGTAACTTTCTATAAAAGGATCATTGCTTAAATTATCTTCATTATAATCTAGCATTTCATCAAGAAAATCAGTATTTGAGATGTGTTTTGGAGCAATACGTTTGTTTTTTTCTTCTGCTTCTATCTCTTCAAAGATGGATATTCTCCCACAATCATTTCTCTTAAATATATCAACTAAATCTTCCATTTTAGCACCTATAAATCATTAATTTATAAACATTTGGGTAAGGGTTCATAAATAACTTCTTAAATAATTTAAGTCTTGACTTCTCATCAATTTCCTTATAGCTTTATCTTTAATTTGTCTTACTCTTTCCTTACCAATACCTAATCTCTCACTTAAATTATTCAAAGTCAAAGGAAAATCTCCTTCCAAACCCATAAATCTTGTAACTATAAATTTTTCTCTATCATCTAACCTTTTATCCATAATATGATATATCTCTTTTTTCAAATCCTTATTAAGAACATCATAATCAGGAGCATTAAACGTTTCATCTATCAAAACATTATAAAGACCATAATCAGATTCCTTATCAAAAGAACTATCCAAAGATAACTCTCTTTTAACTTTTTTTGTGGATTTCAAAAAACTATCCTTATTTTTAAATTCTCTTTCAAGAACTTCATCAGAAGGATTTGCACCATCATTTTCTTGTTGATATATTTCTTTAAAATTATTGATTTTCCCAAAATTAATAATCACATTTGAAGGAATCCTAACCATTCGTGAATAATTTATATTAGCCTGATTAATCGATCGGTTAATCCAATGAACTGCATAAGAAATTAATTTAAAACCCTTAGTTTCATCAAATTTTTCAATAGCCCTCATTAACCCCATAGTTCCAAAACCTATTTTATCTTCTAAATTAAGATTGCTTTTGGATTTTTTCGCAACACTAATCACAAATTTCAGATTAGATGTAACTAATTTATCAAATGCTTTCTTGCTTCCAGCACGATATTCTTGTATTAATTCTATTTCTTCATAAGGGTCCAATGGATCATATTTTGAACTAGATAATTCTTTCAAATAGATATCCAAACTTCTATATTTCTCTGAATTATACATTATTTTATAATCTTTAAAGTGAATTCTTTAAATAGTTTTCTACATAAATTTTATAAGTACTAAAGAAAAAAGCAAATAATACTTACAAGGTTCACATTATGAAACCAATAGAATCACGAATGAGATTAAGTGTATTATTTTCAGGTGGAAAAGACTCCTGCTATGCAATGTACAAAGCGAGCAAAGAGCATGAAATAGCTTGTCTACTTTCAGTGCTATCAAAAAATCCAGAAAGCTATATGTTTCACACCCCAAACATTGAACTAACAAAACTTCAAGCAAAAGCAATAGATCTTCCATTAATCACAAAAATCACAGAAGGAGAAAAAGAGATAGAACTAAAAGATCTTAAAATTCTCATAAAAACAGCAATCGAAAAATACAATATACAAGGTGTTGTAACAGGTGCTTTAGCATCTGTCTATCAAGCAGAAAGAGTACAAAAAATCTGTTCAGAGCTAAATCTTTGGTGTTTTAACCCTCTTTGGCAGATGGACCAAGTAGAACTTCTAAAAGAATTAGAAGAAAACAAATTTGAAACAGTTATTGTGGGTGTATTCGGTTACCCTTTAGATGATTCTTACTTGGGAAAAACTATTGATTCAGATATGATAAAAAAACTAGTATCACTAAACAAAAAATACAAAATTAATCCTGCTGGCGAAGGAGGAGAACTGGAAACTTTTGTAATAGATGGGCCAATGTTTAAGAAAAAAATCAAAATAAAAGAATCTGAAATAGAATATGAAAAAAACGCAGGGATTTTATTAATCAAAGAGGCAGAGATATGAAACATGTAAAAGAAATAATGAAAGCACTCTTAGAAAAATTTCCAGACCTAAATCTAACCACCTTAAACAGCATGAGGGGAAAACCAGACTCTTTTAAAATACTTATTTCTTGCTTACTTTCTTTGAGAACTCAAGATAAAAACACAAAAATCGCTTCAGAAAGACTATTTGCAGTTGCAGATACACCTAAAGCAATAATAGCTCTTTCAGATAAAAAATTAGAACAATTAATATTTTCTTCAGGACACTACAAAAAGAAAGCACGAATATTAAAACACGTTTCAAAAGAAATTTTAACGAGATTTAATAATAAAACACCCAACACCAAAGAACAATTATTAAGCATAAAAGGTGTAGGCCCTAAAACAGCAAATATAGTTTTAGCATTTGCGTTTGACCAATATGCATTACCTATTGATACTCACTGTCACAGAATCCCAAACAGGATAGGGTGGATTAAAACAAAAACTCCTGAACAGACAGAAAAGGAGTTAGAAAAAGAATTACCTAAAAAACACTGGAAGGAATTTAATCATGTTTTTGTACAATTTGGACAGACAATTTGCAAACCAATATCGCCTAAATGTAGCGAATGTCCAATAAATAAATATTGTAAAAAAATAAATGTAGATAGGTTTAGATAAAATGAAAGAAA
>CAZVVW010000001.1:102423-132436 GCA_964630685.1 uncultured Methanosarcinales archaeon | reverse complement strand
GACAATAAGGTAAAAAACCTTAAAGCATTTCTTTCAAAAAAACATGAAAGAAAGACAATAAGGTAAAAAACCTTAAAGCATTTCTTTCAAAAAAACATGAAAGAAAGATTTGAAGAATTATTTAAAATATTAAAACTGGACAGAGAAGTATCTCCTTGGTCTAAAAAAGATACTTTTGAAAAAAGACATGTAGAGTTAGTCAAAGAAGTAGAAGAGATAAAATTAGCAATACAAAACAATGATACTGAAAATTTAAAAGAAGAAATGGGAGATTCTCTTTGGGACTTGATGTTTTTAATGGTTGTAGCAGAAGAAAAAAAACTTTTCACAGCTAAAGAAGTAATAGAAGGCGCTATTGAAAAAATAAAACGAAGAAAACCATGGATTTTCACAGGAGAAAAAGTATCTTTAGAAGATGAAGAAAGATTATGGTTTATAGCTAAAGCAAAAGAAAAGGAGAATAAATAAAACTCATAAACAATCACTTAATCTTTAAATGTTTGATGATTTTATCTAGTTTTTCATTAATAGAATCCAAATCTTCTTTAGAAATTTTACCTGAACCACCTTTTTTTACAAAACAATCATCACAATACACTGGTTTAGAAAAATCAGGTTTAAATGGGACTTCACATTCTTTACTACAAGAAGAACAAGTAACTTTAGTTCTTTGGAAATCTTTTTTCTTAAAGTCTCTTCCATCTCGTCTTCCACTACTAGGACGGCCACCTCTACTAGATCCGCGACTAGAACTTCTACCATACCCTTTACTAGGACCTCTACTACGACTAGATCTTTTGTCAGTGCTCTTACCACTCTTAGCAAATTCTTCAAAACTTGATGGACGTTCAGCTCTTACCATAAATGAAGAAGAATAACGTCAGTTTATAAGCTTATGCAATTTAAGATTAATTTTATAAACCCTTCCAAGATTATTCTATAAAATGATACTCATAATCAGCACATGCCAAAACAAGCTCAGTGAAGAAGAATTCGTAAAACCAATAGTTAATATAGTCAAAAATTCAAAAAAAGAATATAAAATTAAATATTACAAAGATATTGGTTATGTTGATGATTATGAAAAAATAATAATTTGTGGAACAGCATTAAAAGATAATGAATACTTAAACTATTTAACAAAATTCTCCTGGCTGAAAAACACAGAAAAAGAAGTACTTGGAATCTGTTCTGGCATGCAAATAATTGCCTTAACATTTAATGCAAAATTAATCAAACAAAAAGAAATAGGAATGACAAAAGTAATTACAAAAAACCTAAATAAATTATTTTCAAAAGAGTTTGAAGCTTATAATTTACATCAAAATTCACTAACCAACATCAATAAATTTGATATTTTAGCTATATCAGAAAATGATTCAATCCAAGCAATAAAACACAAACACAAACCATTTTATGGCATAATATTTCATCCAGAAGTCAGAAATGAATCAATTATTAAAAATTTCATATTACCATGAAACTCCCAAAATTCAAATCAAGAACATTTCTCGCACCAATGGCGGGAATAACAGATCCTGCTTTTAGATTGCTTTGCCAAGAATATGGCGCTGCTTTAACCACAACAGAATTAACAAGTATTCATGCAGTAACAGCAAGAGAAAAAGACTTAAAAGAATTTATTCAATTCTCAAAAAAAGAATCACCTAAAGCTATTCAGTTATTTGGCTCAGATGTAAAACTTCTAAAAAAAGCAGCACAATTAGTTGAACCTTTTTTTGACATAATAGATTACAACATGGGATGCCCATCTCCAACAATAACCAAAAACATGGCAGGAGCAGCACTGTTACAAAAACCAGAATTAACTGAAAAAATCCTCAAGACACTTGTAAATTCAGTAAAAAAACCAATAACTCTAAAGATGCGTGCAGGTGTAAATCAAAAAAACAGATATTTATTCTTAAAAATAGCTAAAATAGCAGAAAAAGCAGGCGTATCTCTACTCACACTACACCCTAGGACCATAAAACAAAGGTATTCAGGCACATCTGATTGGAGTCTAATAAAAGAGTTAAAACAATCAGTAAAGCTTCCAATAGTAGGTAATGGAGACATAACAACACCTGAAAAAGCCAAGGAAATGCTATCTCAAACAGGTTGTGATTACATAATGATAGGAAGAGCAGCGCAAGGAAACCCATTCATCTTCAAACAAATTAATGATTACCTCACAAAAGGAACCTACAAAACTTACACAAATAAAGATAAACTCAAAGCTTTTTCAAAATATCTCAAATACTTAAGAGAGTTCAACATCAAATTTTCAGTAATAAGAACTCATGCAATGCACTTTACTAAAGGCTCGATAGGTGGAAGAACATTAAGAGAAAATATATCTAAAACAAAAAACCTAAAAGAGCTCAAAACTCTTCTGAATCTTTCTTGATAACTTTTCAGTAGTAAAAAAGCAAAAACTTATAAATACTTAATAAAAATTAATAAGAATTATTAAGTGGTGATGGAGAAAATAAAATGGAAAACCCTAATCTTGTAAAAATCTTACCTGAATTCACAAATCTTGATGCAGAAAATACAAACAATTATTTTAAAGCAAAAAGGGGGATAGATCTTTTAGAACATTATATTATTAATCCTTTTGAATCTCAATTAAAAAAAGAAACCCATTATGATAATGAAAATTTACCTAGAAAGAAAATTGATTCTGAATTTGATTTAGGAAAATACCATTTTAAAGTATGTAATGAAATAAGACAAAAAAAACCAAAATCTTCAGAGATATTCAAAAATATAACTGATTATTTTAAATTTCTAGAAAGAGATTATAATGAAGGTATAAAAAGAAAAAATGTGTTTACAATGGATGAAACACCTTACACTACGTTAGATAATTTAATTCAAAAAATCAGCGAATTTAAGGAAGAAGTATCAGAAGAAAATATTAAACAAACAATCACATATTCACATGAAGGCGAAGAAGAATTTAGTCATGGGGTTATGTTACCTGATGAACCTTACAATCAATTAAATGAATATGGGGCAATTCTTTATACAGATTCTAAACATATATTAAACGATTTAAAAAAGAAGATAGTTAAACCCTTTCAAGATAAATTAAAAGAACAAATACCTTACAATAAAGATAATCTCCCAAATAAACTTAAAAAAATACAGATGAATATAGAAGGGAACCGTTTTGAATTATCAGCAAACACAATTAATAATCCTAGTTATGCAAAAATCTTTAACGCGTTAACTAAAGAAGGAAAAAGAGTTACAAAAACAACTGGAGAATTGATTTTACTTAGAGATGGTTTTGATTTGGATGAAAAAATAAAAGAGTTCTATCAACCAATAATCAAATCAGGAACAACTTATGTATCTATTCCAGGAATTAGTGAAAGAATGAAAGATCTTAAACAAGAATATATAAAACCAAGTTTAAAAATAGGATTAAAAGGTTTTGAACGTTTAGATTAATTCTTTTAATTTAATTTAATTTAATTTAATAAAAAACTAAAATGAAACAGATATTAACAGCATCCATAGACGAAGAGCTCGTACAACAGATAAGAGAACATGTTAGAGAAAGCCCTTTTAGAAATAAATCACATTTCATAGAAGAAGCAATCAAGAGGTTCCTAAAAAGATGAAATACTCATCAAAAGCAGAGGATTTAGAAAAAGTGATTGGGCAAAACTCACTAAGTTATGGATTTAATCAACAAAATAAAGAAAAATTAAAAAAAATTCTCTCTGGATGTAATATTAGATATACTCAAAAAGGAACTCAAGTAAATCTTAAAGAAAGTGTTAGATACCCAAAAAATTACCAAGAAAACCTTTATTATGTTATTGAGGGGGTTTATCTAGAAAAATGCGATGTTTCTTTACCTGACAAGTTTCTTACACTAAATCAAGATTTAATTACTCAAGATCAAATATTTGGAGAAGAATTTTTAACTTATGGTCCTTCAAATTATTGGGAATCTCTAAAAGATTCTACTATTTTAGTAATACCTCCAAGAAAACAGGCAGAATTAATAGAAAAAATGCAGAATACAAAAGCAATAGGAAATCCTTATAATTCACAAATACAAGAAAACCTAAAACACCTCAAAAAAGAAAAAATTAATAGATTAACAGATGTAAGCAAAATGAGATATAATAAATTAAATCAACACCAAAAAATATATTATTTATTGGATTTTCTCTCAAATCAACTTAACTCTAAAATGCTTAACCATGGTTCAGAATATTTTCAGATAGATAGATTGCCTCAATTAGAATTATCAAGATTTATAGGTGCAAGTAGGGAAAATATAAGCAGGATTTTTAATAAAAATAAACTATCTAAATTTAGTAATGGAAAAATGTATGTAAAAAAGAATTTTAAAGAAATGTTGTTAGGAAAAGAATAAAATAAAACCAAATGAAACACAAAAATAAAATCAATTTAATAAAATGGATTTAGAAAAAAGATTAAAAGTAAAAGAACTACGAAAAAAAATCAATGAACTCAGTTCCATAGAATCTAATTTCCAAGATTATGATAACATCATAAACACCTATAGAACAGAAAGAATGAATAAAGAATTAGAACTGAATACATTAATGGAGGAATTTTACTCTGAAACAATAAAAGTCGACGAAAAACATTATTTAATTGAGATAAAAGATTCAACTAAAAATTTAAAAAGGTGGGTTGGTTGTTTAGAACAATCTATTTCAAAGGGAGATTGCCCCGAAATGTTGAAAGAAAATATACAAAATCTAGAAAATATTTCAGAAATGGATCCCACAGCAAATTATACTTTTCCATCAAATGAAAGAATTTATTATTCAAAAGAAAGAATAAAATATATTCCGAACGCACATTCAAAAGAAGAAAAATCAAGAATATTCAAACAAATGAAAAGAAACTTAAAACTAACCAAACTTCTTTTTGAAAATGGATATTCTGTTTTCGGAGGATCAATATGGTAAAAAGTAGATTAGAACAAGCATTAGAGGTAATGAAGATAACAGATTTAGCTGAAGAAGGATTTAGCTCAAAAACAGACCCTTTTTTAGTAGAAGAGATTCTTGATGAATTAGGCAATAACAGAAGGTACTCAAAAAAGAATTATTCAGAATACCTATCAAATCAAGAAGACAACATTAGAGAACAAGAAAGAAGCAAAAAAGAATTAAAGCAAGAAAAAGATAGATATTTATTTGGGCATAACCTAATTCATGGAGAATATGAATAAATTACCTAAAAATAAAATAGCCAAGATAGGCAGACTTCGTTCACAAGGAAAAACTATTGCAGACATAGCTAGAAAGACAGGGATTCATTACAACACAGTTTATGGTCATACCAGCTTAAAAGAAAAAGGATTTGATTCTTGGAAAAATTATCGAGACCATAAAGACCAGCAAAGAGCTGATAAATTATCTGAAAAACTCTCTAAAGTTGAAAGAAAAATTGGCTTTTTAGGTTATGATATAGAAAGAATAACTAAAGATAAGGATACATTAGTTGTTAAATTATCTAAAGAAGACACCCCTTTAGGTGCAACAGATCCTGATTTTGTGAGTTCAATTTTTTATCAGAGTTTAGAACAATGTCTTGAACAATTAGACAAAAAAGCAGATATTCATTTATTCTATAAAACACACACAATGTACATAACTCCAGAAGACATAAAATCAAAAGCAATACTTCAAGCTTACAAACAAACTATTTTAGAAAGAGAATTAGTAAAATGACTAAAATAAATCCAGAATTAAAAAATTATGTAAAAGAAAAAGTTGCCGAGATGCCTAAGTATTACTCAAAATTAGAAGAAAAACTAAAACCAAGTCCAGAGACTAAAGAATATTTCAAAAAAAGCTCAAAAAAAATCTATTGGAAAGCAAAAGAATTTTACAAAACAGCTGCATTATTTGAAACAATAGCAGCAATTAATTTTGTAGGCGCATATAGACTACATCAATCAGATAACTTCATCAATGATGTACTTTCATATGGAATTGCGGCAGGTGGATTAGCCATGGTTGCTGTAGGAAAAGAAAGTTTTGATAAAAAGAAAAGGCTAGAAGAAGTTGTAAAAAAACAAGGATTCGATAAGAGATTCCTTAATCCTTACATGTTTCTCTGGTGCGACAGACAAGTGGCTAGAGTAGTTGCTGAAAAATATGGACATTTATATGATTTTAAAAAATTATATCACTATAAAAAAATAAGGGGTGAGATGAGGTTTAGCTGGATTCCAAATTTCTAAACATCATTTAAAATATTAAAAATTAATTAATCAATTAGGTGTTTTTCTTTTACGTTTTAAATCCCAATTTAAAATGGAGAAGAAAAAGATTTACTCTAGTAAATGTTTTTCTTCTACGCGAGATACAAAAGCAAACACAATCGCTAAAACACCAAGCATAATTAAAGTGTAATTTAAAGACCAATCTACTAAAAAACCCACAAAAGGATTGAATATAACTAACACAAACTTTCTTAACATAGAAACTGATGACAACACAGTTGCCCTTTTATCTGAAGGAATATATTTGTTCATATAACTGCTGAACAAAGGCACTCTTGTTAGTCCAAAACCTCCACCCAGAATAATCACTAACAATATCACTGGAAGATAACTAGTTAAACCACTAACCACAAACATAATTCCTAAAATCATTGAGCTCCAGAATATTAATCCTTTTTTTGAACCAAATAACTTCTCCAAAAACACATAATTATTAGCTATCAATATTTGACTTAACACAAAACCTGCATGTACAATACCAAAATAAGCTACATCTACATTAGATCTCATCAACATTGGCTGGTAAAGCCAAATCATAAAATAAGCAATGGCAGATATTGAAATCATATCAAAAGCCAATATTTTTAGGATTTTATTCTTATAAAAGAAACGAACTCCTTCTTTTAAAATCTTCAAATAACGAGTTGATTCTTGTTTTTTCCTAGTTATAGGTTCTTTAAAACTCAATCCAACAAAAAACGCAATAAGTGTAGGAAAAGCAAATAAAGCCATAGGCACATTTAAACCAAATTTAGCACCTATAACACTCCCTATTGGAGCTCCAATCATTATAGCAGATAAATGAATGCTATGAAGTCGTCCAAATATCTTTTTTGACTGTTTTTCACTCTTAATTTTCTTTAAAGTATCATACACAAAAGCCTCTTTAGCACCAGAGAATAATGCCACAGCAACAGCTAACAAAAATTCACCCAATAAAAACACAAAGAAATTAGGAGTACTAGCATACACTAAAGCACCAATTGCAGAAACAATTGTCCCAAATAATAAACTCTGTTTTCTCCCCATATGATCTGCTATTGTTCCAGTAGGTATCTCTAACAAAAACACAGAAAGCATGAAAAATGATTGTAAGATCATTATTTGGCCAAAAGTTATTCCTCCCCATTGAGTGTAGAATGGAACTAACACTCCACCGATAAAATGCAAACCTGTTAAAAACGCAAACAAATATATTTTCCACAAATTAGCTTTATATGTTAAGGCCATAACTCTTGGATAAATCAGAACTTCTTTATAAAATTAATTAATTAAATTCGGAAATTCTACAAAAACACATTTTCCAAAAAATATATAAATTATAAAACCCTATATAATATATTAATGTTAACTATTAATCAGTTAGTTAAAGTGTATGAAGAAGGGGTTAATATGCACTTTAAGAAACAGCCAAGTCCCAATGGATTCAAAGGTGAATATGATCCTAATTCTTTAGAAGTTTTCATTTACACTCCAGCAATAGAATCTAAATCTGATGAGGATATAACTATTTTACATGAATTTGTTCACGCAAGAGATGATGTTTATTATTCAAAAACCCAATACATCAAAGATATAACTCAATATGAACAAGAAACAGAACAAGAAGCACTAAAAACATACAAAAAAAAGCCATATATTCTTGATTTTATAATGCAACTTTATTACATAAATTAAAATTATTAAACATTCAAGACATTTTTTAAGTTTTATCGGTTTTAGTAAATGCCGATAATGGCTTTTGTAAAACTTTTTGTTTTACAGAACAACATAGTCTTTACTCCCGGATTTCTTGTAAAATTTAACCAGAGGTTTTAAAAAGAACCTTACATTAACTTTATTTAATGGTTAGTTACAAAACAGTTCAATATTGCAGATTATGTAAAAAGAGGTATGTTATTCTTAGTGGAGAGAGAAAAACTTATTACTGTGATGATTGTCAAAAAAGAATTGAAAGATTAAATAAAAAAGAGTCAAAAAAGAAGAAATAGACACAAAAACTTATTTTTTCACATTACCACCATGGTAATTTAATCTATAAACTTGTATGGTTTTATAGTAAATTTTCTCAACACCAAAAAAGTCATCAACATCTCCAGCATTTTCATCTGTATATTCAAAATCTCCATCCTTAAAATTATCAGGGCCCCTAAAAGGCCTATCTTTTTCAACTTTGCTCATAGCTTTTTTTAGAAACCCATAAACTTTTTTGGCAGAAACTTCTTTTGCAATCACTTTTCCATAATAATTCATACCCCAAATAATTTTCCCTTCTTTCCAAACAACTTCTTCACCTATAAAAGGATCAAAACCAAAATATCTATCCCTACATTTGTACCCTTCTTTTTCATAAACTAATTCTTTAGCACCATCTTTAAGCAAATTTTCATTAGCTTCACCGTCTTTAGCATACATATTTTTATGTGCTTTAGCAAGAAATTCTTTTAATTCCATAATAACTAAAAAGATTTTAAATTATTTAAAATTTATCATAAATAAGTTAATCACTCTTTAGTGGTTAAATAATAAAAACCTTTATAAAATAAAAACATTAATTTAAGAAATATGGCACAAAAAGATTATCTAAAACAAGGAGAACAGACCAAACTTACAGATTTAGTCTATGAACATGTTGATAAAATTAGAACCGACATTAAAAAAAATCTAAGAGGGAGTTTAATTCATCAAACCTGTCAATATATTTATAAATTAGATAAAATTAAAGGATATACTCCAAATCCAGAAACTTCTAAGGAAAGAGAATATAATATGAGATTAAAAAAGAGCATATTCAGACAAAGAGACCTACATCAAATACTAAAAGAAGGTTATTTTCCAACTTGTTCAGATATAGGGATTCTTTTTAGAGGATTAATGATAGCACAAGGAGTTCCAACATCATATTTAGAAACATTTCACGAAGATTATGTATTGGATAAACAATCAAGAGAGGCCAATATAATGGGGCATGTTTTAGGAAAAGTATATTTAGGAGATTCTTCAATTATTATTAATCCAACCTTTAGTCCTACTCATTATAAAAACGAAACTCATCTTTTTTGGAATAAAAAATATATTCCTTTCAAAGAAGGTTTAGATAGTTGGGATATAGGAATCCATAGTCTTAATGATGTGGGTAAATTAAAAAATGAAAATTTAATCAATCTTTTAAATGGATACAAATCTCTTTTAACTAAAAATTATCAAACAAAGATGGAAAGAGTTGAAGAATTAAAAAATTCCGATAAACTTAAAAAGAAAGCATAAATCAAAAACAATCCAAATGACAAAAGATAATTTTGATTTAGAGGTCGAAATTTCCAAAAACGAATATGGCTATAGAATTAATGCCAGAAAACAAGAGCTAAATGGATGTTCTAATTATCATACCATAACAATGAGAATGGAATATGACCTCAACTTTTTAGCAGAAAAGCCTTCAGAAGTAATTTCAAAATTAAAGGAAAAACCCTGTAAAACAAACTCTGATTGTTATTGTAGAATAACAATAGCAGAAAAATTAGAAAATTTTATTAAAGAAAAAGAATATTCATAAATTGGAGGGAAATAAAATGGCTGAATACACACATTTAAAAGAATTAATGCCCATGGAATCTATGATAAATAGCATTAATTGGGAAGATTATGAATTCTATGAAAAACTAGTAAAATATGATAATAAAAAAGTTATTGCGGTTCAAAAACAGATAAAATTTACTGAAGAACCATTGATTTTAGTTCCTGGATTTGTTGAACAATATAAATACAAACAAAAAGATGGAATATATTTTTCAGAAGTATCTAAAATACCAAAAGAACTAAGAGAAGATATCACTAAAACACTTCATAAAGAAGGACTAGAAGGAATGGTGAGTTATTGGTAAAATGGCATTAGATGATAAATTAATGAATATAGCTGAAAAAACAGCAGTATTTGTAGGATTCAGCGCTTGCGCAGAAGCAATTCAATACGGAACAACTTATTTAATGAATAATGAAATAAGTTCAAATCCCTTATTTTCTGCACTTGCAGGGGCTGGTTTAGCAGTAACTTATTATTTTAACAAAGATTCTGATTATCAAAGTCCATTAAAAAAGTTTGAAGAAAGTAATTATCAATGGATAAAAAAACGCTATGATGATAATCAAAAAGAATAATTAGGTTTTATTTTTTTAGCTTCTTTTTTACTATTTTTTCTTATGTTTCTTACTCTATATTCTAAATCTATTTTTTCGTTTTCTTCAAAACCTAAATAAATATATCCGTCCCCATTAAAAGCAGATAATGAATATCCATAATCGGGACGTCCGGTTTTAACCATCGAAGCCACATATTTTGCAAAATCATTCATAGATTGAGTTGCTACAGAAGGAGTTCTTCCACTAATTAAAACATATTCAGTTATTCTTTTCTCTAAATACTCATTATAGTAAGTCCTTTTAGCTACTCTTGTATCTCTCATACCAAGCTGAAAAAAGAAAAAGCTATATAAAACTAGTGATTTAATACATCCAAAGACAGGATAATTTTAAATACCCAAAACACTCATCAAGAGAACAATGGCAAATAAATACGCCAAAACTGCTGGAAACAACAGGATATATTATAGAATCGAGAAAAAAGGGGGACCTTTTCTAATATTTCTACATGGGTGGCCATTAAACCATACTATGTGGCTTAAAGAGTTAAAATATTTTGAAAAAAAGAAATATTCTACTATCGCTATTGATTTAAGGGGTCATGGAAAATCATCTAAACCAAACAGTCCAAAAAGTTACACATTTAACAAATTCGCAAAAGACATAGAATCAATAATCAAAAAAGAAAAAGTCACTGAATTTGTGTTAGTAGGGCACTCTTTTGGTGGAATGATTGCTTTATCTTATTTCTCATTCTTTCCAGAAAAACCAAGCGCATTAATTCTGATAGACACTATCTATGAAAACCCCTTAAAACATACAGATGAATTAGAATATAAAAAAATAAAAGAATACACAAGATTAACAAGATTCTCTAAATTTATGTTTGATTACATAATGAAAAATCAACAAATCCAAGAGAAACAATTTCCTTATATTGATTTTTCAAAATTAGAAAATAGGGATGATTTTTATTATTGGGTAACCGGAGCAAAAACAACTCCCCCTAAGAGTGTGTTAATATGCCTTCAAAAAATGATTAAATTCAATAAAAAAAGAACCCTATCAAAAATAGATATCCCTACATTAGTGCTTGAAGGTGACCAAGACACTAAAACAGCTGTAAAAGATGTAAGGGATATGGCTAAAAAAATCAAAGACTCTAAATTTGTGTTAATAAAGAACGCAACACACGATACTCCAATTCAAAACTCAAAACAAGTTAATAAAGAAATCTTCAAATTCCTAAAAAATATAACTTACAAATTTAATCCAACTGAATAATATTATTTATTACATATTTCTTCATACTTTTTAGTGTCTCCATAACTTATAAATTTTTTATGGTGTTTTGGCTCTTTAAACTCTTTGTATTGTGCATGTTTAATTCCGCACCAATATTTCTCTGTAACAGCAGCAATTTCAGCAGCATAAGGTAACACCCCATTAGCATACCCACAATAACCACAACTAAGTTTATCAAATAAAGACAGATATTTTAGTTTAGGTCTATCTATTTTGATATAATCAGACCTTTTAACAAGTGGAAGCCCATATATCGGAAAAGTAATTCTATGGTATAATTCAGTAAAAAAATCTAAAAGAAGTATGGGAAATAAATTTAACCATAAAAAAGGTGCAATAACCCAATGTCTTATTCTCCTATTTTTGTATTTTTTATAATCCATAATAAAAAAAGAAATAAAAGGTTATTTTTAAACCTTACGAAAAAAGAAAAAAATAAAAGAAAATCTAAATTTACTCATCGATCATTTCGTCTTTGCCATTTATCTCAGATTCACCTAACTCTCCAGCCTCTTTCTTCAACACATCAACCTTATCGAGTTTTTCCCAAGTGAAATCAGCATCATCTCTTCCAAAATGCCCATAAGCAGCTGTTTTTTGATAAATAGGCCTAAGTAAATCTAATTCCTTAACAATATCAGCAGGTTTTAATGGGAAATGTTTCTTAACTAATTCAGTTATCTTTTCTTCAGAAATCTTATTAGTCCTAAAAGTATGCACTAACAATGAAACTGGCTCAGAAACTCCAATAGAATAAGCTATTTGGACTTCACATTTGTCAGCTAATCCTGCAGCAACAACATTTTTGGCGATATATCTTGCAGCATAACTTGCGCTTCTATCTACTTTACTTGGATCCTTACCACTAAAAGCTCCTCCACCGTGACTTCCGTGTCCGCCATAAGTATCTACGATTATTTTTCTACCTGTCAACCCAGTATCTGCTGGAGGACCACCCAAAACAAACTTTCCTGTGGCATTTATGAAATATTTAGTATTTTCATCTAAATAATCTCCACAAACAGGTTCTATAACTTTTTCTTTAATATCTTTTCTAAGTTGTTCTATACCTACATCTTTATCATGATGTGATGCAACAACAACTGCATCAACTCTTTTTGGAGTTCCATTTTCATATTCAACCGTAACTTGACTTTTTCCATCAGGTTTAAGATAATCAAGTTCTCCTTTTTTTCTTACTTCAGTAAGTTTCATAGTTAATTTATGTGCAAACACAAGGGGCATAGGCATATATTCTTTTGTTTCATTAGTTGCGTAACCAAACATCATTCCTTGATCTCCAGCACCCTGTTCTTTATCGTCTCCTTCGCCTACAGTAACTCCTTGACTTATGTCAGGACTTTGTTCATGAATAGAACTCATTACACCAACATCTTTATAACAAAATCCAGAAACAGATTCATCATATCCAATCTCTTTTAATACATTTCTAACTATTTTTTGTGCATCTACATATCCCTTAGTTGTAACCTCTCCACCCAACACAACTAAACCAGTAGTAGTAAAAATTTCAACAGCAACTCTACTGTTTTTATCTTGTCTTAAACATTCATCTAAAAAAGCATCAGAAATTTTATCACATACTTTATCTGGGTGACCTTCAGTCACACTTTCACTTGTAAATAAATATTTTCCTTTCATAAATAACGACCTCCAATTATCCCAATATCTTCGCTAATACTATTTAAAGTTTACTGATAAAAATATTCTTATAGGAATATTTATAAATAATGAGCATTTATACCTAAATTATAAATAAATTTACCTATTTTAAAACAAATAAACACAAATTATTCATATAAGAATATGCCACTTGAACTAAAAGATATTAAAAAAATAAGAAAAAAATTCAATCTTACCCAGATAGAATTAGCTCAAAGATCAGGAGTTTCCCAATCAATGATAGCTAAAATTGAATCTGGACATCTTGAACCCACATATTCTAATGCGATTAAGATTTTCAATGCATTAAACAATATTTCTAAAGAAAAAGAACTTACAGCAAAAGATATAATGGAAAAAAACATAATTTCAGTTACACCAGACCAAGAAATTAAAAAAACCATCTCTTTGATGAAAAAACACGAAATATCTCAGCTCCCAGTCATTCAAAACAACACCCCTATAGGAACAATTTCAGAATCGTCAATATTAAATAACATTTTAGGAAACCAAAATGCTAAAATAGTCAAAGAAATTATGTTAGAATCCCCCCCATCAATCTCAATCAACACATCTATAAGAATAATCACAGACCTTCTTCATTCTTTTCCTATTGTAATTGTAAATGATAAAGGAAAAATTGTTGGAATTATAACAAAAGCAGACCTAATCAGGAATCTGTATAAGTAAATATCCTCTTAAATATTCTTTTTTAGTAGTAAAACTTATAAATAACATGCTTATTGAGCGCAGTATGAAAAATTATAGTTTAAATAAGCTATTAGAAGACATATCTTTTAGTTATAAGATTGGTGAAGGCGCATATAGGGAGGTCTATAAAATCAATGATGATGTATGTGTAAAAACCCCTAAAAAATACAGAACACAAGATTATGGATTATTTTCATTAAATTTTCCAAGTAAATTATACACTAAGTTAAAATTCTGGGTATCTGACTTCAATGAGCTTGAATTTAAAGAATATGAAAAACTAAAACAAAAAATTCCACGAGAGCTATCTGCTAATTTTACACCAATAATTGGATTAACCAAAAAAGACGATAAAAGTCTTTTATTTCAAAAATTGATTAAAGATTACGATGGAAGGTTATCTTTGTCTTTAGATCAAAGGGGGAAAATAAAAAGTGAACTATTTTGGGATCAACTCCTTGCTTTAGAATGTTTCTTTATCCAAAATGATATAGGTTTTTTTAATATTAGTCCAGATAACATATTTGCAAAAAAAATTAATGAAAAAGATTATATGCCAACATTAATGGATTATAAAAGAATAGGTGTTAAAACTTATCCTTGTCAGCCACAACTCTTGTTTGATGGGCCTGCTAAAAGAAAAATAAACAGACGATTTGATAGATTGTTTAAGGAATATAAAATTTAGATATATACTCTATAAAGAAACTTATTTAAATCAATCAAATCTATCTTAAATAAAACAAAAATTATAAAATGACAATCTACGGAACATTATGTTACATCAAAAACAATGGAAAGATACTTCTCCAAAAAAAAGCAAAAAAACTGTTTGGTGGAGATAGATGGAACGCTCCAGGTGGAAAAATAGCAGAAGGAGAAACATCTGAACAAGGAGTAATCAGAGAAATTAATGAAGAAACAGGTTTAACTATCTACAACCCAATAAACAGGGGAACATTAATATTCCACACACCAGAACAAAAAGACCCTATCTGGCTAGTTCATGTTTTTGAAACAGAAAAATATTCAGGAGAGCTAAAACAAGATTATAGAGAAGGAAAATTAAAATGGATGGATGAGACTAAACTTCCTTTTGACCAAATGTGGGAAGATGATAAATATTGGCTTCCTTTAATGCTCAAACAAAAAAACTTTGAAGGCAAATTCTATTTTACAGAAGGCTTAGAAAAATTAGTAAGTCATGAAGTTAAAACTTTAGATTAACCTTTTCGCCCACACATATTCTCAAAATCACACCAACCACATAAAACAGACTCTTTTATAGGATAATCAGCTTTATCATCGCTAATAGTGTTCTCATGAATCATTTTGGCTTCTTGTCTGGCAAACTCAAGTAATTCTTCATCAACATCGAGATACCTTTCACCATGTCTTAAGAAATCAATTCCAACTTTATCCACTAATTTATCATATTTTTCATAATACATCAAAGCATAAATAGCAAGCTGTAGCTTATAATCTTCATTCATATGATCTCTTTTAGAAGTTTTATAATCAATTAAACTTATTTTACCTTCAATATCCTCAATTGCATCTATATACCCTTGTAAACCATGCTCTTCTGACTTAAAATAAACTTCAGTTAAAGGTTTTATTCTTTCAAATCCATTAACAAATTCGTCCTCTTTTCGTAATTTATCAAAAAATCGTTTAAGCCAATTATCCAACATATCTTTTGATTCTTTATAATAAAAAGCCAATTGAGCATCTTGTAATCCTAACCTAGATAATTCTTCCCTTCTTTTTTCCCACTCTTTTTTAAAAGATTCATGTGCAATAATTCCTAACTCAAACTCATAATTAGCTTTAGAAATATTATTAATATCTATTTTAAAAAAATCTTCCAACACTTTATGTAAAGCACTACCCCTTAAAAGATGAATATTGGGGAGAGTTTTAATTTTCTCAATATAACTATAATAATACTTTCTCGGACACTGCCTGTATGTATTTATTGAACTTGGACTTTGTATTCTTTTTGCCATCTTAAGAAATTAATCTATCTAGTTTTTAAACTTTTTCCCTCTTTGTCTACTGTGTCCAGTGAGAATTAAATAATCACTTGATTAATTAAATTAATTTACCTCAATCACTTTTTTTTTGAATATTAATTTTATGAGTATCATTATATTCATGATTATACCGATTATTATATTTTGTTAAAAATAGATGATTATAATTTAAATCAAAAGTAACAACATTAAGATAAGGGTAATTCATTTTAGATATTTTTTGTTTAGATTTATTTAGTGCCGCCATTAATCCACAATCCCTGGTTAAAATACCTACAGGAGTATTATTATAAAATGAATCATATAAAGCTGTTGCAATAATTAATTCATCTGTAAAATTTTTTTTATTAATAACTCCATTATTTTTTTCTTTTTTAGCTATAATCAAAAATAAATTAAATGTTGAATCTTTTTTCAATTCATCTATATTTTGGATTTTTTCATTTTCCTCCAAATAATCCAATATTAGATATATCTTTTCAAAAGATTTTGTAAAACACCTATACGCCTTTTTATTAAAATATTTATATTTAAAATTTTTAATGATTTTACCCCTCATATTATGGCAATGTTTCATTTCCCTTAACTCTTCTTTAACATCGCTAATTATATTAATCCTACCATCAGATAAAATTAAATTTTCTAATCCATCCATATAATTAAGATTATAATCAGCAAAAGAACGCAATATTTCTTTTCTATTTAAATTCTCAAGACCCCAATATCTTCTGAAACTATTGACATTCCAACACTTAAAATTTTTTTGATGTTTTTTACCTTCAGATGGTGGAAAGAAAATATTGGTATCTATATAAAATTTAGAATAATTCAGATTAGGTTTTTCCCCACTAAAATCAACTAAATTTTTCTCCATAATAAAATTTATTGTATCTCCTTTTTAAACTTTTTCCCTCTTTGTCCATTGGATCCACTGAGCACTGGACAAAACACCATATGCACTGGACATCCTCTCGCGTGAGATATATAAACCCTTAAAATAATAAAAAAAGCATCAAAGAGGTGATAATTATGAATAAAGACAAAAACTGGACAAAAGAGGATGTAACTGATTTATCCTATACTTTCTTTAACCTTATCAAAGAACACAACAAAAAGCCCTCCACGTGTGTTTAATCCTGTGTTTTCTCTTGGGGGCAAACCCTGCCCCCTTTAGACTTTTTTAAATTATTAAAAAGTAATAAATACTAAAAGATTTTTAGAAAATACATGAAAAAACTATTATTCGGCACAGCAGGAATCCCAATAAGCACCCTAAATCGCACTACATTAAATGGTATAAGTAGAGTAAAAGAGCTCAATTTATCAGCAATGGAACTTGAATTTGTGCGTTCTATTAACATTACAGCAGAAAAAGCACCTGAAGTGAAAAAAACAGCAAAAAAACACAATATAATCCTCACTTCTCATGCACCTTACTTTATCAATCTAAATGCAATTGAAAAACCTAAACTGCACGCAAGCATAAACAGGATTATTAATTCTGCTAAAATAACTCATCTTTGTGGCGGTTATAGCACCACATTTCACGCAGGATTCTATCTCAAACAAGAACCAGAAAAAGTGTATGAAAGAATAAAAAAACAAGTCCAATATATTCGGAAAATAATGGATGAAAATGGAATTGATGTCTGGTTAAGGCCAGAAACAACAGGAAAACAAACCCAATTTTCAGGATTAAGAGATATCCTCAAGATCAGCCAAGAAACACAAGGAGTTATGCCTTGCATTGATTTTGCCCACATGCATGCAAGAACAGCAGGAAAAAACAACACAACGCCTGAATTTAGGGAGATGTTAACTCAAGTAGAAAATACTCTGGGTAAAGAAGGTCTAAAAAATATGCATATTCACATATCAGGTATCCATTACACTGAAAAAGGGGAAAGGCATCACCTTCCATTAAAAGAAAGCGATATGAATTATAAAGATCTATTAAAAGTACTAAAAGAGTTTAAAACAGCCGGAGTTGTTATTTCTGAAAGCCCAATCATAGAAAAAGATGCTTTATTGATGAAAAAGTATTATGAAAAGATTTAATTATTTACTCTCAAAATATTCTTTCATCTTAATAACTGCTTTCATTCGCATACTAAGCATATTTTTCTCATCCAAATTCATCTCCCCAAATGTTTTATCATGCCCTTCTGGCTGAAAAATAGGATCCCATCCAAAACCATTATCTCCTTTTGGAGCAACTATTCTTCCTTTTATTTCTCCTTCAAAGAACTTTACCTCTTTTCTGTTAGTATAACCATAAATACATTTAGCAGTAACTCTATTATCATCATACTTACTAACCATCTCATAAATTCCTTTATTTCCTATAGCTTTCATTAACCATTTAATCAAAGGTCCAGGAAAACCATTTAGACATTCAAGATGAATAGAATTATCACCCACAAAGAACTCTCCATCATGCTGTTTTACAGCTTCATTTAGCTTTTCTTCAATAACTTTTTTAGAGTCTAATTCTTGGATTTCCAATAAGTCCAATTCTAATTGTTCAACTTCAGGGAGAATTTTTTTGACTTCTTTGAATTTTCCAGAATTACCTGTTAAAAAATATAATGCCATTTTAATAAAAAATCAAAAGAAAAAAAGAAAAAAATAGGGAAATTACTTATTTCCCATAATTCTATACATTCCGGTACCGCAATTTGGGCATTTACCTTTCATTGCTTTTCTACCGTTTTTCATTGTAACTTCAGCAGCTTCTGCCATTTCTCTTTTTGCTTTACATTTAACACAATATCCTTCTACCATTTTTATTTTCCTCCATTGTTCATTAAATGAACATATTTTAAGTTATTTACCTTTATTCTTCCCTATTCTTTATAAACTTTTGCCCAATTTAAGCACAAATTTACTGTTTTTAGCTAAAATTATACCTTTAAAGTAGTTACAAACAAAAGATTTAAATATCTTCTTATTCCTTTCCACAGCATATTAAAATGAAAAATAAATTCAAAAAGTTAGTTACCTTGACTGCTTTAATAGGAGCATTACTTTCGCCTGCAGAAAGCATAAAATCAGAAGTAAAACAAAAGCCAAAAGCAGTAGCAACAATGTATCATTGTATTTCTAATAACCCCCATGGTTACCTAACTATCAAACCAGATTTACTTGAGAAACAAATAGATTGGTTAAAAAAAACGATTTCCAGACAATTACTGTTGATCAGCTTGTAGACCATATAGAAAATAAAACAAATATTCCTGAAAAATCAATCATGCTCATTTTTGATGACAATTATTACAAGAGCGTAAAATATAATGTACTCCCTTTAATGGAAAAAAATGGTTATACTGCTACACTTTCTTTAATCACTTCAGATATAGTAGAAAAAAAATCTAATAATAGGTTTTCTTATGAAGAATTAATTGTTTGGGAAAACAAAAATCTAGTCGATGTTCAATCCCATACAGTAACTTCTCCTTTATACAAACCAAAAATGACAGAACTCTGTGATAAAAAATTAAAATATGAATTAGAAGGGTCTAAAAAGATTTTAGAAAAAAAACTAAACAAAGAAGTGCTTGGGTTAATATGGCCAGGCGGTTCATACAATCAAAGAACAATAAACGCGGCAAAAGATGCAGGTTATAAAGCTTTATTTACAGTATATGAAAACGGTACAATAACTAATCTAAATAAAATACCAAGAATACAAGTAACTAGAGAAATGAGTTTTGAAGATTTTGTATTAAAAATAGATAAAATGTATGAAAATAAATTATTTTGTGTGGACACTTCAGAACAAGTGTTAGAAATTTATGAAAACGGAAAAAAGAAAAAAGTATATGATGTAGGAGTAGGTAAAAAAGTAGATGAACAAACATGTACACCTCTGGGTGAATTTTTTGTAGGATTTAAAATATTAGACCCAACTAAAAAGAAAAACGAAACCCTCTATTCTATAGATAAAAATAATGTGTTTGGTCCAGCATATATTGGATTATATAGCATAGATGGCACAAAAACTCATTATGGATTACATGGAACTCCCGATAGTTTAGCATATTTATTAAATCAAGAAAATAGATTTATTTCTAAAGGTTGTATAAGATTAAAAAATGATGAAATTATCAAACTTTATAGTGATGTTGAAGTAGGAGATAAAGTTATTATAAAAAATTAAACAAAACTTTTTTAAAGCACTACTTTATTTTATTGCTGTTGTTGGCGTCATTTATTGGGCCTGTAGTCTAGCGGCTATGACGCCACCTCGACATGGTGGAGGTCGCCGGTTCGATTCCGGCCAGGCCCATCAAAACACATAACTGCGCCAGTAGTTAAATGGTAAAATCGTCTGATTACGCGCAGACCGACACGCAAGAGCCGGTTTTGGCTTAAAAGCCAAACCTACCGGTAATTCACCACATTCACAATTATAACATAAATTCATCAAATTCATTTCATATGCGCCGGTAGTTAAATGGTAGAATTCAGCCTTGCCAAGGCTGCGATCCGGGTTCAAATCCCGGCCGGCGCATTTTTAAAAAATTCCACAAATTTTTAAAAAGCTCGTAGATAAAATCTACTTGTTTTAAAATCTCTTAACATGAACCCATTAAAAATAATTAAAAAATATTACAAACCAGGTTCTAAATCTTATGAATTACTAGTTGGACATGGAAAAAAAGTAGCTGAAAAGGCACTAAAAATAGCAAAAAAAGTAAAACACTTAAATCCTAATTTAAAGTTCATCAAAGAAGCTGCAATTCTTCATGATATTGGAATATTTCTTACAGATGCACCAAGAATTGGTTGTCAGGGAGATAAACCATACATTTGCCACGGCTATCTCGGTAGGGAAATTTTAGATAAAGAAGGTTTTCCAAAACACGCTTTGGTATGTGAAAGACATCTTGGAGTTGGCTTAACAAAACAAGATGTGATAAAACATAAGCTACCTTTACCATTAAGAGATATGGTGCCTATTTCTATAGAAGAAAAGATTATTTGTTTTGCTGATAGATTTTTTTCTAAAACTCCGGAACATTTTGAAAATGAAAGAACTTTAAAAGAGATAAAAGAATGGCTTTCTCAATTTGGTGAACAAAAAGCAAAAAAGTTTGAAAAATGGATTAAATTACTTCAATAATTAATTTTTAATGACAACCCCTCCAATTTCTTTAAAAGTATTTACAGCAAATCTTAATTTTGCTTTACTGTTAGAATAAATAGTAAACAATAATTCACCTTTTTTCACTTTCATATTTTTTCTCACATGAAGATATATTCCAGCTTCTTTATCTACAGGAGCACCAGCTATTCTTGCCACTTTGGCAATAGCTGAATTATCAATATGCATAATCTTTCCTCTTTTTTCTGCTTTAATGTTTCTTTTATATTTAGCTAATTTTAATTTATCTGGAGATATCTCTTTTCCCCCTTGAGCTTTGATTATTCCAATAAATTTACTATAAGCTTTTCCAGATTCTAAGATTTCTTTAGCGAGTTTTTCTCCTTCCCCTTTTTTGGCTTTTTTACCCATTTCAAGCATTAATCCTGCTAGTTTAATGCTTTTTTTCTTTAAATCTAAAGGCATTCTTTTATCTCCTTTTAACACGTATAAAACATCTCTTGCTTCCAAAACAGGACCCAAACCATTACCTACAGGTTCAGAACCATCTGTGAGGATAACATGTATATGCATTCCTAGTTTTTTTCCGATTGATTCAAACTGTTTTTTTAGTGTTAATGCCCTTTTTTTAGAATGTATTTTTGCCCCTTTCCCAACAGGAATATCAACTAAAACATGTTTAGCAGAAACAGATGCTTTTTTAGCTAAAATGCTTGCAAGTAACTGACTCCTAGCATCTAAATTAAGTGGATGTTCAACCCTAATTATTGTATCATCAGCAGGAGCTAAATTTAAAGCACCACCCCAAACCAAACAACCATTAGTTTTCTTAATAATCTTTTTAATATCTTTCAAAGAATGAGAAACATTAGTAAGCACTTCCATAGTATCAGCAGTACCTGCAGGACTTGTTATAGACCTAGAACTTGTTTTAGGTATTGTTATACCTACCGCAGCAACTATTGGCACAACTATCATTGTTGTCCTATTACCTACAACACCTCCAATACAGTGTTTATCTACAACATTTCTTTGTTTTAGTTTCAATACATCGCCTGTATTAATCATCGCTTTAGTTAAAGCAACAGTTTCATCAATATGCATGACATGTGTATAAGACGCAGCAACAAAATAAGCAAGCTCAGCTTCACTCAATCTATTATTAACAATATCATCTACAATTGTTTCAATCTCTTTTGGATTTAATTTTTCTCCATCCAATGTTTTTCTGATATAGTGTATTGATTTTGGTTTTTTTACGAGTTTTAAGGAAATTTGAGTATTATTTTTCACATTTAATTTTTTAAATAATTCTTCAAAAAACCCAATTTTTCCTCTTGGAAGTGTTTTTTTAGATTCAGCAAAATCCACAATAGCTATTGCTTTTTTTCTTCCACAAGAAAGTCTAACTCTATCCCCGCTATGTAAGTCTAATTCCTCTGCATCTTTAAAATTAAGTATAGCAATAAGGGGCCCACCAGTTGCTATATCCATGTCGCGAACTAAAAATTTCATTTCTTCAATTTTATTTTAAAATCAGATAATGTAGGTTTCAAAAGGGAATCGTCTTGCATCCTTAAAGCAATCACTAATAACGCAAGTATAACTGGTCCAATGATTACTCCAATAAATCCCAACATAAACACTCCTCCAGCAACACCTAATAGAACTAATGCTGGATGTAAAACAGATCTATCCCCAATTATTTTGGGTCTTAAAAAATTATCAATACTTCCAATAACTAAAGCCCCATATAATATAAGCCCAATTCCTTTTCCAATAAGTGCCGTTTCCGGTGTAATTATACCGCTAATTATCAAAGACAAACTTAATGGAAGCCAAATAAGTCCAGTTCCAATAAAAGGAATTAATGCAGCTAAAGAAGTAATGATTCCCCACATTAAAGGAGAATTAATCCCAAAAAGATAATAACCACCTATAGCAAATAATCCCTGAATTAAAGCAAGAATGATTGTTCCAAATACAACAGCATAAATTAAATCATTCATTTCCTTTAACACTTTCTTTTTAGTTTTTTGATCTAACGCCAATAGAGAACCTAGTGATTTACTTAACTTTCTTCCGTCTCTAAGCAAAAAGAAAGTCAAGAATAAGAAAATAAATATATTTATTATTTTTCCTGCAATACCCATAACAAAACCAGATATTTTACTAATCAAAGTACCTATAAATTTCTCAAGATTTTCTTTCAAATAAGTTTTAATATCTTTACCAAGAACATCTGTTTCAAATTTATGTAACCATTCACAAAAAATCCCTTCTTTACATTCTAAATTAAGACTCCCACCTATTTTTTGTTTTGTAGTTAAATAAGCCACATATGATTCTTTAGCTAAAGTAGTTGTAATAAATGCGCTAGGAATTATAAGCACTAAAACCATAACAAAAAGAGTTATTGTCGCAGAAAGATTTTTTCTTTTTATTTTTTTATTAAGTAAATTATATAATGGGAAAAATAAATATGCAAAAACAAAAGCAGTCAATATTGAAATAATAAAAGGTTTAACTATAAAAAAAGATAACACTAATATAAAAAGAAATAACAATAGTGGAAAATGTTTTTTCACCTTTTTTATTTTATTCACCCCTATTTTACATTAAAAAGCTTTAAAGTATTAAAAGTTTTTGGAATGGGCCCACCCGGATTCGAACCGGGGACCTCCGCCTTGTAAGGGCAACGTCATAAACCGCTAGACTATGGGCCCGAATTATAATAAAAGAATAAAGATAAATACCAATTTAAAAAACTTTCGTTAATATAATGTGAATAAGATTCAATTTTATTGAAAGTTCTTCCAGAGTTCTAATGTTATTTACGGATTTCGTTAATTTAGATTTATCAATCTTGAAAAGTACCTTCTATTTACTAAGCGAAAGTTTTGTATACCATAGTATACTAATATGACTGCAACAACAATCAAGATTCATGAAGGAACAAAGCAAGAATTGGATTTATTTAGAGAATACAAAAATGAGAGTTATGATGGAGTGATTAAAAAGATGTTATTTGTTGCTAAAACCTGTAAAACTCAACCTGAGCTTAGTAAAGAAACAGTAAAGGCAATAGAAAAAGCCAGAGAAAGAATCATAAAAGGAGACTTTCTCACTGAAAAAAAAGATAGGAATAGATTAGGTTTGTAATGCACGAAATAATATTTGATCTTAATGTGATAGATTTCTTGGAAAAACTACCTAAAGAGACAAGGTTAAGAATATTCAACAAGATATTATCAACTAAATCAAATCCTTTTCGTTACTTTGAACGCTTAAAATCCGGAAAAGATTACAAATTAAGGATTTGAGATTATAGAATCTGTGCAGATATTGATAATCAAACCATAATCATAACACTTATTGGACATAGAAAAAATATAAAAAAAATAAGTAACTAACATAAATAAGTTAACCACTACATTTGTCGTCAATAACACATAAAAAACAAAAAAAGTTAACCACTACATACTCTTATAATGTTTCATCAATAAAGAATTCACAACAACAGATACAGAACTCATAGCCATCGCACCACCTGCAATCATAGGACTCAAAAGCCATCCAGTTAAAGGATAAAGTACTCCAGCAGCAATAGGAATACCTAAAGAATTATAAAACAATGCCCAGAACATGTTTTGTCTGATCTTTGACATAGTGATTCTGCTCAACTTAATCGCTTTAGCAACATCAAGTAAATCATTTTTCATCAACACAACATTTCCAGTTTCCATAGCAACATCAGTGCCAGAACCCATTGCAATTCCAATATCTGCTTGTGCTAGGGCAGGAGCATCATTAATGCCATCTCCAACCATTCCAACTTTTCCTTTTCGCTGTAATTTCTTAACATAATTAGCTTTATCTTCTGGTAAAACTTCAGCAAAAACATTTTTAATTCCGGCTTTTCTAGCTATTGCTTTAGCTGTTCTTTGATTATCCCCTGTAATCATATAAACTTTAACACCTAATTTCCTCAACTTCATAACAGCCAAAGGAGAACTCTCTTTCATAGCATCAGCAACACTTACTAACCCTATCAACTTTCTACCTTCAGCCAACAACATAACTGTTTGTCCTTTCTCCCCCAAATCATAAACTTCTTGTTTAACTTTAGAAATATTAACACCTTTATCTTTCATCAATTTAACATTACCAAACCAATATTTCTTAGTGCCTAATTTAGCAGTCACACCATGACCAGGTATTGCTTTAAACCCTTTAACACCCCTAAATTTAACTTTTTTCTGTTTAGCCCTTTCAACAATAGCTTCTGCCAAAGGATGTTCAGATTCTTTTTCAATACTAGCACTAATTCTTAAAACATCATCTTCACTTTTACCAAAACCAGCAATCTCAACAACTTCAGGAGTTCCTTTAGTGATAGTTCCAGTTTTATCAAATATAACATGCCTCAGCTTATGTGCTGTTTCCAAAGCATCTCCTCCTTTTATCAAAACCCCTTTTTGAGCACCCATCCCAGTTCCAACCATTATGGCAGTGGGTGTAGCCAAACCAAGCGCACAAGGACATGCGATAACCAACACAGCAACAGCTGCAATAAGCGCAAATGAAAACTCAGCTCCAAACAAAAAATACCAACTCAAAAAAGTAACAACCGCAATAATCAACACTGCAGGCACAAAAAACCCTGCAACTTTATCAGCAAATCTTTGTATGGGTGCTTTTCTACCCTGAGCCTCTTCAATAAGTTTAATTATCTGTGATAAAACAGTGTCTCCTCCAATCTTCAAAGCCTTAAATCTAAAACTTCCATGTTTATTGATTGTAGCCCCAATAACACTATCTCCTTTCTTTTTTTCAACAGGAATGCTTTCACCAGTAACCATACCCTCGTTCACAGCAGAATTTCCAGAAACAATTATTCCATCAACAGGTATATTAGCTCCAGGTTTTACCAACACAACATCTCCAACCTTGATCTCGGAAACAGAAATTGTGATCTCTTTTCCTCTGCGAACCACAATCGCTTTTTTCGGTGCTAAATGCATTAATTTTTTAATTGCATCCGAAGTTTTACCCCCTGCAACAGCTTCAAAATATTTTCCAAGCATAACTAAACTTATCAAAACAGCAGATGCTTCAAAATACTGGTGTCCTCCACCAACTATCACAATATAAACACTGTAAAAATAAGCAGCGCTAGTACCTAACGCAATCAGTGTATCCATATTAGAATATTTATTCTTTAATGCACTCCAAGCACCAGAATAAAATCTTGCACCAACGTAAAATTGAATAGGGGTAGCCAAAGCCCACATTATAAAATCTTGATAAGGAATAGGGTTTTTCATAAAAAACATACCCAACACAAAAGCAGGGATAGCAAAAAGAAATGAAATTCCCAATTTCATCTTTAATTCTCTCAACTCTTTTCTTTTTGCCCTCTCTTGTTCAACACTTCCGACATAAACTTTTGCAGAATAACCTAATTTTTTTATTTTATTAACAAATTCCCCTACCTTGACAGATTTATTATTATATTCAATATCTGCTTTTGCTGTAGAAAAATTAACATTACACGTCTTAACACCATCCATCTTTTTCAAAGATTTATCCACTAAAAGTGCACAGCTTGCACAATGCATTCCATTAATACTGAGAATTGCTTTAGTTGTGTTAGTTAATTTAGTTGCTTTAGTTGTCTTTTTCATATTATTATACTAATTTACACCCACTTAATTCAGATAATCTATTAAAAGATTGTTCTCCTGGATAATTATTTCCCTCAATATTCCAAGTTGGATAACCTTTTATACCTGCATTTGAACAAACAAGATTTGAAATTTCACAATCAACAAAATCTACATATTCAAAAGAACTTCCAAACATTGCTTTTTGATTCTGACAATGAGAACACCAATCAGTACCATACATAACAACTTCTTTTTCTGTTAAACATTGTGCAAACGCATCATATTTACCATCTTCCACTTGATATGACCCAGTACATCCAGTCAAAGACACTAAAAATACTGAAATCATCATAAAAAATACAAAATAACTCAACTTCATTTTATTTTCCTCCGCAACCACAGCCACTTCCGCCACCACAACTGCTACCTGCTCCACAAGTACTTCCTTTAGGTATTTCCACATTATTTAACTCTTTCTGAACATCTGAACTTCCCAAATCATCAACAACAATAAAGGTTCCAGGTATCATTCCCATCCAACAACTCCACCTAACAGTACCTTCTTCTGTTGGAGTAAACTCAATAACTTGTTCACCTTCAATAACATCGAATTCTAACCCATATTTTGGCACTTGAATCGCACTATTGCAACCAGTTATCTCTTTCCCATTAACAATCCATTTAACAGGAACATCCTTCTGTAACACAAATTTATCTGGAGACCATCCAGAACTTACAACATCCATTCTTATCTCCTGATAACCCTCTTTCAATACAGCAACATTGCCCAATTCAGCAATAACACTGCCAGTTACAGCACTATCAGTACCTCCAACAGAACTCACTAGAGAACCAAAATCATATCCATTTCCAGTAAGTATCAATCCGTTATTCACCATAACCAAACCCAACAAAATAACCAAAGCCCCAGATATTTTCAGTATCTTATGAGTCATTTTACTTGACACTAAACTTGCAAAATAACCAAAACCCAATAAAACAGGCAAAGTTCCTATTCCAAAAAAGAACAATATCTTAGCCCCTTCAATCATGCTTCCAGTTCCCGCAGCCATAACATACATTGCCTGCAAAGGCCCACATGCAATAAAAAGCCCATTAAGCAATCCAATAATCAAAGGACTTGAACTCTCGCTAGATTTTTTCCCAATAATTTTAGCAAGAAACTTAGGAGTTCTAAATTGGATCTTTCTTAATATTGGAAAAATATTAAGCATTTTAAGCCCAAATAATATTAAAAAACCACCTGCCAATAATCCTGCAACACCCCTCATCATCGGTGTAAAAGCGATTATAGATCCAATCAACCCAAATATCGCTCCAATAACTGTGTAAGATAATGTTTTTCCTATACCATACATTAAATGAGATTTATGATTTTTTCTACCTTCTTGGGCATCTTTAGCAGTATAGCTAATAATAAACCCCCCACACATTGCAACACAATGAAATCCTGTCAACAATCCAACTAAAAACAACAAACCATATCCCATATTTTGGCTTATTTTGGGCATTTCTATCCCTTCCACAAAACCAAATAAGAAATATGCGACAATCAGCACCCCTGCAATTCCAAAAATCCATCCCCACAGTTTTTTAGATTCCGATTTAGGGTTTTTTTCATCAAGAATATAACAAGTATAATTTTTTTCTTCTACTTTATATAAAATTTCATCAATATTTGTCTTTTCATCATCAAAACTAACATAACCAGTTTCAGTAGCATAATCAAACTCTACATCTTCAACACCTTCAACTTTCAGTGCCTGATTCTTGATTATCTTAGCACAACTTTCACAAGTTGTCCCTTCTGCAATAAATCCTTTTTTCAAAATCATTTCGCCCCCCCTAAATTCATAACAGCTCTATCTTTTACTTTATATCCTTCATTCACAATTATTTTTTCAACTTCACTTAAACTTGTTTTTAATTCATCAAACTCTACTTTAACAATACCTTCTTGATGAGAAATATTAACACTCTCAACTCCATCTAGCTCCCCTAATGCATCTTCAATAAGCACTTCACAACTTCTGCAGTGCATTCCTTTAACCCCCAATATAATTTGTTTCATCATAATTTCCTCCAAAACACAATTAATTAAATTGATTTGATTAATTTTAAAGAACTAATAAGTGAAACACCTTATAATCCATTGTATGAAACTAGTTTCATAATTATATTTAGAAATATTTACTTTTTCCTTTTATGTTTTCTTTTATGCAACTTACATGTTTTTTTATTTCCATACTTTGCAAAATAAAATACACTTAAAGAAATTAAACCAACACCCATACCTAAAAATAGAATATTATATTTAGTTAGAAAAAAAGATGTGATCCCCATTCCGGCCAAAATCATACTAAAAACAGAAAAAGTGCAAAAACAAATACTCATACTTCCAAGAACACCTAATCCAGCAGATATAATGCCTCCAACCCCTGTAATTATTGCTTTTAATTGATTTTTCACTTTACACCCCTATTTGACTATTACTATTTATGTTTCAGAATAACCACATTACTCATTCCACGTCTTCTTCTTTCCAAAACTCCTTTACCTTCTAATTTATCAAGAATTCTTGTTACTTTCACTTTTGTAAAACCAATTTTTTCAACCAATTCAGATTGAAATATTGTACCATCAGCACTAATAACTCCTTGAAGAACTTTTTTCTCGTCAACATTCAATTCATTCATAACTCTACCATAATCTGCTTTAATAACTTTTCGTGGTTTATGAGATTGTTTTTTTGATTTAAGATAAAACTTACCATCTTCTCCAAAAAAGATTAAGTAAATTCCAATAAGTACAACAAAACTCATTACCCCTACACTAATATTTGTCTGTAATTCAAGAGTTCCCCACATAGGACATGTTGGCCCATGATCGCATGCAGTACTAACTATCTTTTTCAGTGCTTCATTAAAAGAAAGAATGATAATTCCCATTAACACAGACACTCCAATTATTAACATTCCCACTACTCGATTTCTCATTTTTTAAGTAACATTCTCTTTGTTAATCTTTAAAAAATGAGGCTTTAAGAGTG
>CAZVVW010000001.1:0-102323 GCA_964630685.1 uncultured Methanosarcinales archaeon | reverse complement strand
TTTTTAGTCTTTTGGTTTTACTCTTATTGTCTCATTTTTATTTTTTAAGTAACATTCTCTTTGTTAATCTTTAAAAAATGAGGCTTTAAGAGTGGTTTCATTTTTTATGAAACCCTGAAGACTTTTTTAGTCTTTTGGTTTTACTCTTATTGTCTCATTTTTATTTTTTAAGTAACATCAACCTTTAACTGAAATAAGTGGTTTCACCTTAACGACTTTCTTAGCAATACCGCTAAAATGCATCACATCAACAACTTCTTCAGCATCTTTATATGCTCCAGGTGCTTCTTCAGCAACACCACTAATACTATGACCTTTAATAATAATTCCTTTTTTAGCCAGCTCTTCAACAAGATTAACCCCTTTCCACTCTCTTTTTGCTTGATGTCTTGACATTTTTCTACCCGCTCCATGAATAGCAGAACCAAAAGTATCTTTCATTCCTTTTTCAGTTCCATGTAAAATAAAAGAACAAGTACCCATTGTACCACCAACCAAAACAGGTTGACCAACAGCCCTATACTTTTCAGGAACCTCTTCTCGTCCAGGACCAAAAGCACGTGTAGCTCCTTTTCTATGAACTATCAATTCCGCCATTTTACCATCAACTTCATGTTTTTCCAACTTACAAGTGTTATGTCCTATTTCATAAAAAGTTTCAACTTCTTTTCCATCAATCCCAAACACAGAATTAAACGCTTTCCGAGTAAGATGTGTCAACGCCTGTCTGTTCGCAAAAGCACAATTAATACCACAATTTACAGCACTAAGGTATTTCTTCCCTTCTTCGCTGTTAAAAGGCGCGCAAACAAGCTCTTTTTCCCTAATAGGTATTCCATACTTTCTACTTGCTTTATCTAAAATCTTCAAATAATCAGTACCAATCTGGTGCCCAAGCGCTCTACTTCCACAATGAATAGAAACTAAAATCTGTCCCATCTTTAAACCATAAGCTTCAGCAACTTTTTCGTCATAAACCTTATCAACATATTGCACTTCTAAATAATGATTTCCAGAACCAAGAGTACCTATCTGCCTAAATTGTCTTTGCTTTGCTTTATCACTAACATTTTCAGGTTTTGCTCCATTAATACATCCGTTTTCTTCAATAAATTCTAAATCTTCTTTAAACCCATAACCTCTTTCAACAGCAAATTTAGCACCTTTAACAAGCACTTCATCAATCTCATCCATAGTAAGATTTATGTCCCCTTTACTTCCAAGACCTGCAGGAATTATCTTAAACAATGCTTCAGCTAATTCTTCTTTTTTAACTTCAACATCTCCTTTAGTTAAATTAGTTTTAAGTGTTCTTACACCACAATTAATATCAAATCCAACTCCAGCAACACTAATAACACCATTCTCAACATCAAATGCGCCTACCCCACCGATAGGAAAACCATACCCTGGGTGCACATCACTCATAGCCATACTAGCTTTCTGTATACCAGGTAAACATGCAACATTAACTACTTGTTTTAGCGCATTCCACTCTTTACCAGCCTTAACATCTTCAAGAAGGTGTTCCATTATTTCTTTATCTGCATAAACTCTTCCTGGAACTAACATATCCCTTTTTTTAGGTACTTCCCAAATATATGGGCTAATCTGCTTTACATCAATCTTTTCCATAAAATCCTCTAATAATAATTTAATGAACTAAACTATAATGGTTATCCATACTTATTTTGTAGAATTTTTCTCTATATTTTTGGAATCTATATCCCCACTTGCTTAATACTGAAAAGTATCCTTCAACAACATTGGGTTCTACTTCTCCTTTTTGATACTTATCAAGCATCTCAACTACAAATTCTTTGCTTTTTTCTCTTGTAGGTTTGTGCATGCTAATTATTGACTCAAGATTAACTTTTGCCATTTTATTCCTCCACACCTCACATATAACTTTCAAAAGATGTCTTTTTATAAACTTTTCTAAGATTTAAACAGGATTTTCTCTATCTCATAAGTTCCGAATTTAGGGGCTTCCATGAATCCTTCCCAAGCAGATTCTGCCAAAACACCTTTGTTTATCCAATCAAATAACCATTCATTCACATATCTTGGATCCATTTGAGTAAATCCACCCCCCATCTGTTCTATCCATCTTTGATTATAATACTCATGAGCTCCGAGAGGTGGTGTCATAATTATAGGGATACCTAAAGCAGTATAAAACACTAATTCACTAGGTTTGGTCCAAAGAATATCAGTACAATGTAAGCATTCATTAAATTTCTTAAAATAATCTTTTTTATTTACTCCGGTTAAAATAGTAATTCTTTTACCTAACTCTCTTTCTAACCCTAACTCTCTAATTGTTTTTTCAAAATAAGATTTGACCTCTAAACGAATTCCTGCAACAAGATTAATCGCAATTTGTTTTTTTAATATTTTTCTTTTAAGACTTTGTAACATCAATTTAACGGTTTTTCTTTGTGCCCCAGCTCCACCAACAGCAAAAGTAATAGTCAAAGGTCTATCACATTTACTCTTAAAATTTTTTTTACCAAGATGTCTTTTAATGTGTTCTTTATATCTTGAAAGATAAATTTTATTTGGGTCTAATTTTAATAACCTAATTCCCAAATCTTTTTTTAATATTTTTAATCCTCTTCCACCTAAATTTTCTTTAGGTAAGGGAAATCCCGTAAGAAATATATTTTTTTTAGGTACCCCATATTCCTTAAGTCTTTTTACAACCCTTTCACAAGAAGCAAAATATTTTATTTTTGTTTTAGGATTTTTAGGTACCCATGCCCTATTAATATCACTATCAGTTGTAACGCAATACACCCTTTTTACTCCTTGGTGTGTTGCAGCAATAGCTGGAATAAAAAAAGTAGAAACAAAAGGTATTTTTTTAGTTTTAACATAATCACAAACACTTTTCCCTAAATCATTTTTAATTAAAGCATCAACATAAAGAGTAGCATAATTAGGAATAGATAGATCTCTGAATGGATAAAATCTTGGTATGTGTTGAAATAAATCATAAATTGCAAAAAATAATTTTCCAATTAAAGGAAATGAACTAAACCTAGAAATACCTTCATAAAACCATTTTGCTCTTGCCCATCTTTTTTTTTCTTTAGAGATTATAAGTTTATCACTATTAGCGGTAATAATTCTATCATAAACAATATCCTTGAGGGGATACGCCGCTCTTTGATGGCCATACCCCATATCCACTGCAACTATCCATGCTTTTTTAGAAACCATTTTCCCCTTTTAGATAAAAATATATTAATATATTAATAAACTTTTCCAAAAAGTTTATATAATTTAACATCTCCAAAAATAAAATACACAACGGGGGTGTTGATAAATGCATAATGATAATAAAAAATTTAGAAGAACAATAATTATCTTGGCTATTTTACTTGTTTTAAGTGTTGGTTATATAGCAATAGATAAATACACAACATCAAGAGAACAACAATTACTCGCTACATATCAAGGTGGATACAATAAAGGTGTTCAAGATGCTATTGTTTCATTATACCAACAAACAGACAATTGTCAGCCAGCAACAATTAATATTGGAAACTTAACTAAACAATTTTTTGATGTAGCTTGCTTACAAAACCAACAAGCACCACCAGGAACACAAGGATAAATGAGTTATAAATTCTTAGAACATCAAGCAGATGTTGGCATACTTGCTGAAGGAAAAACAATAGAAGAATCCTTTAGTGAAGGTGCCAAAGCCATGTTTGAAGTAATGGTTGATTTAAACAAAGTCAATCCTACTAAACCCATAGATATTAACTGCAAAGCAGAAACACTTGAAAACCTCTTTATAGAATGGTTAAATGAACTCTTAGCTCAACAAGACATAAATGACTTTACTTTTTCTAAATTTGAATTAAAAATAACAAAAAAAAACAACCAATTCAATCTAAAAGGAAAAGCGTATGGAGAACCTCTTGATCAAAAAAAACATAACACTAAAATAGAAGTAAAAGCAGCGACTTATTCTGGATTAAAAGTATGGCAAGAAGGAAAAACATATAAATCACAATGTGTATTAGACGTCTAAAATGGATGTTATAGCACACTATTTAATTGGAATGTTATTTTATATTTTCTTTTTAACTAAAATGAATGCCTTTTATTTTCTAATAGGATGTGTTATTTTAGATTTAGATCACACTTTAAGTTTTGTTTATAGAAAATTCAGGGGAAAATTAACCAAAGAAGAAAAAAAGAATCTTTGGATTAAAAATTTATTATACCATGACAGAAGTCCATTTCATTCACTTTGGGGTGCATTATTAATTTCTTATGTTGTATTTTTATTCACCCAAAATATAATTTACGCAGAATCAATGTTCTTAGGGATGATGGTTCATTTAATTTTGGATTCCATAGATCAAGAAGGAGTAAAATGGCTTTGGCCTTTTTTACGTATCAAATATAAATTTAAAGGAGCTTGGCGTCCGAGAAGCTTAAAAATTTACAAAGAACCTTGGTTCATATTCAACACTTCTTTATTATTAGTAATTGTTCTTATAAAATATTTCAAATAATTATTTTTTAAGTTTAGGTAAAACCACATTAGCAAATAAAGAAGCTAAAGCAATAAAAAACCAAAATATTAAAGAACTTATTTTCTTCAAAACAAAAAAAGTAAGAAAAACAATTAATAGAATAATTAAAGCTAATGAAAATAATTTAATTGGATCTTTAAATTTATTGAATATATCTTTCATTTCTAATTATTCGGTAATTTCCCTTTAAAATGGTACAAAAATGGCATAAGCCTCCGGTGGGAGTTGCACCCACGACCTCGACATTACCAATGTCGCGCAATACTACTATGCTACGGAGGCATAAAATAATAAAAATAAAATAAATATTTCCAAAAATGAAAATAAATGCGAGGGGAGGGATTCGAACCCTCGGACTCACTAAGAGACAGGATCTTAAGTCCTGCGCGTTTGACCAGACTTCGCTACCCTCGCGTTAACTAACTCAAAACAGAACTAATTTATTTAAAAACCTTTTCTTTTTTTCAACATAAATGCATTATCCATTGTCTCTTTATCATACCCTTCAATTATTTTTCCTGTATCTGCATAAACATATAACGCTGTATTAAATATAATATTCAATAAACTAAAAATGGATATTCCTCCAATAAATAAAAGAACTACAAATATACCTGCAATGATGGGTAAATTTACAAATATTTGAAATAAAAAGAATACTACCACTATCCAAATTACCAAAAAAAGAAACTGTATTACTCCTAATCCAAAATGCCTAATTAAACTCTCCCCCCAGGTTTTCTTTAATACTTCAACTGATTTCTTTATAGCTGCCTTTGGCCCTAAATTATGATATACCATGGCAGGAATCACAAAAAGAGTTATGACTGCCCATGCCATCCCCAATAAAGAACGAACAATTCTCAATATAATTTCACCTATACCGCCTAACTTTTCCGCTATTTTTTCAATAAAAGCAAGGATAATTCCAACACTTGCAGATATAACACTCCAAGAAAATATCAAATGTACTTTAGAAAATGCAAATTTTATACTTTCCATAAATTTAGCATCTCCACCCTCAAACCTTCTTTTGGTTGTATAAACAACACAAACATTAAAAAAAGTAGCAATAAATGATAATCCTAAATAAATTAAAAAAAGAAGAACATAAAAAAGAACACCCAATTCTAAAGAGGTTCCTTTAATTAAAGAAATTATAATTGATGGAAAAATCATAATTGTAATAAATATTAAAGAAAAAATTCCTGCTAAAATTGGAAACCATAATAGCTCTTTATCTTTTTTTATTACACCTCAACTTAATTTAACTATCCCCCAACTTTTTGAAAAAATATTTGTCATTTATATTTTTATTAATTAATAAATATATAAAATTTTCTAAAAATTTCCTTTTCAAAAAACTCAAATAATTCAGAAAAATACCCAATTGAGCGAAAGCGAAAAAGCTGGTATGACATCTAAAACGCTAGTTTTAGTGCGTCATACTTCTTTTGACCCAACTTTTTTTAAAAGTTAGAATTATACAAATTCCTTACAACTTTCACAAACTTTGCTACTACCAATATTTAATATCTCAGTTGTAAATCTTCCACATAATTCACATACGCCATCTTTACTATTTCCACCAAATATAGGTTTCTTAGTCTCTTCTTTTAATTCAAATTTAGAAACAATAAAGTCAAAAAGTTGAGGTTCTATCTTCAATACATCTTTCATAGTTATCAAACCAAAAAACTCATCCCCATCAACAACTGGAAGATGTCTTATATTTACTTCACCCATTTTAATGATAGCATCATAAACATCTTTAGCTGGAGAAATTTTATGAAGTTTAGTCTCCATAATATCTTCTACTTTCATCTTTAAAGCATCATTTCCTTGTGCAACAACTTTTCTAACAATATCTTGTTCAGTTAAAATTCCTGCAAGAACACCTTCTTTAACAACAATAATTCCTCCAATATGTTTTTCAGCCATGATTTTAGCACAATCTTGCAAACTACTCCCCATTTCAATAGTTACAGGATTAGTAGTCATAGCATCTAAAACCTTAATATTTGTTTTCATTTTCAAAATATTACCCCCAAACATAAGAAAGTAAAAGTAATATTAAAGGTTTTCTAAAAATTAACTAATATCTCAACATCTTTACCAAAGAATTTCTTTAAATCCTCAAATATGGGCTCTTTAATAAAGCTTTTAGCAGGTATTTCAGTATTAGCAAGAGCCTGTTCTAACTCTTCAAGTGAACTCTTCTCAGGGACTGCTAAACTGCCGTCTGTTTTAATTCTGGCTTTATTAATCCCTTTTTCTTCATGATCTATATCATGTATAATAAATGCCTCTTTATCTAACAATAACACTTCACCATATCTATTTCCGTGTTTTACCCTAATTCTTGCCCTCTCTAATTCTACCCCTCTTTTTCTTTGCATATATTCTACTAAGAATTTAATAAATTCTCCACTCTTTTTCTTAATCTTATCCACTTCTGCTTTTGTTAATTTTCCAGTATCATAATCTTTTTTAGCTTTTATAATTTCATTTAATAATCTCAAAAATTTAGCAGGTATTTTTCCTGCACTAATTAATTCATCTTCAAAAATTCTCACGACCTCTAAATCACTCACTTTCTCAATACCTTCTAATTTTAAAACATCTCTAATAATAGTAACAACAGTATCGTAAAGGTGAACCATATCTTCTTTTTCTTTTGTCTCTTGAATCTCTTCAAATAATTTTTTAACCCTTTTAAGATACTTCTCAGCACCCTTCAATAAAGTATCGACTTCAGTTCCAGTCAAAGATTTTTTAGTACCATGTTCAATATCTTTTCTAACCTTAATATTTTTTTCAAGAATTTTGACATACTCCTCTTCAAGCATTTTTTCTTTTTTAACAAAAATCTCTCTCATAAGTTCAGGAGTTTCTTTAGGTGTCGGTGGTGGTACACCATAAAGCATAAGTGCTGCCTGACTAGGAGTCAAAATCGCCCAAAAAGTATCTTCCATACCAATATCTTTTATTTTCATATGGACCCTTTTCAACATCTCTTCACCAGAACCCATAAACATTTCAATCGCTTCTGGGCTAGGTTTTATTTTACCCATCTTTAACAACTGTTTCCAAGGCATAAAAATTCCCCTATCATAAAATGGAATTCCGTCTCTAAGTAATGTAAATACAACTGGATTTGCCTCTTTTAGACTATCCCAGAAATCAGTTAAGATATAAACCTGAACATTTAATTTATTTTTAATACCAGTCATCTCTCCTGCTTCAATACCCATACCAATTATAATCGCTCTTAATTTATCTTTTAATTCAGCACGAGTCATCTTTTTGACATCAGTATCATCAATCACTATCCAAACATCAATATCGCTTGTTGGGGTAGCTCTTCCTTGCACTAAACTACCTGCAAGCACATAACTAACAATATACTTCTCAAACTTCTTAAGAATCATCGTTTTATGCACTTCTGCTATTTTTATAGCACTCAACATACCTTTATCATAAACAGTTGCAGATAAAGCAATTAATTGAAGTAATTCGTGTTTACCATCATAACAATTCTGCCAAACTTCAGACAAAATCAATGTCTGAGGAACCATTTTTTTATCAACACCTTTAGCGATTTCTTCAATTATCTTAGAAAGTTTATCTTTCAACTCTTCCTTAGTCATCTTTTGACTATCAGAATCATCAACAAGAATTAACACATTAATATCATCTTTTGGTTCTCCTTCTTTTGTTTTTTCAGGGGGTAATAATGCAATACCCATCACATAATCTTCAAATTTATCCAGTAACTTTTTTTGAAATTTATCTATTTTTTTCTTTATATCTTTAAGTTTCTTCTCAACATCTTTAGGTAACTCTTTTGATGATTCAGTAGAATTCGCACCACTTTTTTTTTCTTTTTTCTCTTTGACCATTATATTCAGCAATAACTTAAACCTTTAAAAGTTTTTCTAAAAACTATAGAATAACAAAAATCCGGAAGAACCAAAAATATTCTATATAAAAAACCGAAACTTTTATAAATGAGATAGTCACATTATAGTAGTAACATATTTAATAAGTATAATTGGGGGAGAAAAAATGACTAATATAAATGATTATTTGACTGCATCAAAAGATGCTACTGGAAGTGTAGAAACAACTAAAAGAAGAGTAAGACAAGCATATGATAAAGCTCAAGAAGGGCTTCAAAAAGGTAATTATGACAGATTAGATAACTTAGAAAATGATGTAATAAGATCTAATTTTAAAAAAACTTTAATCTCAGAATTAACAAAACCATTACAAAAATCTATAAATTCAATGCCTGAAGATCTAATATTTGCTGAAGCATTGGGATTAAGAGGGTTTTATGGAATTGATCAAAAATCACTTTCTGATTTAATAGATAATCAAAAAGGAGATTTAAAATATGAAACCTATACAGAATTCTTAAACAAACATACTGAATTCAACAAAACATTAGGAATAAGGGCTCAAGTTCCATTTAGTGTACTTGATCAAGTACCTGTTAATGATGTATTCACTTATGTGGGTGTGACACCTAAAGATCCAAGTAAAGCTAGTTTAGAAGAAAGAGCTTCACTGGTTAATCAATATGATAGATTAGGTATTGTACCTCCCAAATTTCTAAAAGGAAAACCTTACATGTAGTTAGGTTTTTTATTTTTTATTTTTATTATTTTTTGATTTTAATAAAAAAAGTCCACTATTTTCTGAAAAAAATATTAAATTTATAAAAAATTTTCTGAGTTTTTCGAAAAAAAGCCCTGAAGAATCAAAGATTCTTCTGAATTTCCTCCATAACACTTAAATTCTTTTAACACTATATTTATTAATTATGAATAAAAAGGCAAAAAGTAAAATTGAATATATTATTAATGAGTGTGATTTTGCCTACAAAAAAGCAGAAAAAACAATAATAAATATTAATTATTTATCAAACAAAAAATCAAGAAAAGTATTTATTGATACTTTTATGGAATATATAACAAATTCTGCAATGAATTTTTTTAAAAGTGATATCAACAAATTAGATATATTTCAAAAAACATCTCTTGTAAAAGGGTATTCGGGATTTTCTTGGATTGAAATTTATCAAATTGTAGAAAATAAAAAAGAAAATACCACTTATAATGATTTCTTAGATTTACAAAAACCACACCTTAAACAAGTTAATTTGATATTAAATTCCTTATAAAAAAAGAAAGATTTATATTGATTAAACATTTAATATTTTATAATAACTCAGATGGGTGATAATTATGACTAATGCATCGATTGATAAACACAAAAAATTATATACAAAAGCTAAAAAACTAACTGATACTATTCATAGACATCATAGGCAAGCTTATGATTCTGCTATTGATTCACATTTAACTGGAAAAGATGGATTGGTAGATATGGATAAACTTGATAATTCTAAAGTCCAAGATAAATTTGTTGATAAAATGACTGATATTTATCTTTCAAAAGCAAAACAAACATTAGGCATGAAAGGAAAAGATCAAATTGAAAACGAATTAATTCTCAACACTTATGCAGGAATTACAAAAAACGAACTTAAATCAGCAGTAAAATCTCAAGGGAGTGATTACACTTTTGATAACCATCACGGACATATGAAACAAATAATAAAAGAAAAAATAGCCCCTACATTATTTAATGCAGCATCATCTCACCTAAAATCAAGTGATATAAGTGATATTATAAAATACACAAAAACAAGTGGATTTATAGATTCAAAAAAAATAAGAAAAGGAGAAGCAATAAATTTACTTACAAGTTACCACGAATCTGGACAAGTAGCGTCCAAACCATATAGACACGAAATTTATTATAAAAAACCTAAAAAATAATTTTATTTTTCTTATTCTTTTTGTTTTTCTAATTTCTCTACAACTAAAAGTATGTATAACCTAATCCAAGTTAGGTAAGGTAACAACAAGATAAACCCAACAATCATCATCGCTGTGATGTTTACTGTACCTACAGCTTTTAATATTAAATCTATAATAAAAAAACCAACAGTTAACATGAAAAACATTGTGATTAAAGGTAAAAAATGTTTAGTTCCAATCTTAAATGTTTTCTGGAATATTGTCTTAAGTGTATATTTAGGCACTAAAGCATAACTAATAAACATAAAATAAGCTACCAAAGCATAAAACACAACAGAAGTTAGTGTTTCAATACCATATTTCACCTGATGTATCTCCATCTGCATACTAAATAACACTTTGAAAAGAAATACACTAACTACACTAGCTAAAATAAGCCAAACAGCACTCAGAATAGTGAATCTTCCAAAGAACTTAAAGTATTTTATCTTTTTTCCAGTCAGATTAGATGCAAATCTCCAACTCTGCCCTTGAAATAATAACCATAATATACAAGCACTCAATAAAAGCAGATAAGCTAATTTAATTAAAGCACTCTGTAAAGTCATAAGTTCATTTTGGTGCCCTAACATAAGTGTCATAGTAGTTTCATTAAGTGCATCACCAACAATAGCTGAAGAACTCTCTAATAAACCTTGTAACCCTTGTATATGCTCCATAGCTTTCAATTGAGCCCATCCGAGCACTCCACTAAACACTATTAAGTGCAGTAAATCCATAAACATAGGCAGAGCTAAGTAAAATGGTTTCTGTTTTATTTTCTTAAACGTTTCAAAGAACGCTTTTTTTAGTATACGAAAAGTGTTCTGACCTTTCATAGACCTTGAAGAGATTGCTCTTCTTGAAGATTTTAGTTGGTTCATTTATTATAAACAAAGTAATATTCTTCTGCTGTATTGCTTGCAGTACATGTACCATCATCTGAATTGTGCCACTCACAAATATATTCTTCTCCAGACTTAGTAGAGGGAGTATTAAAATTAAATGTTTTTTTATATCTGTTTTCAAACTCAATATCTGATTCATACTTCCATTCATTTTTATCCCACATTTTAATACCTAATTCATATTGTTCATTTAATGGGTTAGTTTTATTCATTTTTAATCCATAAGGATGAAATATAACTCCACCCCCAATATTTCCTGTGCTATCCCTTACAGCAATTGCAGGCCAATATTCTGTACATTGATTCTTACAAAAATTTCTTGAATTATTCAATAAATTTCCTTCAATACAATTATCCTCTGAAAGTATTAAATTAGATACATCTTCATTTATATTATTAATTTCATTCTTGCTATATAAATAGCTATAATCATCACACCACCCAGATACTTTAGCATTAATAGTTCTAACAAAAAATAAACGAGAAGAAACTCCATTAAAAAATATATTTGTATATCCGCCATTAAGTTGTCCACTATCAGGCATTTGAATATTTAAATTTGAATTATTAATTACATTTCCCTCATCATCAAAATCACATATCTCTCCACTATCAACTTCATAATTCCCACATAAACATTCTTCCCTATTCCCAAAAATATGATTTCCAGTATTATGTTCTCCTTCAAAACAATATTTTGTATTATTTGTTGTTAAATTTCCGCCACAATTACATCCAACAGTATTTACTCCTTCACAGGATCTAAAAGTACAATTTCCAGACTCTTCAGTAGTTTCACCATCACCATTAGAACTTCCAGAACCACTGCCATCACCATTAGAACCGCCAGGGGTATCACCATTACCTCCACTTATATCTCCTCCAATAGGTGGAGAAGTAATAGGAACTTCTTCCCCCTCATTAATACATTTAGCTTTAATATTAAAAGTAATTTTTTGTTCTTTTTCATTCAATTCAAAAGGAGTGCCCATATCAATATCTCCAAAATCATCTGAAGGATACAAACTAAGAGTTAATGTCCAAGGAACAGCAGTAGTTGTACAATCCACATTTCCACTAGACGCACCAGGAATAGCTGGAGCACCAGGAACATTTCCACCACTAGAACTATTAGATTTAGAAATTATTTTAATATAATCTCCAACTGTTTTCTCCCAAGTAGGTATATAGATAGTTATACTCTCTGTAACATCTCCAGAACTATCTGTTAAATTACATTTTACTATTTTTTCTGAATCAACATAAGGTGCACACATATAATTTTCTATTTTTCCAGTAGGTGTTAAAGGTGATCCTGCAATATTAGAATAAACTTTCCAAATATCACTCCCCTCATAATAAACAACCCTCACATCTGTTCCTGAAATGCCATCACAAGATAAACTATCAACTCCAAATCTACTCTCAATTCCATCACATCCACTTCCAGAAATAGTGCCATCAGCATTAGTAGTACTTCCAGTTCCTACACTTGCTGTTTGTGTAAAAAACTCTGGCCTTACAACAAAAGCACCATTAAAAGCATCATTATTCATATTATAATCATGATAACCTTCTTCTGTTATTGGTATAGATTCTTGCTGTACAACAGCCCCATTTTGGTTCTTCAACTCTCCAACCAAATAAATCGGAATTGGGTCTCCATTATCATCTTTTCCTTCTGTTTTAAACACATAACTGAGTTGAGAATTATTCATTATTCTTTCACCAAGATAATAAACATCTGAAATATTTTTAACAGATTCTCCACGAGGATTAGTAAAAACAGCTGTTCCTCTTTCATCCATATAAAAATCACATCTAAATCCAGGATCTGTTGCACCCCACCTAAAATAACAATGTACTGGTGAATTTCCACCTATAGGTCTTATATTAAATTCTTTAGTATCTCCTCTTCTACTATGTTCTTCTCCAGCCCTTGCATCTTGTCCAAGCATAGATTCATATCTTATCCTAACTTTATCAAATCTATATTTTGAATCTCTATGTGGCGGTTCAACAGAAATAAACTCTTCTGTATTAAGCACTTCACCTTTAGCTAATCTTCCACTTCCAAATATTCTAGTAACTCCTCTTGTACATCCATCAACACGACAATTCAAAGCCTCTTCAGCACAATCACATTTACCACCTTCAAAACCATCAGAGGGCTCACAGCTAAAATCATTAGAACAAACTAATTCTATCCAATATTTCATATCTTCCCCTGCAATAATAACAGGAGCAATATTATAAAGATGTGAACTCCAACCAGTTGTCACATCATAACCAACAAAACGTCTTGTTCCGCTAGCCATAATAAATGGATCAGTAGGAATATCCACACCCATATCCAGTAAACTATCAAAATTAAAATCAATATCGGCACCAAACATAGCCATACAAACACTATGCACTAATTTTTTACCTGTAAAAAATGCCTGGAAATTTCTTGAATTACCATATCTTCCAGAAATACCACTTTGCACATTTTTAACAGAACTCAATATATGTTTTCCAAAGCCCACTATTCCACCTTCTGCTCTGATTCCATCTCCTTGAGGTACTAATTGTTTAACACAACTTATAGCATAATAAATTAAATCACAAATATATTGACTAACCAAATGCTGACACATTCCAGAACTACCATCACCAGTAACCAGAATAGTGTTAAAACATCCTTGGAACAATTCCATTATCTGTTTTGTTTGTTTAAGATATGAATTTACACCAGGTAAACAAACAGCCTGTGTAGCTTTCAATAAACCAGAAGCAGGATCAATAATATTATCTTCTTTTACCTCAAAATCTTCACAAATAAAATTCACCACCGGTATTGGCACTTTTTGTTGTTCTGGGAGTGTGGTTATATTAGTTATTATTGCAGAATCGGTTCCAGCTCGCCTTTCAACTTCAGTTCTCTCAATACTTCCTCCAACTTCATATGTCGGCCAATCCAAACTATTGTATTTTATATCTCCTTTTTTAATTCCTTCACATTTAATTTCTTCTATCTCCCTCAATAAACCACTCAAATCACGAATCATTATTCTTTCGCTTTTAGTTTCTTGAATCCCTCCAATTGTCATAGTATATTCAAAATCTCTTGCGAGATGCATTCCCCAAATAGCTAAATCTCCTTCCCCTGTTTTATTAAGAATTAAAGTATAATCTCCACTACCCACTGCTATCTCTTCTGTGATTCCACCCTTACACAGTTTAAAATTTCTAGCGCCCCTTATGAAATCTCCCCATTTATTACATCCAAGACCTTCTTTAACATCTGCAGCATTTCCTGCTGCAATACAAGCAGATTCTTTCATTTCATCCATAAACAAAGCACCAGTACTCCACTGATTCATATAATCAACAGCACAACATTCACTTTTATGATCTTTACACCATGTTCCTTCTGGTAATATCTCACACATATCACAATCTGTATTTGAAAATACTTTACTCTCTTTAGATTTAATTAAATCCACATTATAATTAGGAACATGATTTTCACAAACTTTAGAAGTATTCTTTTCAATATAACTTTCATAACTTGGCACACTTGGACAGAAAACCCTATCACACACAGCATGCATTCCCCTTTCAAATTTTAGTGTATTTAATTTAGCACCCATACAACTCTCACATTTATTTTTAATATCATCATCACTTATTGGACAAATCACAGAACCATCTACCACATTACAACTTTCGCAAATTTCTTCTAATTGTAAATTAGCAATTAAATCTTTAAAACTAGTTGAAACATAACAAGCTTTAAACTCAGATACTTTCTTAACAGTCAATAAAGCCCAACCAACAGCACATCCAGCCATTGTAATCCTAGAAACAGTCTCTAAAGATTCCAAAACGGCATTTATTGCCTCAATAGAACCATTCAAAAATCCAACCATTGCACCTAATAAATCTTTATTAAACATCTTACTAGGATCTATTCTTGGTTCAATAAGCATATCAACAAAAATGCACTCTTTTTGTATACAAGTTTCATTTCTCAAATATCCATGACTATCATACTCTTCGCATTTATATTTCAAAATAAGTTCAAGGGGTGCCTTTATACATCCAACACCTTCCATAACATCTACTCCAACATTAGATAAAGTAGAACTTCCAAAACATTCACCTGCATGCATTTTGCTTATATTATCTTCTTTATCATAAGAAGTCCAATTTTCTCCAGCAGGAGTTGGGTCAGGTAATGCATTTATATCAACAAGCACAGTCAAAGTTCTATCTTTTCTGTCTGGCATCAACACTCTAGATCTTAAATATTCTTCATCATAATTTACTTTTTCTTCTATACTTAAATCTAATTTTTCAATTCTGGGTATTGCATTAAATCTTTCTGGTTCAGCCCCAGCACCTTGCCATTCTAAATCAACACCTAAAGTAAATTGTCCCATCCCTTCTAATAAAAGTCTTGGAACAAGTGAATCTGGATATAAATCTCTTGTGTTAACAATCCAATCCATGTTTCCGCCACCACATCTAGAAAAATCTATTCTTCCATCTATTGTGCCGTTTAAACCAGCAATATCCACAGCCATTAAAGTTAATTCATTTCTCCACTTTAATTCACCTGCCCTTCCAATCTCTTCGTCTTTTCTTAATTGAACTTCGACAGCAAAATTACCTTGATTATCAGTTTGAGTAAAATGATCTGGAACAACACGTTCATTTAGATAGACATAAACAGTTGATGGTTCATCCACTTGCCCTTTTATTGTGACATATTCACTATAACTAGGATTTAATGCATCAATATTATCAGAAACAAACTTTGGAGCATCAGTATCATGAATTGTTTGCACTTCCCAAACAACAGCATTACCAGCTTTATCACTAGCTTCTACTTTTATTTTATTAATCCCTTTTCTTAGATTTATTTTTTCACTAAAATATCCACTTGTTTCTAATTCAACTTCTGGTGATGTGATATCACATTCTGCAACTACTTGTTCTACATCCAACTCAACAATTGCCTCTTCACCCTCTTGAGTTCTAACAGCTATAACATCAGAACCCCCTCCTTTAATACAATCATTATCAACAGCAATCACCCAATAATTATAAGTTATTCCAGAATTAACATTTTCATCTTTATAATTTTCCCTTGTAGAGGTTGCAATAAGTCCTATATCTTCTCTATAAATTAAATAATAATTAAAATCTTCTGCTATACTTTTTTTCCACTCTAATTCAACATTATTAGTTTCAACATTAACAGCAACCAATTCAGTCACTTTTTCAGGCGGTGTTGTATCAAATGGATCTAATTCTAAAAAGAATCTAATTGTACTCAGCTCATCAACATTTCCTTGTATTGTAATACTCCTTTCAGTTGTAAGATTAGTGACATTTGTGGTTATATCCATAACAGGAGCAACAAAATCTAGTTCCAAATTATAATTTTGAACAGCTTCATTTCCAATTTGATCAACAGCTTCAATCCTAATAACATTAGTGCCTAAAACACTATCTAGATCAACATTTCTAAAAGAAACCTTCCCTTCTGAACCACTATTTCCAGAACGCCTGTATATATCATTCACATAAACAAGCACATCACTATGATTTTCTGTAAAAACATCAAAATCTATTTCCAATCCATTGTAATATTCAGGAATTGTGGCATTAATAAATGGGGGAGTGTAATCTGCTCCTGCTGTGAACGCAAGTGGTTCTGAATTATCGCAATTACCTGCTTCATCGCAAGATTGCACAACATACACATATCTAATATCTTTAGTCAGCCCTATCATCGTCAAAGAATGTTCTATGACTAACGCAAGATCAGTTACACTCAACCCCAAAGAGGACTCTGAAGTACCATAATTAATAATTGAATTGCTCTCTTCATCTGTATTCCATCCAATCACAGCTGTAGAATCTGTAAGTGCTAAAATACTTATATTAAACACAGCCGGACCAGTAATATCTGGAGCCAATGTAGAAACTGTAAAGGGGTCTGAACTCTCACCCATATTTCCGCTGTCATCAACTGCAGAGATAGTATAAGTATAACTCATTCCAGCAATCAATCCATCATCAACATGACTAATGGAAGTCGCATTATGAATATTAACTCCATCTCTAAAAATGTTATAATGATTAAAATCAACAACATTAACATGTGCCCATAATAATTCAATAGAAGTTTCAGTAATTGTACCATTTAGAATTCCACTCACTTTTGGTGGTGAAGTTATATCTGCTGTAATAAAATTACTAGAATATTCTGTACTACTACTATTTGCATCTTCAGCAACAATATCATAATAATATTTAGTTTCAGGACTCAATCCAACTATCTCCATAGTATGTTCTTCTAAAAGATTAGTATCAGAAACACTATTTTCCTTTAATGTTGTATCTCCATAATTAATTGTGGTAGTAGTTGGGTCAGTTGTTGTCCAAGTGATAACAGCTGAATTTCCACTAACCTCAACATCCACCCCTTGAATAAGTACAGCACTAGCTAATGGTGTGATTAACATTAATTGGATTATCACTATTGCCATCACTTGTACTGTTTTTAGTTTTCTTTCCATCTTAATCTTATTCAAATTTAGGTTTTAATATTTCAGTATAATTTCCTTCACCTAAATAAACATACATATTCATCTCTTCATCTTCATTTGTGGGTGTTGGCCAGTATTCAAAAGTTTTGAAAACTATTTTTTCTTTACCTATAAAATCTAAACCAATAATCCAATCACCCATAAATCCTCCAACAACAGTATCATTTGTGTCTAATAAAGTTATTTCTAACCTATAAGTCATTGCTTCTTCAGCCAAAATATTGATTTTCTGCTCTTGATTTTGCTCTGGATCCAATAATTCTCTTTCATCAAATTTGAGTTCATCTACTCTTAAATTAATGCTTGCAGTTCCATTAAAGGGTTCTTCTGCACCAAAAGTTTCTGTTGCAGGATAGTATTTCTGTTTAACAATACTATAATTAAAACTCTGAAGTTTTGGTATCCAGAACTCGATAAGTCCTGTTTCCATATCGTCAGCAGTCACTTGTTTTCTTGTTGTAAGATACCCTTCCTTATTTGCTTCAACAAATCCATGTAAACATCCAGTAGGAAGTCCAGTATTCAAATTATGATAACTCTCTCCAGTATGGCCTGTATTGCCTAAATCACACATATATTTCAAACAATCATAAGCTATGCTTACATTATTTAATTCACTTTCAAATAAATATTCATCATACCCATTAGCAATCACAGTATAATCTCCTTCTTTATCTTCACATTCAACACTATAATCTCTTATAGAAGGAACAGCATCAAATATAGATGAAGAAGTTCTTTGTCTATTTGGCACATTATGATCAATTATAACTGGAAAAGCATATCTAAGCACATAACCTTGCCCATTAAGACTTTCATCATCCCTAATCATAACTTCTACAGGATAATTAACATCATAACTAAAATGATGCACATGTAAACATAAAAAATTCAAATAACTAGTTCCTTTAGCAACATTACTTTTCATTACACCTTTTTCACTAGGTCTTACGTTTAATCTTATACCATAATCAGGAAGATAATTAAAATTAGCTTTAAATCGTGTGGGCTCTATTCCTACATCCCAAAAATAATGAAAATAATCATAAGCATCAATTGGAACATAATCTGGCACTATATTAGCCTCAACAATCTTTGTTTTCCCTTCAACCCCACCAAATTCTTCTTGGATACTTTCATAAACACTTTCATCGTCATAAAAAGGCACATAATCTGAATTCTTTATCCTAATTCTATGAATATCTTTTGTTAATGATTCCCTTATCTCTCTGCTCACATCAGCAACCTTCCACTCCATTGGCCCAGAAATACATTTAAAATTAAGTCCTGTAAATGGAATATTTTTATTCATCCCCATTAAATCAACTGTTGCTTTTTCAAAAAACATCTCTTGATTTTCCATTTCTAATATTCTCATACCAAAATCATATAATTCTTTAAACGCAATTGGCACTATTGATTGAAAATTGAGTACTTTTGTTTTTGTTCTATTTGTTTTATCTGTTAATCTAACAGGATATTCCAGATTGAAAGTTACTGCTTTCTCACCTATTTGTACAGTTGTTTTAGGTTCATCATAAATTTTTACTTCAAACTCATTTTCAAAAACAGAAAGATTGTTTAGACAATAAGGTAATTCTTTATCAAGATAATCTGCAAGTCCTATTTCAACTTGCTCAATAGTTGGTGCAATTATTCTACCACCATAATACCAATAAGGTTTTTTTAATCCACCATAATTAATGTATGTAGAAGGATTATAATTAATATAGTCAGGAAGCTCCACCCATCCACCTTGATAACCAGCCAATTCTAATGCTTCTATTCCTTGATCTTTTACACATGTCTCTACAAATCCAGCAACTGGTTGCACTTTTGCAGGAAGCACAACACTAGGTCTAAAAAAAATACTTTCTTCTCGAACATAAACAATTACAGAAATAGCAAGAATTAATACAATACCCATTAGTACAAACTGACTTACTTGTCCTCTTTTGCTCATAAATATGTCCTCTTTTTTAAGCTAAAATTCCGATATTTCTACTGACTTTAATATTTTAAACTCTTTGACTATAAAAAGGTTATTATTTTAAAGACGCTAAATCACAATTCCTTGCCGTTTTCTAATTTTATATATCCCTTCTATTAAGTCTGTGCCAGCATATCCTCCCAACATACTAAGAACATAGCTTTGAGACACTAAAAGTCCGCAGAAAACACCTATGAAGCCAGAAGCAATCACTGTAAAAAGAATATAACTAAGTTTTAATTTACCTCTTTTATTAAGATTATAATACTTCAATAATCCAACAAAAGCTCTTGTCACTCCACCAATAAGTCCAAATATAGCTGATAATATCATTTTATAATTCCTTTAACCACACTTGAGAAGTATTTTCTTGCCCAAGCAAAGTAAATTAAAAATATAAAAAAGATTATAATTAAATAAGTTCTTAAAGGTAAAAATTTAAAATTTACAAGAATTATAAATAAAACTAAAAATACTGCAAATTCTAACACATAAGGAATTATAAATAAGTGAAACTTTTTAAAAGCTATATCTACCATGCTATTCAAACTCTTTTTAATGTTTGATTTATGGTGGCTAAATACTGTAAAAAGTATTTTAGTAAAATAATTGATAAACAAAAAGAAAAATAACATTATCAAAGTGTTTTCAATTGTTACGGTTACAATAATCAAATAAGTTATTAATCCCCAAAAAATAATTCCTATAGAACTCAACATTGAAAAGTTTTGCATGTATTTTTTATTCATCTTTGATTTTAATGTCATTGCCCAGACTAATGACTTAAATATTCCATAAAAAAAGATAAACAAAACTATTCCCACAACTACCATCAAATAAAATTTCAGCATGAATGATTTAGCCATCATACCTATTTGTTCAATTCCTAAATCTACTGCACTCATACTCATTAGTTCGAATGTCCTATCCATAATTATGTTATATAATACATTATAAGTAAAAAATATTGAGAGATAAAATAATAAATCTAACAAGATACTATAAAGAAAAGATAAATCTAATTTAAAACTATTTCCAAACACCTTAAAAACATTTTTAAGGTAATTAATAAAATTATACCCAGCCACCTTCATCTACCTCTGAGTCTCCTGTGTTTTCTTCACCTTCACTAAATGCTGGATCAGGTGCATCATAAGTCTCATCAACCATTGGGAAATTACAATTGCCTCCATCTCCTGTATAAGTCACACACGTTTTTGTAAAATTAACACTTTGGTTATAATAAAAAGAATAATATCCATAAATATACTCTCCTTCTGCAACTAATTTTCTAATTATATCATCACCTTCCCATTTAGCTGCTTTTTTGCATGAAACAGGAGTCTCTTCGCTATTTTCACAATTCTGTCCTTCTTCTTTAAGATAAACACTAACATTGATATCTTTATCAGAGCCTCTTTCATTAAGTAAACTCCAAGAAACCTCATATAATCTAGTATAATCTGGCAACCATTCTCCTCTTGTTCCTTGAGCTGAATAAACAATTCCTCCCTCTTCTATCTGAGACGTCTCTGGTTCTTCTACTATTTCTCCAGAAACCCTAACACTATCACAAAGCATATCAGTCCAATCAGTCATATTTTCCATAGCTCCAAGGCTCCAATTATCCAATCCAAAGAATTCATTAACCTTATCACCATATATTTCTGCCAATCCTGTTTTATCCCATACCCATTGAGCTCTAGGATCTATAGGTCCAAAAAATCCACCCCATAAAGAGTAATCAGCAGATGAAACCAATACACAACATTGATAATTCCTTGCATATTCTCTCCCATTAACTAATCTCCTAAACTCTTCACTACCTTGTCCACTATAACTATTAGTAACACCCAAATATTCTCTTTGGAATCTTTCCCAATCAATCTCTTTTTCTTCTCCATCTAGATTCCATTTATGACCTCTTAATTCTGCTGTATTGGGAAATCTCCATATACTTGTTCCAGCAGCGTGATCTCCATCATAACATCTATAACCTCCTGGGATGTTAGACCCACTCGTATCATTTTTAACTTGGTTTCTAAAACTTAAATCATCAACTTTAATTAACTTGGCTCTTCCTTGTGCTAAAGTATTACATGCAACTTCTCCAGCATCAGCTTGACACACAATTCCTTGATCACTATTAGTACACGTTCCAGCACCACCACTACAAGGCTTACCTTCACAAAGTGGGCTAGAAGGTTGTGCACAATTTGTTTCATCGCATAGGTCAGCTGTATTACTATATCCATCACATTCATATTTAGTTGAAAATATTTGGTCAGCTATAGCTAAACAAAAAGGTTTATCTTCAGTAGTATATCCATTACCACATTTACATGGGCCAACCTGTTCATTATTATTTCCATCCATATACTTAGCTTCCATTTCACAAGCCCTTGTTCCAGAAATACATTCACCATAACTCCTCATCCTATAACACACACAAGGTGTTGGATTCTCATCAGTTCCTTTACATTCATGGTCTTCTTGATTATTTATATAACATTTAATAGTTTCACTTCCAAATGTCACTGGTTCTACTTCTTTTCCAGCACCACCACCATTCCATCCTTCTGTATGACATTTAGATTGGTCGTTATTACACGATAATTCTTCTGAAGTTAAATCAGTTTCATCCTCTACTATAGAAATTGGTGATTGTTGTGATTGTTGTGATTGAGAGTCACTCATCGTTTCTGCCACTAGTGATCTAATTAAATCTAAAGAAATTCCTAAATCTTCAGCATTAACAGGTACAGATACAGTAAGACCTAAAGAAATGAATACTAAAATTCCAATAATCCATATATTTGATTTTTTTATCATTTTATTGTGTTTCATAGGGTATCTCTGCAGTATAATCTCGATTTAATGATTGTGCTTTAGTATTTCCATTATATATTATTTTTAAGTTGTATTTTAATCCATCGATTTTAAATTTAGTATTACTTATTTCTCGAATTAAATGTGTATTACTTGGTGTTGGTTTGGTTTCTGTTGTGAATTTAAATTCTATTTGAACGTCACCTATTTTCATTGGACAATTAACACAATTGGGTTGTTCAGATTTCTCAATAGTTCCATTGTTATCAGTATCATATTCTATTAAAGCAGTTTTAAATAAAACAAGAAGACGATCAGTTATAAAACTCTTTCTAGCATTTAAACTATTTATTATTTTAGTTATTTGAATATTATCAATTACACTATTTTCAATAAAAGGACAACAATATTTAGTACTAACTTTACATCCATAATAATTAGAAGTAGATTTAACATATTCTGATTGTTTATAGCAATTTTTATTAATACCTCTTATTTTGTTAGTTCCACTTAATTCTTGGCAAGTATAAGTATTCCATTTAATTGGTTGAGAAAAATCTGATTTAAGTAAAGTAAGATTTGTATTTCCGCATAATTCAGCCTTTTCAGTATTAATTTCTGTTGTTTGTAGTGTTAAATTCGTTAAACTCTCCTCATTCAATTCCAATCCCCCAGTAACACCAGCAGCAGCATCACTACAACAATAAAACTCACTCACAGAAGAATCTGTACATAAACCTTTTTTACAGTCCGAATCGTTTACAGCATCGCATTGGTCTTTACTACATTGACACGACCAATCAGTATTGTGGTCTTTGCAATCATTATGCACACTAGGAGTATCTTCAACACCCGAAATTTCAGCCCCACATCCATATTTTTTAGCCATATTTTTCTCTCCTAATTCATAAGAAAACGAAACAGATTCAAATTTCTCACTTTCTGGAAACACTAATTGAGTACCAGTTTGGCCACTACATTCCAAATGAGCATTCATTCCAAATGTAGTTTTCAATTCAAAATTAAAACAATTAGTATCCTTTTTATCTCCGCTGTCCCTTATAAAAACACCCTCCTCATCAGAAACGCCTGTTTGACCACCAATATTTATTGTTACCCCTTTAATTTTTTCATTAAATTTAAACTTTTTACAAAGAGTTCTTAAATCTGGATCTCCCGAACAACCATATTTTTTAGCCATATTTTTCTCTCCTAATTCATAAGAAAACGAAACAGATTCAAATTTCTCACTTTCTGGAAACACTAATTGAGTACCAGTTTGGCCACTACATTCCAAATGAGCATTCATTCCAAATGTAGTTTTCAATTCAAAATTAAAACAATTAGTATCCTTTTTATCTCCGCTGTCCCTTATAAAAACACCCTCCTCATCAGAAACGCCTGTTTGACCACCAATATTTATTGTTACCCCTTTAATTTTTTCATTAAATTTAAACTTTTTACATAAAGTAGACAATCCCCCAGTAACACCAGCAGCAGCATCACTACAACAATAAAACTCACTCACAGAAGAATCTGTACATAAACCTTTTTTACAGTCCGAATCGTTTACAGCATCGCATTGGTCTTTACTACATTGACACGACCAATCAGTATTGTGGTCTTTGCAATCATTATGCACAGTAGAAGTATCAGCAGCATCCCATATATCAACATTATCACTAAAAGCAGAAACACCAACAACTAAAGGAGCCAAAACCACTAACATACTCACAAGTAATAAAACCATTATTCCCATTTCAATCTTTATTTTATTATTCATGATGATGCACAGGGATTTTCTGAAACAGTATAAGTTCCAGTACTTCTATAAGGTTTTTCATTTTTCAAATAATATATCTCAATATTATAAGAAACTTGTTTAGCGCCCCTGAACCAAAATTTATCTATTTTAAATTGATTCCCACTATAACTAACTTTATGTGTAGTTCCTTTAATATCTGTCATCCAAAATTCCTTAAAATCAGCTCTATTCATTCCATTTATTTTATTCAATTCAGTTTCACTAAATATAAACTCATCAGTACATTTTTCAACAGCTTTTCCAGTTGTATACTCAATATTAACTATTCTATCTTTTTCCATAAAAGATATCTCTTGTGATTTCTCATCAACACCTGATTTACTAATAGTTATATCATAAGTACCATAAGGAATATCAGTAAACCTTTTAGTTAAAACAAACCGTTCTCCAGCATTTCCAGTATGTGTTTGGGGCCACTTTCCACATTGAATTTTATCTTGAGCATGCCTATTTAATGTAATGGTAACATCTTTTTTATCTTCTCCAATCACATTCACCATCACTTGTAAATTTCCTTTCATATCACAAACTCTTGATTTTTTAACACATGCCCCATCTAATTTATTATCTGAAACAGTACAAACATGCGTATTTACTGGACATTCTTCTTTTTGCTTCCATTTAAGATTAGCCAATCCTAGAGTATACCATGAACCACTACATTTCTGTAATTGATCAGCATAACATCTATGATATCCTTGTTGTGCTTTAGAACATTCTCCTGTTCCAAGCGTTTCTTGTTCTGCTTTAGTATCTAAATTTCCTACCTCTTCTTCAGTAAGGCAACACCTTTTCTTATCATCATAAAGAGCCTTACAATGTTCATTCCCAGTTCCAAATAATCCGTTTTTATAAGACACAGAATTTCCTGTACATTCTACCGCACAATAATTAGCACTTTCATCTGAAGCACACTTGTTTTCTTCTTTAACACAATTAGCTTTACGTTTTAAAGAACCAATTTTATCTACACAAAATTTTTCTTCTCCACATTCTATTTCATTAGAAAGATCCCACTTACGAACTCCTGCTATTTTTTTACATTCAACATATTTATTATCATTAATACATTTTGATTTCTCATCATCACTACATTGATCTCCTACTACACCCTTCAATATAACATTTTTAACAACCATACTTCCACCAGGAGTAATAGTTATCGAAGTAGTATAATCATCATATCCTTGTTTTGTTATCAATAATGTGTGTTCGCCACTAGGAACATTGTTCCAAACAAACCAAGAATATTTACCACAATAAGTATTATCTTTATTTAAACTACCTATTTGTTTTAGATATGGATTCATATTATTAATATCAGTTAATTTTAAATCTGTTTTAACCAACTCAACACATTTTCCATCTTCATCAAAAACACTTATTCCTAATCGTCCTGTCATAGCACCCACTAAATTCATAGTTAAAGTAATTTCAGTATCTCCAACTATTTTAGTAACAGGAATCATAAAATACCCTTCTTTTTCAGCAGATATTTCTACTGAAGCTCCCCTTCCCAATCCAGTAAAAGTTACTTTTCCTTGGTCATCTGTAATTTCCTTTGAATTATAAAGAGGTATGCTAACAAGTACATCCTGTAAAGGAATTCCAGTATTAGTGCTATTTTTAACAACAACCTTAAAATCAACATACTTTGAAGGTTTTAGAAGTTCAACATCAGTAATAGAAGTTAAGATACCTGCACTAACAATCACATTAGCTCTTTCAAAAGGAAGGTAATTAGTACCAGTGCTCACAATCAATTTATAAGTCCCAATACCTACATTTTCTGCTTTATACACCCCATTAGATATATAAGTCAAATCAATTTCATTACATCCAGAACATTGTATTTTAACAACCGCGTTTGTAATAAAAGCTCCAGTTTCATTTTTCACAGTAACACTAATATTCCCTAAATTACCTGGTTTTTCATTAACTAATATTGTTAAGGGTGTATTAGCAGCTGTAAGCAAATCAATTTCCATTTTTGTTTTATCTACACTTGCTTCTTCAAATCTGGAATTACCATTCATAACAACTTTAATGGTATGTTCAGCAGAATTAACCCCAATAGATGTAGGATTACTAGTATCTATTACTCCATCATGTTTTTTAACACCATCAACAAATATCTTACCTTGCTCATTAATATTAAATTCAGTGTTATCTTGTCTTTTTCCTTTAACTTTTACTAATAAATTCAAAGGCGGTGCAACAATATCCTCAAGTCCTTCACTTTTAGCCCATCCAACAATTACACCTGAACCTGATTTAACTTTTGTCCAATCCCCATCAATTTCACATATATCAACTAAAGTTCCTTTAGGAATAGTGCCATTTTTAGTTCCACTAGTATCTTTTATATTATACGCATCTAAGAGATCAGCAGTAACATTCATCTTTTTAATCACACTAAGACAAGCAGGAAGAACCGGCGCAGATTTAACCATCTGAATAGCATTTACCCCTTCAAAAACATTCCAGCCACTATAACTCAAATCAGCACTAGGTGTCCCATCTTTATCATCATACCCATTTCCTTTAAATGTCAAAATAGGTTTAAGATTTACGCTTTGAATAGTCGATTCTAATCTACCATTTGAACCACTAGTTCCAACAACATTTCCTTCAAAATATAATTCAATTCCATTAATAGGAGTATTAGAACCATCATCTTTAACAATCAAATATCTCAATTGAAGATTATTTTCTTTATCTAAAGCAGGAATATTATTAACCACAGTATCTTGATTAGCAGTAATAACCACCCCTGTTTTTTCTGTAGTTACCCATCCATCTTTACTTGCAATAACAGTATAAGTACCTTCAGCAACAGTCAATGACGCCCCACCATTAGCATCTGTAGTTCCACTAACTCCCACAACAGAGGTTCCTTGATCATCCTTTAAAGTTATCTGTGCACCTGCTAAAGAATTTTCTTGCCCATTAATTAACTTCTCTTTCACCCCTTCAACTTTAAGTGTACCTGTAGTAACTTGATTAAACATATAATTAAATGTTGAACTTCCAGTCTCAGGAACATCTAGAACTAAAGAACTAGTCGAACTATCCAGCTCGTAATTCAATCCTTCTTCAAATGTAAGAGTATAAGAGTCAACAGGAAGAATAATTTTACATGTACCTTTTCCAGGATTTTGATTGTTAGTTGTACAAGAAACATCTTGAGATATAGAATCTCCTGTAAAAGAAACTTTAATGCCTCCAATAGGATCATTATTTGAAGAAATATCATAAGTTCCAATAGTAACATCTCTATTTGTTATAGTATTTAAATTAATTGGAGGTAATGGTGGAATTGATGGTGTAGCAAACACCACTTCAAGATTCATAAATAAGAATATTGTTAGCACTAATAAAATCAAACTTCTCTTTCCAACCATTAATTTATTCTTCATCTTAACTACTACAAGCAAGAGTTGAATCTTGTGTTATATCTTCAGTTATTTCAAGGTCTTTTATTGAATGAGGACCCCAAATCCTATTTCCATTATGTTTTAGTTCAAAAACTAACTCATTATAATTAGTATCACTCAAACCACCAGCAACAGTAGTATCGCCAGCCCACCTCATCTCCATCACAACAATACATCCTGGAATAGTTTTATCCCCATCATATACACACAATTGTTGCCTTATATCATCAACAGTTTCATCAATCTTCATACATCCCCTAAACCACTGTAATGCATTATTTGCACTACTTGAATCAAGTAATATTGTTTCCCCATAACTGCTCTGAAGAATTGGCTTTATATTACTCCATCCAGTGAAAGTATTTATTGAACCTGCATTATTTTTCACTTTAATACGTGTTAATTTGGGAATATCCAACGCAACTTGTTTTTGGGCAGATGTAATCTCATAAAGTCTGCATATATCTCCCCAAATGCTTGGCTTTAATGATTCAACATCATAATCTTGATAAGGAAATGTAACTCCTTCACTCTCTATTTCTTTAACTTTAGCACTCACTTCTTCTTTAAACTCTGTTTTAGCAATTTCACATAATTCAGTCCGAGTTTTCCCTACAGTTGGTTTGCCACCAAATAAGATCCTATTACTCAAAACTCTCATTCCTTCTATTTGTGTTCCAACAAACCCAGCAAGATTCTCTAAACCAGTCACAGTGAAAACCTGTTCTCCATTTTCATCAAAATTAGTAATACCCTGAACTTGTGATGACCTGTCTCCTTTTGCAAAATTAATTGAAAAACTAGTTTTATCAGGAATCTTATTTATTTCATATCTATCCTCCTCCAAATTTGAGGGAAACATGACTAAACTTAAGCCTATCCCTTCATGTGACACTACATTTTTACAAGTAATCCCTGCAGGCAATAAAATAGTTAATTTAGTACCCTTACATTCATACAAATTTGTACTATCTTGTACACATACTTCATGTGCATCACAAGGAATACAAATATTACTTAAACTACAACCACAGCTTTGTTGAGTTCCATCACATTTATTAACATTACTCCCTCCTAATGGGTCGCAACTTTGTTTTTCAACACAAACATAATGATCTTCTTCTACCTCAATAGTTGCAGTACCTGTGGTTACCCCTGTACATTGAAATTTAAAACTGTCATCTAATTCACAATTACCTTCTTTACATTTATACATATTATAATTTAAATTGTCTAATTCTTTTTTTATAGCAACGCTTTCAGTCAAATCTCTACAAGTATGAGTACCCAAACTACTTGAACCTTCATATGCAACATCTTCACAAGTTTCAACACAGTCAACCTTATTAGTATCAGAATTATAAACAGGTTTAGCAGTATCTGGACATATTATTTCTATAACACCTCTAACAGCCATACCATTACTATCACATTCAAGTTCTTTAGTTTTCCATCCTGCAAGGATAGGGGCAGGAATCACAATCTCTTGTTTATCATAAACAGGTGGGGTGGTAAATATAGAAGGAATAGGACTATATTTTGTTGTTGCCTGTTGGTCAAGTATTTGTACACTATGTTCTCCCTCAACCTTAATACATTTAGGAACACAAGCAAACACTTCTCCCGTAGTATCATCTGCACTTATCCACCCAAAAGTTATTACACTTCCAAACTTACTTAACCAACCAGCTTCTTCTAACACATGTTCTGGATCATAAAATATTTTTTCATTTGATTTACAGCTAACAACCTCTGTTCCCCTCATAACATCTAAAAAATCCAATCTTACATTGTTAATATAATTAGCTCCATAAGAACCAGCAGTTATTGCATCTTGTCCATCTAAAATAGTAAAAGAAAACTCTTTATCTTGATATCCTTGAGCACTTACTTTTAATGTATAATCTCCTGGATGAGTGAATCCCAATCCAGTAAATTGAGTCAAATCAGCTTCATGTAAATCTTTCCCGTCTTTAGTATAAGTTTGACCATACCCCCCATCACTTCTTTTTATGCTTATCTCAATAGGATTATTATGATTATTTTGTTTAAATCCACCTTCAAATGAAAGTATAACACTAAAAGGTTTACATCCATACTCACCAATCTCACAATATTTCCCACTCTCACATGTACGAGCATATCCTACATCATTTCCAGAAGTTATAACTCCACAACTATCCCAAGTTCCATCAGTTGTACTAGAATCTCCACCATTAGTATTTATATTTGGTTGACAAATAAATTTAGTCTTATCAGCACTCACCCACACTCTCTCATCATTCCCATCACAATTTTTAAGTTCTTCTGAATGATCCCTAAAACTAACCCATTCATAATCAACATTTAAATCAAGCCCAGTACTTTCTTTGCAAGAATAAACTTTCACTTTTTTTACATTATTATCTATATCATTTGATGGATTTAATTCATCCAATGCATACATTGATGGAGATATATGTTCATTAGACACAAAATAATTTATAAAAAAGTCTCCGAAATCATGAATGGGAAATAACTTAACAGTATCTCCAACTTTAACACACTTATCCAAAAAACGCAAATCCAATGTTTCATCTAACCAAACAACTTTATTTTCTTTAACAATCATATTATTTTCATCTTTAACACACACACCATCAACACATTTTGCTGTAGGAACCCTATCAATGCCCCAAAAAGATTCTCTTGATTCTGTTCCATCATACACTTTCTTCCAATCATTTCCAACTTTTGTTTCACAAAACTTCTCTAAAAAACCTATTTTACGACAACTCGGCTCTTCACATCTTGAGCCAGGATCATTTTCATCAGTACCACCATCACTAGATTTTTTATTTTCTCCACAATCATAAACATTTTCCACAACACATTCCTGATTTGAATCACAAATATAATATTTCAATTCACTATCTAAAATTTTTTCATTCTTTTTTATCCTAAATTTAATCTCTTCCCCATCAATATAAGGTTCTTCACAATCTCTATCAATATATCCTGGTTTACATTCAGCAGTTCCACAAACATATCCATTATTCCCTTGACCAAGATTCACTTTAACAAAAGCATAATCACAAGTATTTACCTCAGTTAATGTATCACTACATTTTCCTTGCACACATTTTGAATGTTTTATTTGATTGTGAGATATAGACTCACCAACAACCCTTTTTGGATAAACTTTATGAGTTGGATTGCCCCCCCTATCGACAGTACTGTAATCAGTACAAACAAAATTATTATCCAGTTCACATTCACCACAACGCACTTCAGTTCCAAAACCAGATTTATAATAACAAAAAGAATTATCTAAACAGGTCTCTTGAGCATTATAATCATTTACACTATTTGCCAGATTACCATAATATCCGCTAATATGTTTTTTAGAATATTGAATTGTTTTTCCATTAGCTAAACATTTTGGGGAGTATTCTCCATATTTATTCTCTCTTGGATAAAACACTTTAGTTCCCCCTTCTTCAATCATAACATCTTCTAACAATACCCATTCTGTTGGATCTCCGGCTCCAGGATTTGATTTAAGCTGACAATAACTATAATCCACCATAACTTCTTTTTTATGAGAATTATCGAATCCACAACCATATTGGTTAGTAGTATCACTCGTTCCACATTGAGGAACTTCTTTCACTCCTGGAACAGTATCACTACACCTTGGTTGAGTATATATATCTCCACTACCACCAGTAATTTTGCAATTGTTTTCATAATTATAACATGCTGCATTAACTAACCCAGAGAATAGCACAAATACAACTAATAAAACCCCTAATAATACTAAATTCCTATTAATTCTTAGTTTTTCCATTCTCCAAGCATAAATTCTAATTCATCTCTGATTTCAACGCCTTTTTCATCTATTGCAACAATTTCCACCTTATAATTTCCAACCCCTTGAAGTTCATCAAACCCAGTAAACGCTCCATGGGGACTAAAATAATTATTATTTTCATCAAGCTCTGTATCAACTCTTTGAATATCCTTTAAATCACTTAAAGGAGAATACTCATCATCACTAAATTGTTCTTTTACTAAGATAGTATGTTTAATAGTGAGAGTAATTATGGGAACACTACCTTCTGGAAGCTCTCCAATATTTCCTTTTATATCCCACAACACCCCAACACGCCTATTCAAAGGTTCATTAAAATCATAAAGGTTATTCTTCCTATCTACATATCCTCCACCTTCAGCATCATCAACTAACCTCAAATTTTCAATAGTTATAACACTTCCAGTAATTCCAACATCACTCACATCTTCACCGCCAGGATAAAACCAAACAACCATCACTCCAACAATCACTACAACAAGCGCAATAATCAATAAAGATATGTGATGATGTCCAAATACAGACATCCCAACTTCATGTGGATGAGGAGGTTCAATATGTTCTTTATATTCCCCCATTGTAGGTGGAGCTATATGCTCTTTATGTTCTTCGCTAGTTGGAGCAATAGGTAAACCCTTATATTCTTCATCATTTGGGCGTGCAAACGAAGTTTCACCTACCCCTTTTATTTCTTCAACCATCTTAATCTTCTATTTCACCCATCCTCTCAATTATATCTTTTACTGCGGGATTATCTAAGCAATTATCACTTTCTTGCCAACTTGCAGCTTCTGATTGGAAAAAATCTCCTAATTTCCAATCGCCTGGATTAGCTAACCAATCCCAAGTAGCTTGATTCTGATCCCATTTCATAAGAGCCTCACTAGCACCACAAGCAACAAGCCACCCATTTTTGACAATATTCTCCAAAGAAGATTCACAAGGAACATTGACTTTCTTATATGCCTCATTATATTTTTGACATGCATAACCCATTCCCATACTAAGTGCTCTAACAGGGGCGGTTTCAATTAAATCTTTAACCCAATCCATAATTTGTCCAAGATATGCAAAAGGATTTGGCATTGCATCTAAAAATGGACCAATTATAAATTTACATGTACCTACTTTTTTATCTCGTTGACAATGTTCAAATGGTGCTCCTTGTGCAGCCATCTCAAACATACAACTAACATAAGTACATTCTATCTGAGTATATTTAGCAAGGAAATGAACTATGGCAGGAACACATCCACAAGTTAGTGCCATTATAATACTATCATCTTGTCCTGGAAAACCAAATTTACCCATAGAAGGGAAACCTGTACTCTTCAAAGAACGATTTCCTCCTGCGCCAAGTATATCTTCATTCCACGCAGTAATCACCTCATTTACCGCATTATCATCCATAAAATCATTTATCTTATCAACAGCTCCACCTATAGTATCTGAACCCCACCCCCAACATTTATCACATTGAACAAATGCACATGTTTTACCTATAAAAGGCACTGTTCCATTTAAACCTGTAGCAGATAATGTCAGTTTTTGCTGTATTTTTTTAAAATTACAAACAACAGTGTTATGATAAGGTTCCCATATCCCTTTTGCAACTCCCTGTAATCCTGGAACTACATAAACTGCTAAAGCCGCTGAAAGTAACGTAGTATCTATTGCAGAAATGGTTTGATCTAATTTAGCAAAAGTAGCAGAAATACCACACCATCTTTTCAAATTAGTGATAAAATCATCTAATTTAACAATCCAATCACTAAACTTATTCAATATAACTGTATTAGATTTTATTTTTTTCAGAAATGCATCCCCTAAAGGATCATAAACACTATCAAATAAGTCTATAACCACAACAACACTTTCATTCTCTGGGTTAGATATAAAATTTTCATATTGAGATATCACTTCAAAAGAACAATTAAATTCAACTTCACTTACATTATTATAATCTCCTTTAGCAATATCAAGCATAACAGTAAAATTTCCAGGAACCATAGTATTTCCAAACACTGTTGGTTCTCCTGCAAAATATTCTCCAACACAAATTACAGTATTTTTATCCACTTTCAAAGGAATTGCTTGCATGCCAGAAGAAGTAGGTAAATATTCTTCTATCCCTAATTGTACAAAAACACTATAATCAACTAAATCTGTTGCCCTTCGATCTACTGCTGGAGGACTTATAGCCATAACTCCATATTCAAAATAATTAGGATTTTCTTCAGTAGAAATTGTCAATATCCAAACATAATATTCTTCATCAACAGAATTTCCTGCAATATCACTAACTGAAAAAGTAACTTTATCAAATTCAGCACTTCCAGTAGGGGCTACATTTTCAACATTCCACCTACATTCATACAATATATGCTCTTCTGTTTCATTAGTTTCAGTATCAACAATAATTTCTGTAAGCACACCTTCCCCACATTCTTCAGCAGTAACATTAGTATAAAGATCTGGCTCATCATCCCCAACAATTTGTGAAAAATCAGCAAATGCATTTTCAGCTAATATTACACTTTCATCTTCAACAAAATTAATTATAAAATCAAGATTATCACCTTCTTGTAACCAATCTGTTCTTCCACCAAGAGATTCTTGAACAACCACAGCTCCATACTTTTCAGGTGCAAGTGTATCTACAATCACAGTTCTATTGACAGTATCACTTTCAGTAATTGGATTTCCAGCATCATCTTTTGAAGCAGAATACATATAAATTTCTTTTTCGTTACCATTAACTAACCCAATTCCACTCAAATCAGTATCATAATAACAATCCCAATCACTTCCAGATTGAGTACAGTTCTCTGCATTCACTTGTCCCAATCCAAAATCTTCAAGATTAAAGATAAAGTTTCTTCCGCCATCAATCAATTCATTTCTAAAACCAGATCCTTTATCATATAACTCAGCAATAAATCGAACCTCGTCACTATTAACATAACAAACATTTTCATAACAAATATCTGTTCCCAAAAATTTAAGTGAAGCATTATCATTATCAGTGATAAAATCTCCAGTAAGACTTTGACTAACTTCAATCCCATACTTGTCCTCCAAACTAACATGGATAGAAGGATTATTACTGCTCAATTCCAAATTAACATAAAATCTACAATTCCAAGTGCTATTAACACTTGTAAATAAACATTTATTATTTGAATTTCCAGAAGCATATGGATAGATTGCATCATCAACCCCCCCACCCACTTCACTCAAATCAGCTTTGAGTAAAACAAGGTCACTTTCTTCTTTTATCTCAAAACGCACTTCAATATCATTAATAGTACCACCAGCAGTACGAATATAATTCATTTCTACACCGTCTTTAAACAAACTAAAAGTATTACTAATAACAGCAGGAGTAAAATCTGTTTCAAAAGGTCTAATAATAGAAGACTTAACATTATCTAAAGCATCATAACTTTTAATAAAAACTTCATGATCTCCATTAGTATTAACAGTGAGTTCAGCTTCTCCTTCATATTCACAAACTTTAGTCCCATTACCTTCCCCTGCACCAACATCAACAGTAGAATCTAAATCACCATCAACATAAAATTCTAATTTAGTGATTCCTGAACAAGTCATAGTGTTAGTTCCACCATACTCAGGATCGTGCATATAATAATTAGCTTTAACTTTATCCTTCTCTTGACCAACAGTTAATTCAACAGTAGTTGGCGCATCACCATCAGCAACAAAAGATGCAGAAACAGAACTCACTCCAGGATAATTTGCAGTTGCAGTATAAACATTAGAAACCAAAAAACCAGTATCAGAAGTAAAATAACATGTCCCACCATCACAACTATCAGGTGGTTGATGAAAACCATGAGGGGTATCAAAAGTCAATTGAGAAAGCAAACTACCATTGCCGACATCACTAACTTGCACACTAACTGTTGTATAATCAAGTCCTCTCCTTACATTTGGAATTCCATCACTTCCAGAAACACTCACAGAACCCAAAAAAACAGCAGAAGAGACTGGCATCAACAGGATACCTGTAATAATAAACACTACCAAAATTCTCAATATCTCTTCTTTTTTCATGTATATCGTGTATATGTCCTCTCCTAATTATTGTTATGCCCAATTATATATAAAAGTTTCTTTGAAATTTAAACTTTTACCCCTTAATTTAAATTTTTACTCCTAATATTATCTCAATCATAATTATGATAAATCTGGTTGTATCAAATCTGGATGTATAATTCCCAAATCTTCTATCATTCCCAAAATATTTAATCCTTCAATAGCTAATGGGGGATCTGTACTAAAAACATAAAATGTTATTTCACTTTTTGAATATATATCTTGATTAAGAGTTATATTCCCCATAACTCCACCAAGCATTGCAGGATTCATACTTATTTCAGGAATCTCAACAGATTCTTCTGTCCCTGTACAATCAAGTAAAGAAGTGACTACAGCAAATACAGCAAGAAGTCCTAAAGCAACCAAACCAATAGGACCTAAAGCAGCCATAAAACCTGCACCACTAGAAAAAACTCCAACTAATGCTGGCCCAGCAGCAGCAACACTTCCAGCACCAATTGCTGCAGATATTGCAGTTCCAACAGCAGCCCCAACAACAACTCCTGCAGCCCCAGTTGCAAAAGTAGATGATGTCTGTTCAAAATCTTGTTGTGCAATACCTTTACAATAAGTATCTTTTCTCCCAGGGATAGTTATATTTCTATTAACTAATAATTGCCCATTAATAGAATATTTTCCAGGAACTAACTTAACTTTAATCCCTTCTTCACCATAATTATAATCAATAAATTGTTGAAAAGTTTCTTCTCCACTGATTTCTTCATACTTAATAATAGTTAAAATTATTTCATCATCTTCTTCTAATTCCATTGGATTTCCAATAGTATCAGATGCAGCATCCATGGGAATTCTCTTAAAAGACACATCTAATTCATGTAATTTATCCATAGTAACTGTCATATGAGGATTTTCAGAATCAAAACTCACTCCAAATGATATTGGAACCATAACTACTAGTAAAATCATAAAAATTCCAATTCCGATGAATGTTTTTGATTTCATTTTTTTATTTTTATTCTTATTTTAATTTTTATCTTGATATTTATCTTAGTTTTTATTTTAAGTTTGAACTAATATATATGCTTCCTCTCCAAGTTTAGTGCTTAATCTTATACCTTCAAATCCTAAATATCCTTCTTTATGCAAGTTCAGTAAACCATTTTCACATAAAGGAAATTTAGAAATTAAACTAGCCTTCTCCTCTTCATCAATTGTTGTAACTCCTATATCTGCTACTTGTGTCCCACATAAATATCTCACAAAAATCCCTTCAACAGGTGCTCCAAAATTATCTATAATTTCAATAGTGATATTACCGCTTAACCATTGAGATTCATCTGTAAAAAGGGTATTTCTCTGTGTTCCGACAATTGAGCTAACGACCTTTGCAGGAGATAAGGGTTTATTACCCCTAATATTAGATTCAATTGCAAACATAAGTGAATATCCTTCTTCTTTTAATTCATCATCTGATGTGATAATTACAAGTACTGGAATTGAAACATCATAAAAGAATTTATAATTTTGGAATGAAATAGGTAACATCCCCAATATATTATTATCATATTGGGTAGATCTTATAACTTCTCCATTATGGGGGTCTATATTAAAATAAATACTCCATTCTGGCTGATAGATGAACACAACAGACATGTTATATGGCTTGCTCAAGAATTTTGGTTCTGCCATAGACCTTATACCATTCATTGCACGATAAAAATTATCATTAGGATCTCCAGGAACCTCTTTAGATTCATAATTTTGAGTATCTTGTATTTGAATTGTTTTAACAAATGGAACTAATATAGAATCTTCAATAAATTTTCTTGAAGTAGTCATAAACCAGGGGCCCGCACTAGTAACACTAACATCAAACTGGGTTGTAGGGGGCAATTCTCCTTCCAACCCTTGATAAATACTAATCCAATTCCAAAAAATTTCATCTAAAAAATGATAATCCACTTCAGCATTAATTATTTCTTCTGCCAAAGCATACATTTTCTTAAGATTTAAAGGAACCCTAACAAAAAATCTGTCAAATTCTCCTTTTCCATCTTCTTTTTCAACAATAATTTTATACGAGACAGAAACAGAAATATCTTCTTCTCCAACAATTGTTGTTATCAAAACATCCCCCTCCCCACTTATGTCATATCCTTGTTTTCTCAATGTATTAAATTCCAAAGCCAATCTTTCTTTAAGGTTTGCTTCAATATATCTATCCAATTGTGCTTCCACAGATTTATCAGTATCTTGCCTATCGGAGGGATTTTCTGTCCAGCTATTGAGTGGAGCTTTTCCTTTAGTGCTAAATTCACAATTAGCCATACATTCATTAGGAGAACTCATAAAATACCAATAAGGAACTTGTATGTTAAAAAGTTTAAGAATTTCAGAACTCGTAGCATCAGGATGAATCATAAAGGTTTCTCCAGAAAGTTCAGCATCATCAACAGAAATCCACCCACCTTGTAAACCCATAATCTCTAAACCTTCAACAGCAACATCATAAACAATATCATTAATAAAATTATACACAGGTCTAAACTCCATAGGAACTTCAGAAATATCAATCTTACCAATTTCACCCTCAACAGATTTCTCTCTAATATACATAAAAGTGCCAACTAAAGCAAGAATAATTAATCCTATTACTATAAACAATGTCACCTGAGCTTTTTTATCCACTTTTAACCTCTTTTTAGTACACTTAAATGGATAATGTGTACTACTATCTAAAAAAACCTAATTAATAGAGAATAAAATAATTGAGAAATATATAAAACTTTCGAAAAAACCTAAAAGGTTTTGAGAAGTCATTAATCAATCTTAACAATTAAAACAATCAATGATAAATTTTATCATGATGATCATAATCTTCAATAATTATCTTTTCGATTTCGCTATCTACAGAAAACACCAACACAAAAGAACCCTCAACATGCACCCTTCTTAGAGGTTGTAATGGTTTTTTTTAAATTTTTATAGTGATGTGGATTTTTAATTATTTCATGAATCTTTTTTTCAATTATTATTAATTGTTTTGGATTTTTCTTTGCTAATTTAAAGAATTCTTTCTCTACACTTTTTCTAATTTCATAAATATACATATTAATTTAATTTAATTTAATTTAATTTAAAATGTTTTTTGAAATCTTTAACTTTAACGGTTTCTTCTTTTTGTCTTTTCTGCATTTTTTGAATAAATTCAGGTCTCAATTCTGGCTCTAAAAAATCTCCACCATAACCTATTACAACCTTTTCAATTGCTCCACTCTTATCTTTAAGATTAAATCTAGCTTTAACAATATTCAAAATTTGATTTGCATTTTCAGATATTTTAATCATTGCTTGTACCATATATACATCACCATTATATGGGATATATTTGATATATATATATATAAACCTTTTGTTTTACCTTAATTTACTTTTTATTACCCTATAACTAATTATTACCCTATAACTAACAATTTTAGAATTAATAAATCCATACTATATTTTTTTGAAAAAACCAACAAAAAAACCAAAAGATCTTCAACAAAAAATAAATCTACATTTCAAAAGTTTTAAATAAATAATGCACTTTCTAAAATTTATGCCTCAAAACCTAATAAATTACATCCAACAACAATTATCTCAAGGATATTCTATTCAACAGATAAGACAAGCTCTATTAAATTATGGTTATGCAAACTATCAAGTTGAACAAGCAATAAAACAAACATATGGCCAACAACCAGCACAACAACTAGCACAACAACCACAAGCTTGGCCAGGAAGAGTTCAACCAGTACAACAGCAACAATATCCGCCAACACAACAACCATACTCTCAGCAACAACAATATCCACAAACTCATACACAACAAACACAACAACAAACACAACAACAAACACAACAACAAACACAACAACAAACACAACAATCACCAAAAGCAGACATTCCAAAACAAATTTTAGTTTTCTTAATATTAATAATGGCAGTAACAGGAACAATCTATTTTGGATATTCAAAATTAATAAAACCCAATCAAACACCTGAAACTCTTTTAGATGTAAGTTTAGAAGCAATTTCTACAACAGCTCAACCAGGAGAAAAAATATCTTTTATTCAAACATTAGATAGCATGGGCACTAAAAAAAGATATGATGTAACTGTAATGTATACAATTCAAGACCAAGATGGCAATGTATTACAGACTCCAACTGAAGAAACAATAGCTCTGGAAACAAAAAGCACTAAAAAAATAAATATTCTTATTGAAGAAACCACTAAGCCAGGATCTTACTCCCTCAAAGCAACTGTAAAATATAATGGACAGACAGCAATAGCATCAATTCCTATAAAAATTTACAAAGAATCAAAACAAGAACCAACATGCACAGACAATATCAAAAACCAAGGAGAAGAAAATATAGACTGTGGTGGGCCATGTGAAGAATGTAGAAAATGTCCTGCAACCTGCGATGACCAAGATGCATGTACAGAAGACATCCCTTGCTCAGAAGAAACAAATTACATCTGCAAACACGTAGAAATAGAAGGATGTAGAGAACCTTACTTAGAACAACCAACACAAGTTGAAGAACCAGTAACATTCACAACACCTACTGAAAATGTAGATTTAGAAGACATTCAAGATCAATTATCCAACTTAATTTCTTCAAACCCCAACGAAGCTGCCCAACTATGCGGACAATTAACAAATCAAATAGAAAAAGATAATTGTTTCAGCACAATTGTAGAACATACACAAGACAGTCAATTTTGCCAATATGTAGAAAGAGAAACAACAAAAGATAGTTGTTATTTTGGCATTGTACTAAACAATCACAATTATAATCTATGTAATGAACTAACAACACCTCATTTTAAGCGTTCATGTGACTCATTCAAACAAGTACAAGCAATGATAGAAGAAATAGAAAATCCTCCAGAACCAGATTATTCTGGAATTGAACAACTAAAACAATCAGTAATTGAAGGTAAAACTTCAGACGAATTATTAGCAATGATGGGTATAACTAATCCTAATATTAACGATTATAATATGGTTGACCAATTAATAACTGCAGTGCATGAAGGAAAAAGTAATGAAGAAATAGCTCAATTAATTATATAATAAATCAAATAAATCTCGGCTCAATCTCATTCCTAAAATCTTTAGAATAATTGATTGTCTTACCCATCTCTTCCAATCCTACACAAACAGGTAACACACAATCAGTATCTAAACAAGTCGGTGTTGGCATTCTTAATATATTAAAAACAACATCATCTTGATAAGAATAAATATCACTTGCGGTTAGTTCCCAATAACCAGTTTCATTATTCATAATCACACCGCCAAGTGGTGCTGGAGTAATTTCTATAGGATCATCTGGAACCCATTGAGACATCAACACAAGACAAGTTGGACTTATTAAACAATCGTGTTTTGCATCTGTTGGATGTACTCCTTGAAAAACAGCCCCCTCTATCTGCCCACACCCAAATCCTTTACAGATATGTTTACACCATTTTCTTATCTCAAATCCATCATTATCAAAATAAGTTGCACTAACATCATACTCACCAGGCACTAATTTTAATTCTTTAATTGCCATTGGCTCGTCTGCTTCAGGATCATAAATAAATGTCTGAGTAAAGGCTTCCCCTATCTCTCCAGGCTCAAGCATTTTTTTAATAGTAAGCATAACCAGCTCATGATCATTAATATCTCTTCCAGCAACGCAACAATCATTAACACTCAACATCTCTAGAATTTTAAAAGATATATTTTTTACAGCAACTCTGTCTAAATAAACTTCAACAAAACCATCACCTCCAATCTCAGTTGTTAATGGTTCTGCTTTTCTAAAATAAACACTCTCCATCCCTCTTGGAGGTTCAACAAGCACATAACCTCCATTACATAAAGGCATTTTAGTACTCAACACACCATTAGCATCTGTTTTTCCCAATTTACAAGAACCATATCTACCACACCCAAATCGTACAATTGCATCTTCAATAGGAGTTCCATTATAAGCACTATAAGCAGTGACATTTACATTACCACTTAACAACTGATTCTCTTCACAAAATAATGTTTTTTCAATCAATCCCAAATCAGAAACATTGATGGTATCATTTATTTGGTCTGCAGTTACAGTACCATTACCAGAAAACCATTGCAATAAATTCTTATTATCTTTTATTGTTACTTCCATTGAAAACCAAAAACTGTATGGCCCATCCAACAAAGCATTTTTTTGAGTTATTCTAACTAAAATAGGAACACTAATATCATATAAAAACTTGTAAGTATTCACTTGATGTGGTTGAATAAAAGAAAATGATCTTTGTTCAGTTCTTATTGGTTTATAAACTGTTCCATCTCCAGGTCTTATTGAAAAAAACATGGGCCAATTAACATAAAAAAATTCAGCCTCAAGTTCACCATAATCTCCAGATCCACCACTAACATTTAAAATAGAACCATTAAAAAATGCACCCTCTAAATAACCATCTGCATTCTGTAACATCTCTTGCTCATTTAAAGTGCCTTTAACCCTCAAATAAGGAAAATTTAATAAAAATACATGCCTCAGAAGTCTATCTACAATTGGTTTCACCCACATAATATAATTATAACCTTCAGTTATCTCATAAAAAGGAGGCAACTTATAATTGCTTAAACCAGAATGCATACTAATTAAATTAATTATAAACTTATCCAAAGGCATAAATTCTGATTCATAAGTATAAATATCTTCAGCAAGTTTATAAAAATCCATAAAATTCAAAGGTACTGAAACATAAAACTGCTCAATTAAAGTAGAACTCCCCCTATTCTTAACTTTAAGAGGATATTCAAGGAAAAAATTAACACTTTTTTCAGCAACACTAATTTCTGGTTTAAGTTCTCCCTTTTCTTCTATCTCAAATCCCCTTTTTGTGAACATAACAAAATCTTTTGCACAATTATTAAATTCCCTTTTAAAATAAATCTCTAATTGTTCTTCAATATTTTCAATAGATGGTTTATGTGTAGAAACAGTACACGAAACACAGGGATTTGGTTGAGTTTGATAAAACCAATAAGGCACAAAAAGTTCATCTTCCCCAGACAATGAAACACCATCAGAATCAGTAGGATTAAAATAATCTACTTCAAAACTCTTGCCAGATAATTCTTCATTCAAAGGCTCAATATATCCGCCGTGTTCTCCAACCCGTTTAAGCCCATCTATCAGTACCCTTTCCATACACTCATGAACAAAATTATGTACAGGTCTAAGATCTGTAGGGGTTTTTTCCACAACATCTCCAGTACTCAATTCAGTTTCAGTAACTTTTGACTTCAACACTAAAAATCCAACAACTAGTCCTAATATAACTAACCCTAACAAAATAAATACCGTTATTTGACCTCTTTTACTTCTTAACATTTTATTAATTATAACATCAATCACAGTTCTTCTTTATTTTTTCAACAATCGTTAACAAATAATATTTCTGAAAAGCAAAATACAAAAACATAAATAATAAAGATACCCCATATCCTAAAATAATGTTTATCTTAAAAAACAATCCCAAAATAACTATAAACAATATTAAAGCACAGATATACCATAAAAATGGAACAATAAATTTCCTAAAATTCATAGCACATTTCAAAGTTTTCTTAAACAATTTTTTAAAACCTATTTTATAATCTAATGTAAGCAAAGGATAAAATACAAAAAAAGTTAAATAAAAATAGAACAACATTAATATTTGCAATAATATAATTCCGCTAATCCCCCCCAAAGCTGTAGCAAGTAAAAGAATAATAAAAAACCACACAAAAAGCCAAAGAAAAGACTTCTTAAAAAAACTCACGACAAACTTTTTTTTAAGCCCACCATATTTCACAAAACTCCACGAAGTTCCCTTCATAATTGAAAATATAATATTCATCAGCAATAAAGAAATTACAAAAAGTAACAAAAATGTAATTACTAATTTAAGAAACACTTCTTTATTAGGTAAGATAAGTGATTTTATGATTTCAGAATTCTCTGGAGATGTAACATCCATATTTTCAAATTGGTTTAATTGTCCAACCACATTTTTCATAGTTGGATTATTATTAATATAACCCATCAAATACACTCCTGAAAAAAATAATGGAATCATCATTAACAATATAACCAAAATATCAAATAACAATACAAAATGAATCTTCTTGCACTTCTTCAATGTTTTAAAAAAATCACTTTTTCTAAATTTTGAATGTTTTACATCTTTACTCTTCTTCATTTTTCACCACCGGAACAATATAACTTCCGCTTGAATCTCCCCAATAATCAATCAATGCTTCTGTGTATATTCCTTTTTCATCTTCTATAAATTCATAACCTACTTTTCCACCATTAGGTTTTGATACTAATTCACCCGTTACATTTGTAGATATTCCAGAACCTAATAAAAATACCTCAAAAGTTAAATTACCTTCCAAAGGTTCTATATAATAAGATACTTCAAATAAACTAACATTATGGAGTTCTGTTTCTGACGCCTGTAATGAAAAAGTTAATTCATATATATAATTACTATCTCCATGTGACCCACCATCAGTTATAACTCCTGGAACGTCTATTCCTTTAGAACATTTTTCAACTTCATCATCTGTAACATCATACCAGGCAGTTTTAGGACTTCCAGAAGGGTGAAACCATTGCCAAGCAATCATTTCTCCAGATAAACAACAAAAAATAACTAAAACTATTCCACTCACCCATATTAATTTTGATTTTACCATGAAGACACCTCCAATTCTAATGCATCGTCTCCTGCATCAGCACTTGCACCACCACCACTTGAAGTAGACCAATCAAGGCCTGCACATGGATCACTATCAAAATACAACTTATTATTATAATCTTCCCAGTCCCATAAATTAGTACTAAATCCATTTAATTCTGTCAACATTATTGCAGAACCTGCAAGTTCACATGCAATTATTTCTCCATTTAATAAAACATCTTTAAGATCCCTAACTATGCCATTTAAAAATGTTTTACATGTAACTTTCCAAGAGATACCTAATAAAAGTATGCCTAAGTTAACTAACAACCCTAAAATCAGTTGACCTAAAATGCCCATCCAATATCCAAATCCTTTTTTAACCGCAACTTCACTCCAAGCGGCACCATCAACATACAAACATTGTTGTTGTGTTTTTCTTTGATCGCATACAGAAGAAGGGTACCCTTTTTCAACACTATCTTGCAAACACCTCAATTGTATACAATTAACTGCTTTTTCTTTTCTCCAATTATATAATATAGCAGGTAAACACATACAAGCACTAGCAGTGTGTATACTCTTATAAGGTTCAAAACCAGCTATATTATACTGACATAATTTACAAGAATAAAGCATCACTGCCATTTTAAAAAGAATTCTCCATGGATTCATATCTTCCATACCTAAAGGCCAAACAAATTTTTCAATCCACACAAAAATTCCTGAAAGAATATTGCCAACTATTTGCCATACTGCATTACCTTTCAATGTTGCAGGGGGGTCACAAGCTCCCACGCAACCACTACCCAAACTAACAACACAGCAACCAGCATAAATAAATCCATAAACAACCCATGCAAAAGCATAAATTATTGGAAGTAAAATAGATGCCATAACAGCAATCTTAACCAAAGCTTTGGTTATAGTTGAAATAACTTTCAAAAAAGTATTTACTTTATCCCAAGTAGCTATATTATCATCCAATTCAATCAATCTCTCTTTAACGCCATAAATTTTATCAGCCATAGCTTCTGTTACATCACCAAAAGAAGTATCATACAATGTAAAGGGAACCTCAAACTCTTCTATTTCAGGATTAAGGTAAACAGTGTTACCAGATCTTAATTTTATGCTAAAAGAACAATTAATCAAAATCTCTTCAATGTCTGATGTATTGTCATTTTGGTCTAACCTTAAACTAAAAGTAGGATTTGTACTCCTTTCACCTAACACATCAATAACTTCTGCACCAACACAAGATGTCTCAAAATTCAGCATTTCTGTAAGCCCACTAGCACGTAATTTTGGAAATACAAAAACAGGATAATTATATTTACTCAATCCTTTTCTGCTTACAATAGAAGGAACTGCTTCCGGAGGATCCTCAATTAAATCAAAAAAGTTTGGCTCAACAGTAACATCATCAAGCAAACAAATCTCAATATCAATAACATCCTCAATAGTATTATTAGAGCCATCAATTAATGTAAATCCAATCTCCCCATCAAAATGGCCAGAAATAATTTCTCCAACAACAGCAGTACATTCCCATTCATCTGCACTTTCTTCTTCTTCATCAACAACCAAACTACAACTTCCATCAACAGTTTCAGAAGCAGTACTTATATCCGAAACATCAACACTAAATTCCAATCCAGGACCTGCTTCAATAACCCCTACCTCAAAAGTAATCATATCTGCAGTTGTTGGACAATAGCCACTACTACTTGTATAATTCTTGCTGACAACTTCAGGAAAAGTGCTATCTGCATAAGTTAATATTCCTAATTCCCCAAAAGCATTTCCACTATCATCCTCACCAGTCAAAGCGAGTTGTTTATATCCATCGCCTGTTGTGGTTTCAACATCATACCAATAACAATTCCAAGTAGTTCCAGCACCAGTACAATTATCAGCCTTTACACTACTACGCCCATTAATCTCACTCAAATCAAGATAAACCTTACTCAAATTCAACCCCACACCGCTTTCAGTAATCAAAGCATTATAAGTAGTAAATTTACCTGCATAAATAACATCATCATAACTATGACCTGTAGTTAAACTACTCAACTCAGGAGAAGAATCATCCACAAAAACAGTATATGGAAAAACAGCTTCATCAAAATTTCCTGAATCATCATAAGCTCTACTTTTTATTTGAGCATTAGTAGTTTCTCCAACATTGATAAAAGCATTCCAGCTACACCTATATCTTTCATAACCCATCTGCTGACAAGAACCAGAAACCAAACTAATATAATTTGGATTAAGGTCTAAAAAATCAGCATTCACTAAATCTACATCACCATCCACTAAAAATTTAATAAGAACAGGAGTACTCTCCCCTTTTTTAACATAATAAACTGGTTCATCCCCAACTTGAGTAACGATCTCAAAAGAACTAGTAACAATACTAGGAGCTTCTAAATCAACACTAACTTGTAAATATTTTGAATCAGAAGGATTATCAAATCTATCATACACTTTCAGATAATATATCACCCTCATAGCTCCTTCTTCAATATGTTGTCCAGGCACAACAGTAAGATTACCCAAATAAGAACAACCAATAACATCATTCAAAGGCAATGTTTCAACCACATTATCTTTTGACCCTACAGATAACTCAACTCTTCCAAACCCACTACATCCTTGAGCAGCAACATCAGAAACATCAAAATTCAGCCGTACTTCTTGAGTTAATCCTACATTATTAAAATTAGAACTAAAGGTATTAACAATGGGTTTAGAATCATCAACAATAATATCAGTTATCATTGTACTCACAGCAATGCCTTGCCCATCAGGATTATCATAAGAACGAATATAATAAGTATATAACCCACCAGTCAGAGTATCCAACTCAAGAGTTTTAACACAATTATATCCAAAATCTGCATCAACACAAGAAGTAAATTGCTGTTTAAATCCCCCACTAAAACTTTCAAGATAAATATATTCAATTCCAACAGGCTCCCCACCAACAACAGCTTCAAACCTAGTGTTATCTACAGATTGCCTATATCTTTCAACACCACTCCCCCCATAAGTCTTAGCACTCATAACATTAGCAGCAGCAAAAACATTAGCAGAATAAAATGGCAAAGTTAAAATTAAACAAATCATAAAAATAGCTACCGTTTTCAAATGATTCATACTATTCATTTATTGTTTACCAATTTTTTAATTAACAATCTAATTAACAATCTAATTAACAATCTAATTTAACAATTTTACTTGCGTCTTTTTCCTTCAACAAGTTTAATAAATTCTGGAATTAATTTAGTATATCTTGTATAAATCTCTACTGGCTCTGAACTAGATTTTATTATTATTCTCAACCTACCAATTGCACTAAGTAAAAATTTACCTAAATAAACTATTCCCATAACAGCAAAAGCAATAGCAAATAAATACATCAACTCTTTTAATCCAAACATTTTGATAAACATGTTATCTCTTGCTTTTGTAAAAAAGAAAGTAAACGCAAACCCAAAAACAGAAATAACGAGTTTAACCCATTTAAACTTTGTAATATACTCAACAACTTCAACATCTTTATATTTGAAAGCCATCACAGTTCTTGGAAATCTTCTTTTTATCAACACCCTTCTATCAGTAATCAATATATCATAAAGTCCAATTTTAAAATTATATTCTTTAATTATCTTCTCCCCAGAAAGGAGATATTCACCATATTTAGAATTCGATTTTTTAGTTTTCCCTTTTTTCATGTAATTCACCCCGATTACCTTATAATAAAACAACTAAACTTAATCAACTAATCAATCAATGAACTTTAGCGCCGTCCTTCATATCTTGAACAATAACTGGCCCATCACTTGTTCTTAACTCATCGCTACCATAAATAATTTTCCCTTTCTTAACAACCATCTTTACTTTAGCAAACTCATCAATAGTAATCTGATTAAATCTACCACCCTCACAACTTTCGCCAACAAAAACCCTTTCGCCAACTTTAGCAGTACCAACTTCTAGCAATCTACAAATTTTATCAGTTTCAGCAGCTAAAAGCATTCCATTACTTTCAACTCCCCTTAACTTCGCAGGTTTAAGATTGGTAACCACAACTATTTTCCTACCAACAAGTTCATCAACACTATAATCATCTTTAATCCCAGCACAAATCTGTCTTTTTCCCTCACCTTTTTTACTCCCAGTATCTATTTGCATAACATATAATTTATCAGCATCTGGATGATCTTCGACTTTCAATATTTTAGAAACATGTAACTCTAATTTAGAAAAGGCATCAATTTTGTCACCACCGCCTTTTCCTCCATTCCCTTCTTTCTCACTATTCTCACCACTAAACTTTTCACGAAGTTCATTTAATCTATCATCATTAATTTTCTCAAACAATGCTTTTGCTTTACCAACCTTATGTCCTTCTTTAACACTCAACTCACCTAATTCATCAAACCCACCAACTTTAACTTTTAGCTGTTTCTCAATTCCTTCAGCAGTCTCAGGTAAATAAGGCTTAAGCAGTAAAGCCAAGTCTTTCACAAAGTTAACCAACACAAAAAGAGATGTGTCTGCCTTCCCACGATCCAATTTAAAATTTTTCCAAGGTTCAGCTTCTTGAAAATATTGATTTCCAAGTTTAGAAGTGTTCATAATTTCACGCAAAGCATCTTTAATTTTTACATCGCCCAACAACTCAATAATCTCTTTCTCTTTCTTTACAACATCAGCAAAAAACTTCTTCTCCCTCCCACCCAATTTTCCAGCAGGAACTTTTCCACTATAAAAACTATTCAAAAATTTAAGCACCCTATTAACAAGATTACCTATATTAGCAACCAATTCATGATTTATTTTGCTCTGGAAATCTGCCCATGAAAACTCAGTATCAGATTTCTCAGGACGATTCACCATAATATAATATCTCCATACATCTGCTTTAATTCCAGTTTCCATAGCATCATCACCAAAAACACCGCTATGTCTGCTTTTACTGAATTGACCACCTTCATAATTCAAATATTCATTAGAAGAAATATGATGTAATAAAGTATAATTATCTTCTGCCCCAATCAAAAAAGATGGAAACAAAATAGTATGGAATGGAATATTGTCTTTGCCCATAAACTGCACTAACTTAACATCTTTAGGTGCATGCCACCACTTCTTCCAATCTTTCCTACATTTTTTAGCTATAGAAATATAACCAATTGGCGCATCAAACCAGGAATAAAAGACCTTATCCTTAAAGTCTAGTAAATTTTTCTCGCTAGACTCCAAAGGAACAGGAACTCCCCATTTTAAATCTCTAGTAATGCATCTTGGCTTCAATCCTTCTTTCAACCATGCATCAGTCATTGTCTTTGCATTCACAGCCCACTTTCCTTTAACAGATTGCATATCTATCCATTTTTTCAATTTTGGCTCAATTTTAGGCAAGTCCATAAATAAATGTTTTGACTCTCTTTCTTCAGGAGATGTTCCACAAACTTCACATTTAGCATCTATCAATTCAAGTGCATCCAACAACTTACCACAATGCTCACACTGGTCCCCTTTAGCTTGCTCATAACCACAATGAGGACATTCACCAGTCACAAATCTATCAGACAAAAATTTATCACATTTTGAACAATAAGTTTGTTTAACAATATCCTCAAAAATAAAACCATTTTTATTCAATTTATTAAAGATATCAACAGTAACTTCAAAATTCTCTTTGTCAGAAGTTCTTCCAAAAGCATCAGAACTACATAAAAACCAATCATAAACCTTTTTTTGTAATTTAAAATATTTATCAACTAATTGTCTAGGAGTCACACCTTCAGCAAGTGCTTTAACTTCAGCTGTTGTACCATGTTCATCAGTACCCAGCACATAAACAACTTCCTTACCTCTAAGCCTCAAAAATCTAGTATAGACATCAGCACTAATCACACAAACCAAAGTACCAAGATGTGGCACATTATTCACATAAGGTAATGCACTAGTCACTAATATTCTCTTATCATCTTTCATTCTCTTATTATGTTTCTTAATTTTACTCTTTCCAGTAGATTTTTTACTTTTCTTAACAGCCATAATCTATTTTAAATTAGAATATAGTTTATAAATATTACTTTAATTTTCACATATCTTAATATATTTAGTTTTTATATATATTTTTTCTATGACCTATTTTAATTACTAAAATCAATAATTCTTTATTATACACATCTGCAATTATTCTATATTTTCCAGCTCTTATTTTATATGTCTTCTCACCAACCAATCTTTCAAAATGTTTTTCTGGCCTGATTCTTGCTCTTTCTAAAACTGATAAAATATGTTTTTGTTTATCTTTAGAAAGTTTCTTAAGAAACCTAATTGCAGAATTAGAATAATTTATTTCATACATTTAGAACTCCATTTACAATCCCAACTCTTTCTTTAATTGAGAATGAGTCACGAATTTTCCTTGTTTAAATTCTTCTCTTGCAATCTTAATTTCTTTTTTAGTTTGATCATTCAATTCCATTGTGTCTTCCAATAAATCCCAAATAATTTCTTCATAACTATCTTTAGCAGAAACTTTTCTAAAAGACAATTGCTCTTTTAATTCTTGACTTACTTGTATTGTTGTTACCATAGTATAACTATAGATGCACTATAGTTTATAAAGTTTTCGGAAAAATCACTACAAAAAATAATTTAAACAAAAAACAAAAAGAAATAAAAAGTTTTAACTACTTTTCCCAACTAGTCTAAACTCAATATCATCGCCTGGCTGTATAATATATTCGCCAACACCTACACTACCAATTTTTCCATCAATATAATAAGCCCAGTAAAAATCATCTCCGCCACAGATATTGTCAATACAATTAACAAGCACCATATATTGCAATTCTTCCATTTGTATAGCATGTAAATCCAACAAAACATCAAGTGGAGTTCTGCCTGATTCAATTAATTCAATGGTTGTGCCACCAACACTCCTAATAATTAAAAAAGTATCTTCTTCAACAGGAGATTTATCTACCACTCCACTCAACACATAACCTATAAAAGTAAGTACAGCAATAAATACAACTAAAAAAAGAAGTATTCTCATCTCTTTCAATCTAGAAACATCAAACTTTTTTTTCAAAAATTTCTTACCCCTTTCATTTAGAAAGGCTTGAAGGGCTTTGCTCTTCTTGTTTTTTAGTATTTTTTTTACCATTTTCACTTCTTTTTCTTTTTAGGATCCTTCATTTTCTTTGTAATTGCTAATTTTTCACCACAGCCACCACAAATAAATACAACTGATTTCACTCCTTGAAATGTTTTTCTAACATAAGGAACTTCTACTTCACCTTCATGTTCACATTTAGGGCAAACATATTTAATCTCCATATTTAATGATCCTTCATGTTCTTTTTTATCTTCAGTATACCCACATTCAGGACAAACATACTCTAGAGCTCGTATCTTAACTTTCCCTTTAACAACAGGTTTCCCCATCTTAACTTTTCCACATTCAGGACACTTTTTCTTATACACCCAAGCCTTTGCTTTTCCAAGTTCTCCTAAAGTCCTATTACTAAAATATAAACATTCATCCATACTTTCTGGTTCTATTAATCCCATCATTCATCATCTCCTTCATCATTCCCATTTTCATCATCAGTACTATTAGTATCATTAATATCATTAGTATCAGGTAACCAATCTTGTTCAGTTGCATAACCTACAACATTTTTAGTATTCACGCCAACCCCTTTTACCCAAGTAAAAAATTCTTTAGCAAAAGTTATCTTCTCTTCTTTAGTCTCCAAATCTGTATCTAAAGAACTCTTAATCATGTAGCCTCCGACTACCAAAAACACAACGACAAAAAATAATATTTTCTTCATTTTCGAAAAGTTTCCTTTAACCTCTTAATTTCAATACTCACTGCCCTATCTTTCACACGAATATATCTCGGACACAAAGTATATGGATAATCATGTTTATTGCAATATTTAAGTATTTTTTGTTTTTCATCTTCACAACAGTATTTTACAACAACATTAACCCCTTTACCACCACTATGAATCACATTAAAATCTTTTAACTCTCCTTTAACTTCCATATTTTTATCATAAAGCCACTTCAATCTTTGTTTAGCATTCTCAAGTTTATCTAACAAAACTTCAGAATTATTTTCATCAAAAACATAATCTCCAGAACTAAAATCCTCAATCAAAGAAAATAGCTCTTTATCATTAGTACCAATAAAACCACCATAACCAGCATCAACAACTTTCCATCTCCCAAAGCTTCCAATTAAAATATCGGCAAAACCACCAAGATTAACAATTTCATCACCTATTGAACAAACATCTAAAATAACAAGATTTTTACCCTTACAAACCCTATAAATCTCTTTGACTGGTTGTTCAACAAAATAACCTGCTAGATTTTGGTAGAGCAAACAACCTTTTTCACCCCTCAAATCAACAGAATCAATAAGACCATAATCAGTTTTAATCTTCCTCAAACCCAATCCAGCTTTTTTAGGAAATTGTAAATAAGTCAACCACCCCCCTTGATCTGGAATCAAAACATTATCAAAACTCCTTTGTTTAGCAACACTTAAAGCAATAAAAATAGCACTATTTCCTCTATCAACCAGACGTACATATTTACATTCAACTAATTTTTTAATCTTCTCGATAACTTTTTCAATACCCATACTAAAAAAACACTAAAACAAGTATAAATATCTTTTGTAAATACAATCTATTTAAAATTAAAATACCTAACAAAAAAATATATAACCTAAAACATAAATTAGAGATACATAAATATTTATATATAAGTTATACACCCATTTAATTGGGTGGTAAGTAGAATTAACTAACCAACTAGATATATGGCTAAATATATAGCTAAAAACAAGGGATAAAAAGAGGCATAAAAAATGACAAAAATTTCTAAAATTAAAAAGAGAGATGGAAATATAGTTCCATTTGATCTAGGGAAGATAGCGAACGCAATATTCAAAGCAGCAGAATCAGTTGGTGGAACAAATAAAGCACTTTCTAAAAAATTAGCAGAAGAAATTGAATTAGAATTAATAAAAAAAATTAATGGAGATGTGCCATGTGTAGAATCTATCCAAGACATGGTAGAAAACATACTAATAAATAAAGGGCATGTAAAAACCGCAAAAGCTTATATTATTTACAGACATGAACATAAATCTATAAGAGATGAAAAAAAAGCAGTTCTTGGAAAAATTAGTCCTTCTAAAAAATTAACTGTAAATGCTCTCACTGTACTTAAAGAAAGATACTTATTAAAGAATATGAAAGGTGAGTTAATTGAAAATCCTGAAAACTTATTTGAAAGGGTAGCAAAAGATATAGCAAAAGCAGATAAAAAATACAACAAAAAAGCAGACTTAAAAAAAATAACACAAGAATTTTATGATATGATGGCAAACCTTGATTTTTTGCCAAACTCACCAACTTTAATGAATGCAGGTACAGATATCCAACAATTAGCTGCATGTTTTGTACTACCAATCGAAGATAGCATGGAAGGTATTTTTGGCACATTAAGAGATGCAGCAATAATCCATAAAAGTGGTGGCGGAACTGGATTCTCATTTTCAAGATTAAGAGCAAAAAATTCTGTAGTAAAATCAACAAAGGGAGTTGCATCTGGGCCTGTTTCATTTCTTACAGTCTATAATGCAGCAACAGAAGTAATTAAACAAGGTGGAAAGAGACGTGGAGCAAATATGGGGATTCTAAAAATAAATCACCCTGATATTCTTACTTTTATAAATTGTAAAGAAAAAAATGAAGCAATAACAAATTTTAATATTTCTGTTGGAATAACTGAAGAATTCATGGAAGCAGTTGAAAAAGATGAAGATTATGATTTAATAAATCCTGCAGATGGTAGTTGCGTACAAAAATTAAATGCAAAAACAGTATTTAAGTTATTAGTCAGTTCTGCTTGGCGTAATGGAGATCCAGGAATTATATTTTTAGATAGAATAAATAAAGACAACCCTACTCCAGCTATAGGGGAAATGGAAAGTACAAATCCCTGTGGTGAGCAACCATTACTTCCTTATGAAGCATGTAATTTAGGTTCAATAAATCTTGGAAATTTTATCAGAGAAGGTATAATTGATTGGAAAAAATTAAAAAAAATAATTCACACTTCAATTCACTTCCTAGATAATGTAATTGATAGAAGCAAATATCCTTTACCAGAAATTACAAAAATGGTTAACTCGAACAGAAAAATTGGATTAGGGGTTATGGGTTGGGCAGATATGTTAATGCAATCAAACTTAGCCTACAATAGTGAAGAAGGAGTTGAATTAGCTGAAAAAGTAATGAAATTTGTAAAAGATGAATCAGATAAAGCTTCAATAGAATTAGCAAAAGAAAGAGGTGTATTTCCAAATTGGAATGAGAGTATCTACAATAAAAGTAGTAGATATTTCCAAGGAAAGCACATTAAGATAAGGAATGCAACAAGAACGACCATTGCTCCAACAGGGACAATTGGAATGATTGCTGATGCTTCTGGCGGAGTAGAGCCATTATTCGCTTTGAGTTATGTAAAAAGAGTTATGGATGGAAAAGAATTATTCTATATTGATAAGAATTTCAAAAAAGCATTAGAAGAACATAAGATCTTTTCTAAAAGTTTAATGGAAAAAATTGTCAATCAAGGTTCTATTCAACATATTGATGAAATTCCAGAAAAATTAAAAAAGACTTTTGTGGTAGCTCATGATATTTATCCAGAAGACCATCTAAAAATGCAGGCAGTATTCCAAAAATATACAGACAACGCAGTATCTAAAACAGTTAACTTTTCAAATGAAGCAACAATGGAAGATGTTGAAGAAGTATATTTACTCGCTTATACACTTGGATGTAAGGGGGTAACAATTTATAGAGATGGAAGTAAAGATCAGCAAGTGTTAAATCTTAATATTAATATTGAAAAAGAAAAAGCAAAAAAAAATAATGAAAAAGATGAAGATGAAAATGAAGATGAAGATGAAGAAACACAAAAAAATAATAATAACTCTAAAGACGTTTGTCCTGAATGTAAGGGTAAATTAATCTTTCAAGAGGGTTGTTGTAAATGTTCTTCTTGTAATTATTCTGTTTGCAGCGGATAGACAACTAAGCCAGATTAAACTTACCAAAATGAAAAAAAAACTCGGATTGGTGCACATATATACTGGAAACGGTAAAGGAAAAACATCCATGTCTTTAGGTATAGCGCTAAGAGCTGCAGGATATAATTTAAATATCTATATGATTCAATTTCTAAAAAGTGGAGATACAGGAGAAATCTTTGCTGTTGAAAATCATCTTCCCAATATGAAAATTGCACAATTTGGAAAAGATGCTTTAACAGACCAACAAACACACATTCATGAATTCGGAAAAGAATCCATAAAAAAGAATAATAATGGCCACTACAAATTTCTACCAGATGAAGAAGAAGCAGAATCAGTAAGAAGAGCATTTGAATATGCACATAAAGTTGCAACAAGTGGAGACCATGATGTAATTATTCTTGATGAAATAAATTGTGCAATAGCAAAAGGTTTGATTAGCACAGAAGAAATATTAAATCTAATGAAAATAAAATCAGAAAACACAGAACTCATTCTCACAGGAAGAGGGGCACCAAAAGAATTGATAGATGTTGCAGATTATGTCACAGAAATGGGGGAAGTAAAGCATCCCTATAATAAAAAAATTTTAGCAAGAGAAGGTATTGATTACTAATATGGTTTCACCAAGCCCCAATTACTACAACCAAATTTCTGAAGGTTATGAAGAGCTTCATGGTGAAGAACAGACTAAAAAACTTAAGTTCATAAAAGCGTTTCTTGAAAAGTTAGGCATCAAGATTAAACAAACTGATACTCTACTCGATGTCGGATGCGGTACTGGTTTAACAACTCAATTCTGGGAATATACAAACTGCAATAAAACAGGAATTGACCCCGCAATCAAACTAATAAAAAAAGCAAAGGATAAAGAAAAAAACAAAGATAAAGCAAAAAATAAAGATAAAGCAAAAAAGCAAAAAAGCAAATACATTTTAGCAGAAGCAGAAAATCTCCCATTTAAAGACAACAGCTTTGATGTCGTTACAAGTATTACAGCAATTCAAAACTTCCACCATATAGAAAAGGGATTAGATAATATTAAAAGAGTTTCAAAAAACCTATTGATTCTAAGCTTTCTAAAAAAATCCAAAAAAAGAGAAACTATTCTCAAATTGATAAAAAATAAATTTAATGTAAAAAAAATTACTGAAGAAGAAAAAGACATCATAATAATTGCTTACAAAACCTAAAACCAAAATCTTTATTAATTCTAACTCTATTTAATTATTAAAAAAGAGAATGAAAAAATTAAACCTAAAAAACAATTTACTTTTCTTAATCTTAAAAAGAGTGTATAATTCAGCAAATCCTGCTGAATTTGAAAAACTCACACATAAACCAATAGCAAAAGCATTCAAACACACCTTATTCATTCTTTTTATTTGTTTTATTATAATGTCTATTTTAGCACTGCCAAAAATAATCTCAATTAAATCAAACTTAGAAAATCAATTTTCGCATTTTGATAAATTAACATTAAACATTGAAGCAGAAATGAATTCTCCTTTAGTGTTTACAGAAAAGGACTCTCAAATAGTTATTGACACAAACAATCAATTAAATATGAGTAAAGAAAAACTACTCATCACAAAAGATTATATTTATTACAAACCATACAATTCAATCAAAAAAATAAACACTTCAGATTTCAAAAATTTATTAGAAAACAAAGAAAAAACATCTAATATCCTCAGTTTTCTTATAATCCTAGCCTTGCCTTCAATTTTACTTACTAGTTATATTTTATACTCAATTAAATATCTCTTTATTGCAATAGTTTTCACACTTCTCGGTTTCATAATCGCTAGATTAAGAATTAACCCTATTAAGTTTAAACAAATCCTAAAAATAGCTCTTTATTCCACAACTTCAATAATTTTAATTGAAGTGATTAGTGTGCCTTTCAGCACGTCATACCTCTTTCCATTTGCTCAATTGATGGGGATGAATTTCTATATTTCAACAACATTACTCTACTTACTAACTTTTATCTCTGCCTTTTGGTTTGAAAATAAAAAAGCATAGAATTTAAAATGAGAATCTCTGAAATAGCTAATCCACGACAAACAGTGTTAATCACCTCTGGACACGATCACGAAAAACCTTCTGGTAGAATAGAACAAAAAGAAAATATAATCACCATAGACTGGCACACTCCACTAAGTTTTAAACCAATGCTTTACGGAATTGTTATTGGAAAGAATAGATTTTCTTTAGAACTCATAAGGCGTTCAGGAGTTTTTGTAGTAAATTTCATGCCTTATTCAAAAGAGAAAGAAGTGTTCTACTGTGGCAGGAATTCAGGTCAATTTAAAGACAAATTTAGGGAAACCGGATTAACTAAAGAAGAATGTAGAACAATAGATTGTTCTAGGATAAAAGAAGCAAGTGCATATCTTGAATGTGAGATTATTAAGGAGATAGAAACCGGAGACCATATAATGTTTATCGGAAAAGTAGTAAACTTTAAAAAGAAGAGCAACACTAAAAGATTATTCCATACACATGGGGATGAGTTTACAACAACATTAGAATAATAAACCAAAATTAAGATAGGTGGTGAAGAAATATGACAGACCAAGAAAAAATAAATGAACTTGCGGAAACATTAAAATCAAGAGGATTGGCTGCATCTATGGCAGATGCTGTTGAAAAAGCTCAAAATATAATTGGTGGTATAAAACCAAAAAAAGAAGAGCCAAAAGTTGAAGTTAAAGAAAGTGTGGAAGTTAAAGAAAATTTAGTTGATGAAACTAAAACAACACAAAAAGATGTTTCTGAAGAACTCAAAGAAGTTGAAAAAGAGAGTGCTGAATTAGAAGTTAAACAAGATTCTGCTCAAGAAACATTAGATTCTCAAAAAAGCTCTACTGAATATGATATCACAAAAGAAGATGGAACTTTAAGTGAAATAATGAACACTCAAGAAGAACCTACAGAAGAGCCAAATATAGAAATCAGGGAAGAACAAGAAGAGTCAAAGCAATCAGAAATTCCTCAAGAATCATTAGCGCCAGAATTAGACGGGAGAGAATCAATTGGTTCAGAACATCAATCAGATGATTTAGCTATTCCCTCTGAGCTAGAAATTCCAGTTCAAGATTCTGAAGAACCTAGCGAAGGAGAAACAATGAATATTGATGATATTCCTCCTGCAGCTGAAGAACCAACATTCATAAAAACAATTGAGGAAGAACAAAGGGAACAAGCTCTCCAGGATTCTCCACAAAACACACAAGAGAACTTGAACGAATCAAAACCAGAAGCACAAGAATCTAAACCTAATTTAACAAAAGATCTGATGGAAAAAGAACATTCCCTTGCAGAAAAACCTGCTATGGAATCTACTCCAGCACCACAAGAAACTCCTACTACAGAAACAACACCACAACCAACTCAAGAAACACAACCAGCAGAAACACAACCAGCAGAAACACAAAGCAAGTCAAAACTCACAAAAGAAGAAAAAGAAAAAACTGATTTATCAAAAATCTTTAATTACGGAAATAGATAATAAAAACAAAAACAGAGGTGAAAAATTGCTTAACTACATAAACCTAAAATATCTCCCAAACAAAAAAGATCTTGTCTGTGAATTTTATGTTGAGCCTAATCGAATTTCTCTAGAAAAAGCAGCAGAAAACATAGCTGGTGAAAGTTCTATTGGTACTTGGACAGAACTTTCTACAATGAATAAAGAGATAGCAGAAAAATTAAAACCTAGTGTTTTCTCTATAAATAAAGCAACCAAAACAATCAAAATTGCATACCCTCAAGATTTATTTGAACAAGGGAATATGCCCCAAATTCTTTCAAGTATTGCTGGAAATATTTATGGGATGAAATTAATCAAAAACCTAAGATTGCAAGATATTTCTTTTCCAAAAGATATTATTGACAGCTTTAAAGGTCCAAAATTCGGAATCGCAGGGATAAGAAAACTTCTAAAAGTAAAAGAAAGACCTTTGGTTGGCACAATCGTAAAACCAAAACTCGGTCTCCATGAAAAACAACACGCAAAAGTTGCTTATGAATCTTGGATGGGGGGATTAGATATTGTTAAAGATGATGAAAACCTAACTTCTATGAGTTTCAATAATTTCTACGAAAGAATCAAACAAACACTCAAACTAAGAGATATGGCTGAAATAGAAACAGGAGAGAAAAAAATATATATGCCAAATATTACAGCAGAAACAAATGAAATGCTCAAAAGAGCTAAATTTGTAAAAGCTCATGGTGGAGAATATGTGATGATTGACATCTTAACAGCTGGTTTTAGTGTACTTCAAACATTAAGACAAGCAAACTTAGGTTTAGTAATCCATGCACACAGAGCAGGACACGCAGCAATAACCAGATATCATAAACACGGAATATCTATGCTTGCAATAGCCAAAATAGCCAGACTAATTGGTGTGGATCAGCTTCACATTGGAACTGCAGTTGGAAAAATGGAAGGCGCTGCAAGAGAAGTGAGAATGATTGAAGAAGAAATTGAGGACAAATTCATTGATAAAAAAACAAAACAACACGTTCTTGAACAGGATTGGCGATACATTAAACCAGTGTTTGCTGTCTGTAGTGGAGGATTACATCCAGGGCACACAGAACCACTGATGAAAATAATGGGTAAAAACATTATTGCGCAATATGGTGGAGGATGTCACGGACATCCAGACGGCACAAGAGCAGGAGCTAAAGCAATAAGACAATCAGTTGAAGCAGTAATGAAAAAGAAAACAATAAAAAAATATTCTAAAACCCATCCAGAGTTAGCTAAAGCAATTGATAAATGGGGATATTTTAAAAGAAAATAATTTATTGATTGTCTAATTTCTTTTTCTTTTCAAAAGTTTTGATATAATTTTCTTTTAACACTACTTTCTTTTTTAATTTTTTTTCTATATTTTTTCTTGTATTACCTGCGATGTCTCCACCATCTTTTGCATCTTTTTTTAACTTAGGAAATTTTTTAGAGTCTCTTTCACGAGTGAGCCTTGTAGTTGTTGCTTCACCCAACATAGTAAGAATTAGTTCTATATCATCCATATGGTCTCTTAAATTTTGTTTATCTAGACTTTTATATTTTTTATATTCCTCAACATTCTTACCAAAAGTAGCTTTAGTAATTTCATTGGTAAGTATATCAAAAGCAATTTGATTTTGAACTCCCCTATTTTTCCACTCATCTGTCAATTCATTCCTTATGGCTATTCCTCTAACTCTTTTTTCAATCCAGTTATCAGAATACCCTTTTGCTTTATAAATTTCTTTCATTCTTTTCTGAGCTAATTCAGGATTCTCAATTTCTTTTATTCTTTCGTATCCTACTTTTGCTAACCATTGTTTGAAAGGTTCAGCGCGTTTAGAAGGGATTGATTGGATTAATCTAAATATTCCTTTAGTATTCCAACATTGGAGCATTTGATACCCTCTAGAAGTTTTAAACTCCAAACCAAGGGGGGGTACAAATTGTACCCCCCCTCTTTAAAAGCTTGATTCAAAGCATCGTCTCTGCTTCTAATTCTCTTTAAATATTGAGAAGGATCTTTAGAATCTGTAAGTACTAAAACTATATCTTTTTATAACAAACCACTATTCATCATTAAACCATATTCTTCTAACTTTTTTTCCTTGAAATACAATCAAAGCATTATTTTTATTCATTTTAAGTTAAATATGATTTATACTCTTATTAAGTTTACGCGAGAATGTCCAGTGATATAACTCTTATTATCCAAATATCTTCCGAAATATACCCAAAAAATTTATTAATAACTTAGATTCTAACTCATTTATGAAATTAATAATTATTAGACATGGGCAAACAGCTGAAAATAAAAAAAAGATTACTCAAGGCCATTTAGATACTTCTCTTTCTGATGAAGGAAGAGAACAGATAAAAAAAATAGTAGACAGATTAAAAGATGAAAAAGTTTGCTTATTCTAGCGATCTAACAAGAGCAAAACACACAGCAGAAGCAATATTAAAATTTCACCCAGAAACAAAACTGATTCTAACAGAAGAATTAAGAGAACAAAACAAAGGAATCTATGAGGGAGGCTCCGGAGATGTTCTTCATAAAGCTATAATGAAAACAGAAAAGCCTTACAATGATTTTAAACCAGAGGGTGGAGAGTCAATGTCAGAAGTTCAACAAAGAACAATGAAATTCTATAATAAATTAATTGATAAACATATTGGTAAAACTGTGTTAATAGTAACTCATGGAGGACCTGTAAGATGTTTATTAATGGCCCTACATAACGAGCCAGAAAAAAATTATCTAAAATATATTCATAAAAATACATCAATGACTATTCTAGAAATTAGTGATGATAGAAAACACAATGTAAAAGTGTTTAATTGCAATAAACATTTAGAAGATTAATAATCTAATTCTAAAAAGAAAAAAAGAAAAAAATAAAGCCAATTAAGGCTTTCTTGGCGTGAATATCTTCACAAGTACGAAGATTATAATCACTAACAACACTAAATTAGCTAACACTAAAGTAACTGCATAACCAATAGAATCTGAAAATCCTTCAGATGAAGTTGGTATATCAGCTCCAGCAGCTCCAGTTGGAGTTGGTGCTGGTGGTGTTGTGGGAGTCGTTGGTGTTGTAGGAGTTGTGGTAACACAATCTTCAACAACTAAATTAACAACATTATAATCTGTCATGTCATTGTCATCATATTCATCTTCGTCATAATATGTTTTTATTGTTATTCCATAAGTTCCTGCTGAAAAGCTGTCACTTAATGAAATGGGTATTGTTTCTGAATATGTTTCTGCTTCATCCAGATCAATATCTTTCTTTAAAAAAGAAATTCCTAATTCTGAACTTTCAACAGATAACACAATATCATTTTCGTCCCTTTCACCAATGTTTGTAATGTCAATCATTAAAGATGTACTTCTAACACATTTAAGAATACTTGATCCTAAATCTGCATCAGATACAGCAACATCATGTGTAGCTTTTTCAACATCTAATATAATTGTCCATTCATCAGTATATTCTTCTCCATCTTCATCTTCGCCTTCGATTTCAATATCTAAATCATAACTTGCGCTGTCTAATTCCCAGGGAATATCAAAACTAAAAGATGCTTCTTCAGTATCTCCATCATTAATATCTCCAATATCATATTCAGCTTCCAAGTCATCTCCATCATCAATATCTCTTATAGTTACAATAACAACAACATCTTCCATGTCTGTATTGTCTTTATTCTTAACAGTAACATCTAAAGTAAGGGTTTCTCCAGGGCTTATTGAATTAAGTTCTTCATCATCATCTAGATTGTTTTCTTCATTACTATCAACATCCCAAATAACTAAAAGTTCAAGAGGTGCTTCTGTAACAATTATAGTTACAGCAACAGTATCGCCGACTCCTTCAGTAGTACTTACAGTAATTGTTCCTGAATAAGTTCCAACATCTAAATTAGTTATATTTGCAGTAACAGTCACACTTTGTGAAGCGCCTGCTGCTAAAGCATCTGTTGCGCTGAAACTAACTTTCCCATTGCTTGAATCACTTGAGGCATAAGTTAAAGCTATTCCGCTTAAATCAAGTGTTCCATTGTTAGTTAAAGTTAATGTTGCAGTTTTAGTAGTATCTTCATCGTTTCCGCTAATGCTCAAAGTATCAGCAACAGCTAACCCATAAACACCAGTTGTAAGTTCAACTGATAATGGCACTTCAGCAAAACCACCTGTACTATCCACTACAATTATTTCTCCTTCATAAGTTCCTTCAACAGGTTCTCCTTCTAAAGTAATAATCGCATCAACTTTTTGACTTCCATCCCATTCAACTTCAAATGCGCTTGGGCTAAATGAAACATTGCTAATGGTGTAAGTTCCATCATTTGTTAATTCAGTTGCTGTTATACTAGTAACATTCACTAACATATTACCTAAAGCACTAACAACAAAAGTTGTTGTTCCTGTTGAGCCAGCAATTGGATTAACAATTAAAGCAGTTGTAGATTCTGTTGCTTCAAAACCAACATAAGTTGGATTTACATCAAACTCAAAGTTTGCTATTCCTGCTGTAATATTGTATGTTCCGTTAGCAATTTGTGGTACAACAAAAATTGCACTTAATTCACCATCTGCATCAGTAGTTGTTGAATTAACCGTTGTTCCGTCTAATTTAACATCTACACTAGCAGTAGGGCCAAATCCGCTTCCAGTAACAGTGATTGTATCTTCTATATCTCCTGAATTGGGTGATGCACTGATTGTTGGGGTTGCAAAACTCAATGTTTCTGAAGTTCCTGTATTACCATCAATATCTGTAGCAGTGATTGTAAAATCTTGTGCTACACTTGAACTAACAGTCATTGTAGTAACACCATTATCACTTGCAGTAAATACATAAGGCGCTATTGGATTCCATGTTAGATTATCTGCATAAGTTGCAGTAGTTGTGATTGTGTAATCACCAATATAATCTAAAACAGTGTTATTGTACTGATCTTGTGCAGTAACAGTAACTGTTTCTGTACTTCCAACAGTTCCATAACCTTCGTGAATCACAGCAAAGTAATCCATATCGGATGCAGAAATAACTAATGCATCAGAAGTATCTCCTTCTAAAAATGCATTATCTGCAGTAATTGTGATACTTTCTACTTTGGTGTTGATCAAATTAATCGTTACATTACCATTTCCTGAAAAATCATACTTCCAGACACCAGGACCATTCCAAGCAGATCCTTCTAACCATGTGAGTGTATCAAAATCAGCTACAGTTGTAGTCAATAAAGCATATCCAGTATAATTAGCAACATTTCCATATTGATCTTTTGCCAATAAGTTAATATCTATTGGTGATCCTGCAACCCCTTCCCCTTCATGCTCAACAAAAAATGCTGTTGCATCAGCAGGATTAACAGTGATACCTGTAACATTTATCTCAGTGCTGTTCTTAACAGTAAGGTCAAATTCTTCAGCAACATTGCTTGAAAGACCTAAAATAACAACACCAGAGTCATTGACATCAAAAGTATAATTCATTCCAGCAGCATTAAATGTTCCGCTACCATTGACTAAACTCCATGTCAAATCAGAATCTGTAGTAGTGTTCCAATATACATCGCCAGTGTAACTATCATCTTCTATGTCTACTGTAATATTTAGACTTTCTCCAGCAGTAAAACTTCCAGAATGAGTTACATTAAGAGCATGTGCTAAAGGTACTAATAAGAAAACTAATAATAACAAAAATAATTTTTTCATTGTTTTTTACCCCCTAAATTTAATATAATTGTAAAAAACCTTGAAGACGAATAAATGAGTCTTCTTGGTATTTTACCCCCAAACTTTTTAAGTTAAATTTTAGTTAATATTAAAGAGAATCTTATTCTCCATAAGCTTATAAACTATTATCACTCAATAGTCGCAAATAGTATTTAAATATTGTTATATTCCAACATATATCCCCTACAATATAGTTTTTACTAATTAGTAAAAACAATAAATCAATAAGAATTCAAATATTATAAATACTTTTCTTATTCCTTAAAAAAATTCTCATAATCCACTGCAGTCTTATTCACTTTCTCATTCCATAAATGTTTTTTAATTGAATCTAAAAAGCCAGTATTAAGATATGTCGCAGCAATAAAACTACCATACTTCAATCTCTCAATATAATCTTCTGATTGGATTGCTAAAGCATCCTGAACAGACATTTTTTTATTAGCTCCAAAAACATGTTCTGCCCCACTAAAAAGAGTAATGGGAACCTTTTCAACTATCTTAGGATATTTATCCACAAACTTCATTGAATCAAATTCACTAGCAAAATAATAAGGAAATTCATAAAAACACTCACTTAATTTTTTAGCAATATCTCCATCACCCCTAAATCCTTCAACACCAAAATTTTTACACTTAAAAAATTCACCCAAATAATCTCTAACTTTAAAGAAAGATTCTTTTTTCTTAACATCAATAAAATAATTATTTCCTTTATCTTTAACAAGGGCTAATTTTCTTAAAATATAAAGTGGGTCTCCATCGTACTCCCCACCATAAATTGTGCTATAATTGCTATAATTAGAAAAAACATCATCTAAAGTTTTCTTTGGCTTTCTTTTCATCTTTTTAGCAAAAACAACAGCATTCTTTTTTCCAACAAAGTTTTCAAGCATTGCTTCAAGTTCATCTATAGCCATATTTGAAAATCTATCAATAATAAATTTATCCATGCTCTTACCGATATTTTTCAACCCCACATCACACTGAGAAATATAACCACTCCCCAAATCAAATCTATAAAATCGATCATGTGAAGCGCCTTTTCTTCCAAAAGTATATGGCCTATTAGTTCCAATCCCCACATAAGCCGGAATAAACATAGGCTCAGCTTTCCTATCCCTTTTATCAGAAGCAACAACATATTTCAAATGAATCTTTTCAGAATCATCAAATAATTCATTACCCAGTTCTTTTTTCAATCCACTTAAATCATAATTTTGGCCTTCTTTTATTTTAACAACTTCTTCTAACTTCTCTAAAAATTGAGTTCTTTCAAAAAACTCTATATCTAACATTCCTTCAGATTTATATCCAAAATCATTTAATTTATTAGAAATATCAACAGAAACACTACCAGAAATCCCTCCAACAACATCTACATTGTGAGAAAATTCAGTTAGATCATATCCCACTGGATATAATGGATCCACTAATTTATGTGTAGCAAGTAAGGATTTTCCCTGCTTCAAAATATATGAACCTTCTTTAGTATCTAAAAGATTATTTTCAGTTAAAACACTTATATTTTTTTTATTTGCAATAGAATTAAGAGTTAAATCATGATGTTTAAGTTTTGTACCTATAAAAAGATCTCTCAAATCCACACTATCAAACAAATCTTCATAAAAACCCTGGATTTCCCACCTTTCGAGCTGTTCTTTTTCTAACTTTTCTTTATACTCTTTAGTGCCAAATTCCTTTAACCAATCATTTTCTACCATTATATCTACTAAAAAGTGATAAATGTTTTAAAAAACTTGCCTTTTTTCAGCATAAATTTAAAAAACCCATTAAATATCACTTATATTATGGAAAAAATATACTTTGAAACCTATGGTTGCTCATTAAATCTAGCAGACACTGAAACAATGCAAGGGTTACTAGTTAAAGATGGCTTCCAGCTAACTAAAGACATAAACAAATCAGATTTAATAATCTTAAACACTTGCACAGTAAAATCCCCTACAGATTCTGCTTTCTTAAAAAGAATCAAAGAATTACCAAAAAAACCAACAATCATCGCAGGATGTATTCCTCAAGCACAACCAACACTCAACGCACTAAAAGGATATTCTCTAATAGGTACCTATCAACTAAAACATATTTCAGAAGTAGTTGAAGAAACACTCCAAGGAAACACAGTAATTCTAATAGCAGAAGAAAAACAACCAAAAAGACTCGCCTTCCCAAAAATAAATCACAAAGAGATAATTGAAATAATCCCCATAAACACCGGATGTTTAGGCCACTGCACTTATTGTTTAACAAAAAAAGCAAGAGGAGAACTTCTCTCATACAACCCAAATGAAATAATAAAAAAAGTAATTCAAGCATCAAAAAATAAAGTAAAAGAAATTTGGCTCACCTCACAAGACACAGGCGCTTATGGATTAGACATAAAAACAAACCTGCCAAGACTCCTAAAAGACTTAATCAAAATTCCAGGAAATCACAGAATAAGATTAGGCATGGCAAACCCAGATCACATAATAAAATATTTACCAGAACTAATAGAGATTTTCAATTCACCAAGAATGTTTAAATTTATTCATATCCCTGTCCAGTCAGGAAACAACATTGTCTTAAAAAAGATGGGCAGGAAATACAAAATAGAAGATTTCAAAAAAATAATACAAGAATTCAAAAAAGCACATCCAAACATAACTTTAGCAACAGACATAATCTGTGGATTTCCTGGAGAAACAGATGAACAATTTCAGGATTCAATAAAATTAATAGAAGAAATCAAACCAGATGTGCTAAACATCTCAAAATTTTGGAAAAGACCAAACACTCCAGCAGGAAAATTAAAACAAACTCCTGGAATACAGATCAAAGAACGTTCAGGAAAACTAACCAGAACTTTCCATTGGAATGCATTTCAAAACAACAAAAAATGGAAAAATTGGAAAGGAAATATAGTGATAGATGAAAAGGGAAAAAACAACACATCTATAGGAAGAAATCAACACTACAAACAGATTATAGTTGAAGGAAACTATCCTTTAGGCCAAGAAATAAAAATAAAAATAATAAAAACAACCATCCATGATTTAAGAGCTGTTGAAATAAATTAGCTAACAATACTTTTTCTCTTTATCATTAATTCCAGCAATATCCATAGCATTTCCTGCACACCAACTAGCCAATCCAACACCTGAAGCAATTAACACTGAATAAGAATCAATCAATGCTTTAGCACCCAATGCATATCCAACACCCAGACCTGTGAAGCTAGTTAAAACAAGCAATCCAGCACCTGCATAAGCAGTGTGATTTCCCCTCTGAAACCATTTAGATTTACCACATTCATTAGATGAGAATGGACTATCATCAAAAACAGCATTCGAAGCAGGGACAATACTCAATAAAGACTGCCACCTTGTTTAAACAATTCTGTCTGAGAAATCAACCCACCAAAATTAGTGTCAGATATTTTAGTATTCAACGCATCCCTATAATTTCCAAGCGCTTCACCCATCAAACTTGAAGCACCAACAACAGATTCACTCATACTTTCTGCCCCGCTCAATAAATTATCAATATTAATATTAGAACTCATCATTGAAGCATAATCTTGCTGTAACTTTGAAAGAGATTCAGCCATTGGAGAAACAGTGGCCCTCAATGAACTCAACGCTTGTTCTGCCCCCAAATTAATTCCATTCCATTGACTACTAAGTTTTTGACTTGCTAAAGATAATTCTTTAAATGAATTTAATGTAGTAGAATCTAACGAAACAGAAACATCATTTAATTTCATTAACCCTAAATCTTTTTTTTATTGACCAATTTGTCTCGTGAACAAATTACCCTTTATCCATTTATAAAACTTTCTATTATTATCATTAAGAAGTAGTGAAAACACTAAATTTCATCATTTAATTTTATTTTATCCTAATAGTCTCTAAATCTTGTGGTGCGGCGGTCTCTATTCTATTTGCTTTATGTAAAGAGGAAGCTAAATCTAATGTTTTAGAACTTTCACCATGATTTACAATCACTTTTTTTGGTTTTGGATGACATCTATACACAAAATTCATCAATTCTCTTCTACCACTATGACCTGATAAACCATCAATTGTATGGACTTCCATATTCAATTGATAAGTATTCTGTTTTTGGCCAGACATAAGTGAAAATTCTTTAACTCCTCTTTGAATTTTCCTACCTAAGGAACCTTCTCCCTGATAACTCACAAAAATCATAGAATTTTTAGGATTAGAAGATAAATTCTTTAAATATTCTACGCTAGGTCCACCTACAAGCATACCAGATGTAGCCATGATTATACAAGCACCTTCGTCTTCAATAACGCCTTGCCTTTCTTTTTTACTACCAACTTGTTTAAAGTTTTCTCTCAAAAAAGGATTTTGGTCTTTATGGAATATTAATTTTCTAACCGAATTATTCAAAAACTCAGGATATGCAGTATGGATTGCTGTTATATCCCAAACCATTCCATCAATATATACAGGAACATCTTCTTTAATTGCCCCTTTAGTAATCAAATCATCAATAATCAATAATACTTCTTGTGCTCTTCCAGAACCGAGTACTGGTATTAACACTTTTGAGTTTCTATTAAGTGTTTCAGTTATGATATTACCCATCATATCTTCACATTCTTTTCTTGAAGGAAGTACATCTTCTTTTTTCCCATATGTAGATTCAATCATTAAAGTTTCAAGCCTAGGAAATTCAGTTACAGCTGGTTCTAATAATTTTGTTCTACCAAACTTCATATCTCCAGTATAAAGTAAATTATGTAACCCATTACCCACATTCATATGTATCATTGCACTACCAAGAATATGACCAGCGTTATACAAAGTAATTCTAATATCTGGAGTAACATCAGTAACAGCACCATATTCAAGACAAATAGTGTGTTTAACCATCTGTTCAACTTCTTTAGATGTAAATATTGGTTCTTTCCCTTCAGATCTCATAATTTTAACATAATCTAATAGCAATAAAGCAGAAACATCCCTTGTTGGCGCTGTACAATAAACAGGGCCTTTATATCCATACTTAAACAAATAAGGAATAAATCCACAATGATCTATATGTGAATGACTCAAAAGCACAGCATCCAATTCATCTATTTTAAATTCAGGTGCCTCTAAATGAGGATACGCATATTTATCAGATGCTACATTCACTCCACAATCTAATAATATCCTTGATTCAGGAGTCTGTAAAAATAAACAACTTCTTCCAACCTCTCTTCCTCCACCAAGATAAGTTAACCTTATCCACTCTTCTTTTTTAGCTCTTATCCAACCATCATATACTCTATGCCCTACTTTATCTAAAAATTTTCTTCTTGATTCAGAATTTTGATACAAAACCGCACGAATTCCTTCTATTAATTTACACCTTATTGCAGGTTTTCTTCTTACCTGAGGAATCCACAAAGTTTCATTTTTTATCTCTCTAAGAAGACTACCTTGTTTTCCAATAGCCAAACCTGGCTTTTCAACTTCAATTATAACTCTACTTCTTTTTGGATCAAAAATAATATTATCTATTCCAGTTTCTTCTGGTAATAATTCTTTTATTTTTTTCTTTACTAATTCAGCATCCATACAAATTGCAGGATCTGGTCTTAATTCTATTCTTTTCTTGAATTTATGCACAATATCTCTTACCATGCCATTATTATTAAAGAAAAAATCTTCATCTTTTGTATAGAGCACAATATTAGCGCCCTCAAAATTTACTTCCGATATTTTTCCATCAGGAATTTCTTTTAATATTTCGTCTGTTATCTTACTCATAAATATCACCTTCTAATTTAGAGATTTCCTTCTTGTTTTGACTATTAAAAGCAAAACTTTCGAGAACTTGTTCTCGTAATATTTCATTTGTTATCTTACTCATTTTTCATTTCACTTTATATTTATCTTATTAAAAATTTAATTAAGAATATTGTAATTAATATTCAATTCATAAAAATCATTTAATTTATTTATCGATTAAATAATCAACATAAGCTTAAGCGCTTATTGTTGAATCAATTTCTTTTTCAAAAACAGTTTTTACACCTTCTTTAGTAATTGCAACAATATCTATTCCGTTTCCAGATGCAGTATCTCTCTGCATTGAAGCATTTATTGATTTAACAATTAACTTAAGCCCTTCTTCTATAGTCATTTCTTTTTTATATAAAGTTTCTAAAACTCCATAAACCATAACGCTTCCAGAACCAGATGACACATAATCATCAACTAAAGTAATTGTTCCATCTGCAAAGATATCATACAAATAATAACTATGATTATCTCTTCCAGCCATCAAAAAATGACTTATTCCTGGAACCATGCTTGGTTTTCTAAGATTATTGTATACCATTCTTGCCATAAGATTGGCAGCTTCTTTCACAGTACATTCTCTACCTATTCTTATTCGCTTTAATCTTAATTCTGCTTGTGCTAACTTAATCATAAGTTGAGCATCTGAAGCAGTTCCAGCCATAGTGACTGAAATATTATCAGTTAACGGTAATACTTTCTTAGTTTTCTTATTAGCAACCAATTGGCCACCAAGAGTTGTCCTTCTGTCAGCTCCAAGTACAATACCATCTTTACAAACAATACCTAAAGTGGTTGTACCTGTTTTCATTAAATTTTGTCCTTCATCCATTTTAATCTTTAGAACTCTTCATCAGAATACTACCTTTAATATCAATAAGGGATATATAAATCTTTCGAAAAAACCTCTATATTATATTCAAAGTTCCATCCTCTTAATAAATCCAAATATTAACAATACGACCACTAAAAGCAGTAATAAAACCAAGCTAAACACCAATAAAAGAGGAGTCATGTTCTCAAACTCAATCCCTTCACTTTCAGTTGTTTCTGTACTTCCAGAAACTGGTTGGATAATCACACTAGCTGCAATATTAGCCATATCTAAATGTTGTTGAACAAGTGAATCAACATCACTAACTAGACCACTTTCACAGCTTACATTTAGGTAAACAACCACTTGTTCAGCATCAGTGCCATAATCTGCTTTAATTGTTATTGGAAAAAATCCCCTAGTCAATGCATCAACATAATAGCTCTTCTCAAACTTATTGTCATCGTCTTTATAGTTACTATCCAACTCAATATTTTCAGAAACACTAAATCCCAATCCATCACTATATATTGAAAGTGCAACATCTTCATCTCTTTTTCCTATGTTCACTAATTCAATATCTAACTTAGCTGTATCGCCACATTCAATCACATTATCAATATCACCAAAAAGACAAAGCGCATGAGTGGTTTTATCTAATTCAACTGCAAACTCAAGATTTTGTTCATAATTCACTCCAAAATCATCCTCTCCATTCAATTCCAATACAAGCTCATAATTTTTCTCTTTCAATTGTAAAGGAATCTCAAATTCCACTTCAATTTCTTCTTCTTTATCTGCGTCAATAGAAACCTCTTCAAATTCCAATTCCAAATCATCGCCATCATCAATATCCTTAAGAATCACTCTCAATTCAACATCTTCCATCCCAACATCAGTATCCTTATCAAACAGATTCTTGATATCAAACTTCAGTTTCACAACAGAACCTGGACTAACATCCTTAATTACTCCACCAGTTTCATCTACATTTTTATCTTTGTCTCCATTAACATATGCTTTTAAATTATCAATCTGTAACAGCAAAGGCACAGAAGTTCCGTCTCCATAGCTTAGCAATAATAAATCTCCATCATTTACTTCATAACTACTCAATCCAACCATTGAATATGCTAATTCTCCATCATCTACAGTATAAAACGCCCAATATTCTCCAGCATATTCACATCCTCCACCTACAGCAGCATTAGTTCCAACACCATTTATTTTACACAACATGTATCCAAAACCATGATATTCGTTCCAAAAAGCGCTAAAACTACTTTCTTCCAATAATTCATACCCTCTAATTCCTTGATCAACATCTAAACATTCGCTCTCAATTTTATCTGGAAATTCCACAACAACACAAACATCTACTGCAACACCAGCTCCCACCAAAATCAAAACCATCATAACCCAAATTATTTGTTTCATATACTTACCCCCTTACCTTCTTTAATTTCATTTTCATTGCTCTTTTTATATTTAAACTTACTTTTCAAAACTTTAATCATATCTTTACACATCTTTTTTTCGTTAAACCCTCCTTTTTCTTCCACAAAAGATTTAGCTTTCCCTAACCCTAAAGAAAACGCAACATTTGAAACCAAATGCACTAATGTAAAAGGAAGAGCTGTAAAAAATATCGCGAATATACTAAAAGGCATAAACATCAAAGTGCCAAAATTAACAATTATCTCATAAGCAAGTGTTGCTATTCCTGCAACAATCATCACCTCAAACCATTTAGCCTTCTTTCTCAAATAACCTCCAAAAAAACCAGCCATTCCAAATCCTAATGCCTGAAAAATGGTCCAAACACCTTGCCCTCCAAAAACTAAAAAATTAGAAACATACAAAGCAGAGGCTCCTGTCAAGAATCCTTTTTTCTTTCCAAAAAGCCAGCCAGCCAAAATCGCAAAAAAAGTAATAGGCTCAGCACTCGGTACTGCTTGCATAGGAATTCTCAACAAAGCACCACCAAACATCAACCCAATCAAAACAAGATATTCTTTCATCTTAAGAAGATCTAGTTGTTTCAATAAAAGATGTAGAGCTAATTTCTCTTTCCCTTTAATCTTCTTTTTTGTTTTACTTTTTTCTTTCTTTTTTTGGATTATTTTTTGTTCCATTTTTTAAGATTCATTTAAATCATATCATACATTAAATCCAAATAAGCTTTATTAAAAATTTTAAACCAATCAAATCGCTCTTTAACTGATGGAGGCATCTGAAAAAGAGTAGATCTAGATAACATATCATTAAATTTTTTAGTTTTTATGACTTCTTCAACTTCTTCATAAGATATTGATTCTTTAACATCCAAATTATCTTCTTGTTTTTTTTCTTCATCAACAGATTCATAAGAAGTATAAGGATTTTCTTTTGCTTTAGAATTTAGATAAGAAAACAATTCAGAATAATCCATTTGTTTATCTATCAAATTAGTAGAATAATCAAATTTAACTTTACCATCATCTAATTGAACAAAATCTTTAGAGTCGAATTTAGCATCAATAGATTCCACTTTTTGCATTAACTCAATAGCACTAAGCACTTCAGTTAAAGAATTTTTTTCTTTACTTTTTTTTTGTTTAGCAATCTCTTTTTGTTTCACTAACTCACCTAATTAATTGCCTTGAGAAAGAATTGACTTTCCTTGCTCGAGGTAATATATCCAATAAGTTTTCCGACTTTCCCTAAATGGGATTTACGGTTGCGGCACAGTCAAGGATTTTCACCTTAGTTTCCTTTAGAGGATAACAAAATAAAAAACAGAATAAATATATAAAACTTTTGAAACTAATAACTCTTAGCAAAATAAAGCAAATGTTTCCCTTCTTTTCCACAGTAAACACATTTATCAATTTTCTTGGGTTGAGAAAAAGGGATATTCAAAGTTTTAGCTCCGCCCGTTTCAAACTTAATATTCTCTTCACATCCAAGTTTTCCGCACCAGCTGGCTTTGACAAACTTTTTATCTTTAATCGCTTTTTTTAATTCAGCAAAACTCTTAGCTTCAACAATATTATTTTGCAAAAACTTCTTGGCTTTTTCATACATGTTTTTCTGCATATCATCTAAAACAATTTTAATTTTTTTATCAAGCCCGCCAAATTTAACAATTTCTTTTTCTCCAGTATCTCTTCGAGCAAGCATAACACTTCCTTTTTCTAAATCTCTTGGACCTATTTCCAACCTAACAGGAACTCCTTTTAGCTCCCATTCATTAAATTTCCATCCTGGACTATAATCTTCTCTTTCGTCCAAAAGCACATCGTATTTTCCAATTTTTTTCTTAAGCTCTTTTGCTTTTTTCAAAACCTTAGCTTTAGTATCTTTGAACAATATAGGCACAATAACAACTTTATTAGGTGCCATTTTTGGGGGTATCACCAACCCCTTATCATCTCCATGAATTGCATACATTATTCCCAAACTCCTAGTAGTTATCCCCCAAGAATTCTGCCAAACATATTTCTTTTTCATATCTTTATCAACAAAACTTATACCAAAAACCTTAGCAAAATTCTGTCCAAGACTATGGGAAGTTGCTCCTTGAATCGCTTTTCCATCTGGAAACATCATCTCAACACTAACAGTATAATCTGCACCAGCAAACTTCTCTTTATCTGACTTAGTTCCCATCAAAACAGGAACAGCTAATAATTCTTCAAAAACTTTAGCGTACAAGTCAAGAATCTTAAACACTTCTTTATCTGCCCCTTTTTTATCAGTATGTGCAGTGTGGCCTTCTTGCCATAAAAATTCTCGCGTCCTTATGAATGGCATAGGGTGTTTGAATTCCCACCTAACAACATTACACCACTGGTTTATCAAAAGAGGCAAATCTTGATAGCTCCTTATCCATTTTTTATAACTATCATACATAATTGTTTCAGAAGTTGGTCTAATCGCCAATCTTTCTTTTAATTTTGACGTTCCTGTATGGGTAACCCACGCAACTTCAGGTGTAAATCCTTCAACATGGTATTGTTCTTTTTTTAATAAATTTTCAGGAATCAATAAAGGAAAATATGCATTTCGCACACCTAATTTTTTAATCTCTTTATCAAAAAATTGCTGTATTTTTTCCCACATCTCATAAGCCAAAGGCCTAATAACCATACAACCAGAAACTCCAGTATATTCTATCAATTCTGCCTTCTGGATAACTTGAGTATACCACTCAGAAAAATCATCCTCTTTATTGACAGTTATACCTGCCTCTTGTTTACCTTTCTTTGCCATGTTTTAACCAAACTTTATTCACTATTTAAATATTTCTCTTAAATATATATATATATATATAATAAGTAATCTACACAAATAAAAAATAAAATTATTCCAATCCTTTCATTACTTTATCTAATGTGACAAACAGATTGTCTTCTTCCACTTCACTTGTTTTTGCTTTACCGCCAACAGTCAATTCCCCACTTAATTTTTTGCCATCCAAAGAAACACTCAATTTCTCAAAGTCTTTATTGTCATCAGAAAACTTTCTAGCATAACTGCCAACAATCTTTTTCACCACAACCATCATTCCAAGATCCACTGTTTTAAATCCAGAGAGCTCTATTCCACCACCTAAAGTTAATTTATCTCCACTATTTTCTCGTTTCTGCTTTTCTACTTTCTCTTCTTGGCTCTGTTTTCCAGAGTCTTGAAGAGATTTTTTCTCTTCTACTTTCTCTTCTACTTGTTCTTTTTCCTTATTCACTATAAACACCCCCATGCAATTGATATTAAGGAAGATAAATTAATTTGTTATTTAGTATTAGATTCCAATATAAATTTTTTCATCCTTTCTACAAAATCACGCGCATCTATCAAATATTTATCATAATGTTTGCCTTCGATACTTCTTACTTCTTTATGCCCTATCTTTTTTGCGAGTTCATAAAAATTCTTCATGGTTTTAATATATTTTTTCTCAAGCAAACCTTTTTTTGCTAATTTTTCATCAAGTAAGTCTGCAACATGTGATGGCGATGGAGGAATTTCCCCTAAATTCATTAAAGCAGAATGTGCACTATCAATAACAGCCCAATAAAGGTCAAGAGTTGCCTGCACTAAATGCCACCTAGAATTATGTAGTGTTCTTGGTGCTCTAGCAAAATAAACCCAAACAGATTCAGGACTCGGCCGGATTCTTCCTTGCACAAGTAAACTCTGTAAAGGTTCAAAAAATCCAGAATCTAATAACACCAATCCATCTCTCAAAATATTCACTCCGACAGGATCTCCTGCTCGCACATATTCCCAAAAACTAGTAAATTTAAGTGTCGTAACATGTATTTTAGTAGAAGTATCTGCAATTATTTTTTCAACAATAATCCTATACGCTTCGACAACATCTGGAGAAAGCACCATAGATACATCATCAACAATCAATAGAATATCAATATCTCCATCTTTCTTTTTCTCTCGCCTAGCACTACTACCAAAAAGCACAATCGCTTTCAAGAAAGAACCAAATTCTTTATATGTCTTTTTAGCAAAACTATAAGCTAATTCCATATCTTTTTTATGGTAATCCTCTTTTGCAGGACTATCTTTTTTTTCTATATCAAATTTCATTATTAGCCTTATACCTTTTTTTGTTTTGTTGTTTATTAAATTTTATAACCATTGATTGATAGTTAATCCAACTTAATTTAAATTATTCCAAAGGAACTTGAGTCCATAAAGTCCAATCATTACTTGGCGAATAAGCACCAAACACATAATATGGTGGCCTATCTTTTCCAAAATAACTCTGATGTACATCTGAAAATCTTACTGGAGCCCCAGGACTTACAGGACCACCTGCACCATAAATTGTACTTCCAAAATGCTCCCAAGTTTTAGTCAATTGTCTTCCAGGCCCTTCACCAAAAGCTTCTGAAACCATACTAGCATCCAATCCTTTTTCTTTCAAATATTCCAAAGCCGTTTTAATTGGCATTATTCCTTGGCCTGCAGGAATATGAGAATCTCCCCTCCCCATTGTGTCTACAACGTGAACATGCCCAAGTACATCTGCTTTTTCTAAATTCTTAATTTGATCCATATACCACCCTTCAAACCTCTTAAACCTCTTTTGTTCTGTTTCTCCAGTTCTAGGTTCAAAATATTTCCACCATAAACCTAAATGAGCAGTATCAAGAGTTGCCCTTATATGTTCTTTAGCTTCTTTTTGGGCTTTATTCTTATTCCATCCACGATAATGAGGGTTATTCACCATAATAGGATTTCCTTTGTCATCTAACCTACCACTAGGATCTTCTACTTGTTTATGGGTTAAGGTTTTCACCATCTCTTTTCTAGCATTATGCACTAAATCAATTAACTCTTCTGGGTGCGTACCATAACCCATTTCAGGAAATAAATTTTCAGGAGCAATAAAAACCGGTCTATCTGTATGTTTTGCATCACTTTGTTCCATTGCAGTAATTCCTGCCTCAGCATAAGATTTCATACTCTGTTTCTTAGCATATTTATCAACAGGCATAGCATATTTGCCATTCAATGCAGTTGATTCTGCTTGTTGTTCTTGAGATACAGAAGCTTCATGAGCAGATTCAATTTCGTGCCTTGTTCTTTTTATCTGTTCAGTCAAAATTTCAGGTATAGGTTTATATTCTGTAGGTAAAAGTCCGTCAAAATTAGATGAACTCTTTTTCATTATTTTCCATTTATCTTCTTCTGGAAGAGATTTATCTAATTCATCATAAAATTCTTTTGCTTTTTTCAATCTCTCCAATGTTTTCTTTGATTCTTCAAAACCTCTAGCATAAGTTAGTGCCCAACCCCTCGAATGGCCTACATTAGAATCAATTTGTGCTCGTAAAAATGCTTCCTCTGTAGTTAATTTTTCATCTTTAACAAGCCCCCTACCTAGTTGTTTCTCTTTTATTCTATTTCTCTCTTCAGCTTCTTTTTCAAAATCAGCCCACCTCATTTCTCTAACTTTAAATCTTCCAGATTCAGAGTCAAAGATAGGCACTCTTTCTTCAATTCCGACCACTTCCTTTTCATAATTAATATACTCTCCTTTTTCATTTCTTAACCATTCTGGCCTATGCACTATTTGATTTTTTCGAACTTGATCCATAACTCTTCCTGTTCGACTATCCACTATAGGTATAATGGCCCTCTCAGGCTCTTCTAAATATCCTTTGAACAAATACCCTCCAGTTTCTTTGTCTTTAGCCCATTCTTGCTCAGAAATTGGCCTAGCAAATTCTCCAGTATGCACAACAACTGCTCCACCTCCAGCAGCTTCTGCAGCAAAACTTATTGCTTTTTTTACTTCATCTAATTCTCTTTTTCGCGTATCATCATCAAATCCCCTTTCAGGACCTGTATAACCAGAAAGATTTCCTATCTGAGTTGGAGTATGAGTAGAAACAACTTTAATATCATTAGCTCGCTGTAATTCACGCAATTCTTCTCGAGCTTCTTTTCCATAAGCTTCAGCACCGACTCCTTTATCACTCCCCTCCATTTGAGTAGATAGTTCAACTTGTTTAGCACCACTTCTTATCGCAGCCTGTATAGTATCCCTAAAAGAGCCTCCAACTCTGCTACCTTCAGAAACAGTCTGTCCAATATCTGCAATACCAATTATTGGTTGCTCTAAATCATCAGCCCCACCCCTTCCAAAATATTCTCTATCCATGGGTGTAGTATATCCATCACTAAATTTCATCTTTCACCCCTCATATAATTCAAAATACCTTTAGAAGCAGTCATAATATCATTTATTTCATCTCCAGCAGTTTTGTAAACTCCTGATTGAATATCTTTTGATTTGTATTGCATAGCATAATTAATATCATTAAGTTGGTTTTGTTGATCTCCTGTAATTTCTCCAGTTTCTTTAATTTGATTATAAACATCTTTCACCCTATCATATAAATTACCAACAGCTTCTTTACTCAATTGATGTTGATATTGCCTATGTTGTTCAAGCTCTTGTTCACTCAATTCCTTTTTCTCACGCTCAACAACCCCTTCCAAACTCTCTTCTTCTCCTTCAAATAGTTTAGTAATATCAACTTGTTTAGGTTTTGGAGTTTCTATCTCTTCCATGAGCTCTTCTTCCTTTTTTATCTGGCCAACAGACTCTTCAATCAGTTTATGAGCTTCTTCTATCTCTTTTTTCTTATCCTCTTCAAGTTTCTTTAATCTATCAATTCTTTCCTCAGGGGATAATTTCTTAATATCATCTAGATTATCTACATCTTTTTCTTTAGCCATTATAATTTACCAAGCAAGCATCTTATGTGCCTTCTTAAAATTCTTATAAACATTCCAAGTAGAAGTTTTAGCATCTCCTGTCGCAGAAGCTCTTTCACCACTCAATTTATATGCGTTTTTAGCATTTTTATCTTTCTTTTTTTTCTTTTTCTTATCTTCCTCTCCTGCCTTGCCTGGCTCCATTCCAACCAAACTGCCAAAAAGTTCCCCAAATCCACTAAAAACAGCAACAAAAGGATTATCCAATTTAGATTTCTTTTTTGTTTTCTTTTTTTGTTTTTCAGGAGGTAATAAATCAGTTTCCCCTGCTTCAATCAAATAATCTCTTAACTCATCTCCTAAAGATTCCATTGCAGCTTTTACAGAAGAATCAATCTCACCAATCAATTCCAGATTTTCATCTTCCCTCATTTTGAGATAATTTTGTATATCTTGATCAGTCCAAGCATACGATCTAAAATTAATAATTAATTTACCTACATGAATTGGCCCTTTGTGATGATATTCTTGTTGATGATAATCCATTTTGGGGGCAGTTCTAAACCAAAAATGCACTAAAGTAACCGCATTATAATCTGAACCTGGCCTATTTCTTCTTGCTAAATATTCCACTTCTACAATACTTCCTTCAAAAGCAGAAACTAGATTGGGATTTCTTTCAATATCCTTTTGATTTAATCTCATCCTCTTTATATTCAAAAGGTATGGTTTAACCCAACTCATATACATATGAATAATGCTCCAATGTTGTCTAAGAAATTTAATTGTAAAATTTCGTCTATTGTTTAATTCTTTATGGGTATGTTTTTTCCAAGTCAAAAAAGTTTTTAATTTTCTCATTAAAACTTCTTTAACTTTTTTATTAAAATCTAATTTTTCCACTGTCTCTTCAACATCATTTGAATCAATAGGTTTTACCCCAAAAAACAAATCAGGCAATGTAGCGAATTGTAACTCTCTTGCCATCCCATAAACAGATGCAGGATTCTTTGCACCTCCTTCAACCAAATCAATCCAATAACCCTTTAAAGCAATTTCAGAAGCCAAATCTTTTTCATCAGTACTTTTATTATACATATCTAATCTTTCATCAATAACTCTTAACTCCCTAACTAATTGAAATAATTCTTTAACCATCTTACCGACAGTTGCCATAAATTGACTTACTTTATCTTGTTGTAATCCCAATCTAGATTGGGCAGAACCAAAAAAAGCAGATTGCTCAGAAGCAGAAAATAAATCAGTCACTTTTATAACTTCTGGATGCCCACCTATTGGACCATGTTGTAAAAATTGCATAATCCAATAATAACTTTCTTCGACAGAATTATTAAATTTCTCATAAAGTAATTTATAATGACTTATAGGGTCTGGATATCCTGTTTTTTCTATAGATCCAACTACTTCTTCAAATTTTTCCTCTTCTTCAACAAAATAATCTTCTACTTTTACCATCTTTTATCACAATCTATGTCTCAAATCTTTAAATTATTTTCTATTTATCTATTTTTTGGAGATTTTCTATAAATAGTAAGCATAAACCCAACCAATTCGATTATCTTTGAACTTGTTTTCATTGCAATATCTTCAGCAACCTCTTTTTTATTTTTACCAGAAATAAAAGATTTGACTAATTTTATTTTAATGAGTTCTTTTTTCTTTAACTGAAGATCAATCTCTTTAAACACCTCTTCATTAAATCCATTTTTACCTATCCAAACCATAGGTTTCAAAAGTTTAGCTTTTTTTCGAAGTTCTTTAGTGGTGTTTTGGGTGTTCATGTCCTATCTTTTTCCTCTTCTTCAATTCTTCAATATGTTTTAATTTTGCAACTATCAATTTATTCATATTTTTATGACTTTCTTCAAGCAATACAGAAACATATTCTCCCCCTAAAAAATGAGGAAGAATAACATAATCAGCACCATGATCATATAATTCTAATGCATTGTCTATTTCTTCTGTGGTAACAAAAATTAATGCATCTTTGTTTTGTTCTTTGATTTTTTTAATTAACATAACATTGTAAGACTGTGTAGGTACAGTAGAAACAACTATATCCACATCTTTAAAATTTAATCTACTTATAGTTTCTAAATCCCCAATATCTCCATAAAAACATGGCTGTTTCTTTCTCATAAAATCCTTGATGATTTCTGGATTATAATCAATAACAAGCACATTTTCTTTGATTTTATTTAATGATTTTATAATACTATATCCAATTCTATTAACACCTACAAGAACAACATCATATTTCATTTCTTCTGGCAAATATTCTAATTTTTGCTTATCTGGTTTTATGAAATCAAAAACTTTCAGCACCTTAGACATCCCTTTATAGATTTGATTATCATAATTTATAAAATAAGAAGCAGAAGTCATTGTTATCACTCCAAGCATAACCCCTATAGAGAATATATCTTGAGAAATATGTCCTAACAATAATCCTTGAGATAAAATTATTAATGAAAATTCACTTATTTGAGCAAGGGAGAGTGAAGCAAAGAAAGATGTGCTTTTCATATATCCAAAAAGACTGCAAAGCAACATAGTTATAAGAGGTTTAACTATAATAATAAACAAAAAGAAAATCAACAAAGGCTTAAGTATTCCTACTCCAGGTTCAAGAAAAAATTCCATTCCTAATGAAACAAAAAATAGGGTAGCAAAAAAATCTCTGATAGATTTTACTCTTCCAACAATCGCAATATTATAAGGTAAGTTAGCTAAAGTGATTCCTGCAATAAATGCCCCAATCGCTATTGAAAATCCAAGTGATGTCAACAATAGAGAAAAGAAAAAACATGTAGCTAACGAAACCAAAAACAACACTTCATTGGATTTGGCTGCAAAAGTAAATATTTTGGGAAAAATAAATTTGCTCAAAAACCAAGCAACAACCAAAACAGCAATAGCCTTGAACAACGCAAATAAAAGAACCATTGCAGAAAAAGAATTAAATGTAGCTAACATAGATAACACAATCACAGCTATAACGTCTTGCATTAATAAGGTACCCATCACTATCCTTCCATGAAGTGTATTTAATTCCTTATTATCTGCAAGCAACTTAACAACCACAACAGTACTACTAAAAGCTAATATCAATCCAATATAAATTGATTCAATATGTAAAAATCCCATCCCTAAAGCGAGAATAGAACCAATAGTAAAAAGAATCAACACTTGTAAACTTCCACCTAATGTTGCAATAATCCCAATATCTTTTAATTTTGATAAATTTAATTCCAGACCCACCACAAACAACAGGAAAGCAATTCCTATTTCTGCAAGAATCTTGATAGTGCTTGGATCATTGACAAATAATCCACTAATATCAACTACGAACCATGATAAAAAAAGAGAAACCAATCCTACTTTTTCAGCAAGCATCAACCCAAAAGGACCTACAACAAACCCTGCAAAAATATAAAATGGAATCTTTGGCTGATTTAATTTTTTAGCAATAAACCCAAAAATGGCAGCTACAATAAATATAATTGCAATATCTAAAAATATGTGTTCCATTATCTTGGTGTAACCTCTACATTAATTGTATCTACAGCAATATTATCAAAAACATCTATAACAGTAAGGGTTGCAACTTTTGAGCCATGTTGAATATAAGTAAAATGAACTATTTCGTCTTCGTCTTCTTTATCCCTTATATCTCCAAATTCCCAATGCCAACTCACTATCCTTCCTATTGAATTAGATCCATCAAAAGCAATGTCATCCCCAACCATGACTGTTCTGTCTCCCCCAGCATTAGCAATTAATTGATAAGGCATTATCCCTACATTGAGTGTTGTTTTTCCTTCTAACCCATCAACATCTGTAACAACCAATTCAACCCCATATTCATCAACACCACTATAAATATGTTCAGTTGTAGGTAACTCAGTAGTTTTATTGTTTCCATCTCCAAAATTCCAGAAATACTGGGATATCTCATCATCAATATCATGTGAACCAGAAGCATTAAAAAAAACAGGCAGATACTGCATTCCTTCTTCTGCCAACAATTGAGCAATAGGTCTTATCCTACATCCTTTTGGACAATCACAAGTAACTAAATACTGTTTATTTACAGTGCTAGGCAACAAAAGCGTAGCATGTCCTCTCCCCATCATAAGCATATTCAACACTTTATTTTGCACATCAAAACAAACGTGTGGTTGACAATTATAATCCCCTAAAAGATTTATACTCCCAACATTAAAAGAATTATAAAAATTATCATCTTTATCAAATAAAAACATATTGTTGTCAGTAGTTTCTAAACTATCCACTACTAGCGGATAATCTTCAAAATCTCCCTGACCCAATATTTCTTCTCTTTTAGAAATATCTAAAAAACAAGCACGCGTAACAAAACTAGGTACAACATAAGATTCTTCAACAACAGAACCAACATGAATCCCTTGTGCTTCTATGTCTTTTTTGATGTTTTCTTGAAACAAAATTATTTGATGTTCGATATTTTTCTTACCAAAACCACTTATCGCTTTAAATGCAAAAAGTAACATAAATCCAATAATTACTGCAACAAGAAGGTAGACAAATATTTGTGACTGTATTTGAGACTTTTTTAACCCCTTTTTCATATTGGTAAAGAATAAAATTGAGAGGTATATAAATTTTTTGGGAAAACTACTTAAACTTTCTTTAATTTTTTCAACACAGACGAAATTTCTACAATAAAATCACTAGCAACAAAACCATAACCTAATTTTTTCAATAATTTTTCACCAACAGCCCCATTGAGATATGCAGCAGCACAGGCAGAATCAAACAAACTATTATCTTGGGCTAAAAAACCAGCACATAACCCAGCCAAAACATCTCCTGTTCCACCTACAGTCATCCCTGGATTACCTAATTTATTATAAGCAATATCTTTTTTAGAAATAACTACATCCATTCTTCCTTTTATTAAAAGAACATTATTTTTAACATAATTTGTCATCTCTTCGTCCCTTTCTATTCTAATTTTACTATTCTTTAACAATCTACTAAATTCAGTCCTATGTGGTGTAATTATTGCATTAACAACCTTGTTAAGATCTATCGCCTTAATAGCGTCAGCATCTATCACTTTTGGTTTTTTTATCTTTTCTACAACTGATTTAACAAATGAGAAGGTTTCTTTTTCTCTTCCCAATCCAGGACCCACAACAACAACATCAAAATCTTTTGAAAGCTCCATGATTTCTTTCACATGTTCAGAGCTAAAATAATCTCCTTTAATTTTTTTAGTGATTAAATCTGAATTAAGACTATTAACTGCCCATGCAACTTTCTCTGGTGCAGCAACAGTCACTAAATCAGCCCCTGTTCTAAGTACAACTAAAGCAGCACTACCAACCAATTCAGCAGCACCCACGTAATCTTTACTACCTGCAATCACTAAAATTTTTCCAGAATCTCCCTTACGTGCGTCTTTTTTTCTTATTTTAACGACTTTTTTGAATATATCTTTTTTAATATACATAATTATTATTAAGAAAAACTAATATATAAGCATTTCCACACATATCTTATGAATCACAAAATAGTCCTAACAATATTAGTAATAAGTCTTCCAATAATAGTAATCATAGCAAGCGCTAATTCTGTAATCTTTAATAATTCAACCTACACTAAAACAGGAGAGATTGAAAACAAGGAAAAAACCATTAACAATATTTTAAACTATTTTCAAAATGATCAAGAGTTTTTATCACCACAAGAGTTCAACCAAAGAGAAATAACTCATATGGCTGATGTAAAAAAAGTAATCCAAAACATGAATTCTTTCCTTCTTTTTTATACCTCTCTCAGCATTATCTTGCTCTTATACACCTCAACAAAGTTAAGCAATAAGAATTTTAAAAAATTTCTGTCTGACTATCTCAGAATAGGGAGTATAATTACCCTAATAACAATAACAACACTATCTTTTTTAGCACTTAATTTTGATTTTGCATTTAATTTATTCCATTCTTTATTGTTTCAACAAGGAACTTGGTTGTTTCCAAAAAGCAGTGTTTTAATACAACTCTTTCCAATCGCCTTTTTTCAGCAGATAAGTTTAAATATCTTCAGCAAAATCCTTCTAGCTGGATTCGTATTAGTATTAATTGGATTCTCATTAAAAAAGTCAAAATAATAAATTTATATAATCAGTTATAGAAAAGTTTTTATAGAGGTTGCTATTATTAAATAGCAACATACTTTATTTACTATACAATGGGGGTATTATAAGAATGAATAAAAAAAGATTGATAGGTGTTTTAATTATTCTATTAGCTTTAATGCTAAATGGTTGCGTAAAACAACCTTATGAACCTTCTGGATTAATCACAATGCCAGAAGAATTAGTTTCTCAGGTAGAAAATATACCTGTAGAAAAACAAGAGTTAGACGCTATAATCCAAATTGAAGAAGAAATAGTTAGTTTAGAAAATGAAACTATTGTCTTAGGGGAAGATACAACAATAGATACAACAATAATGACTGATGAAAATGAAGAAGAAAATGAAGAATTAACTCAAATAAAAGTCGAAGATATTGTACAATCACTTCCAGCAGGAGTATTCAAAAAAATAACTGTAAAAGAAAAAGAAATTGTAAGTCTTAATGTGAATGCACAAGATCCAGATGGAAATCAACTGATGTATACTTTCAGTGCTCCATTAAGTAAAGATGGAGAATGGCAAACTAAAAGGGGAGATGTTGGAGATTATATTGTAAACATTACTGTATCTGACGGTGATTTAGAAACAATGGCTAAAGTATTGGTTGTAGTAGAATCAATCAATAAAGAACCTGTAATGGAAAAAATAGAAAACATTGCGGTAAAAGAAGGCGATAAAATAGTTCTTGAACCAAAAGCAACTGATGGAAATGATGATACTGTAGTATTTTCCTTTTCAGGATTAATGAATTCAGAAGAATATGAGGTAAGCTATAATGATGTTGTGTGTGAAAAAGGAGTATTTAATTGCTTAAAAATATTCTCAACCACAATCACTGCATCTGATGGATTCTCAGAAATTGTTCAAAATGTTGGAATCACAGTAACCAATACCAACAGAGCTCCATCATTGGGAGAAGTTGAAGATATCGTTATCGATGAAGAAGAACTCGTTGAAATCGAAGCATCTGCAACAGATCTTGACGGAGATGAAATAACCTTCTCTTTCACAGCTCCATTAAACGATCAAGGAAAATTAGAGAGCAAGAGAGGAGATGTTGGTGAATACATTATATATGTTACTGCATCTGATGGTGATTTAAGCACTTCAGAAAAACTAACATTAACCATCAACAGTATCAACGAAGATCCAGTATTAGGAGCAATGGATGACCTTGTAGTTGATGAAACAGACACCATAACATTGAGTCCAACAGCAACTGACGCAAATGATGATGATGTGGCATTCACCTTTTCAGGATGGATGAACTCAAACACATATAAAACAACATATGATGATGCAGGAGAACACACAGTAACAATAACTGCAATGGACCAATATGGCGGAATAGACACAATGGATTTAACTATCACAGTTAATAACGTAAACAGACCGCCTGTAATTTTAGGTGTTTCATAAACATAAAATTACATTTAAGTGATTTAAAAGACTAATAATCTTATTAGTCTTCTTGTTTTTATTTTTTATTATTTATTTGTAAGGGGGGTGGGTAAATAGAAAATGAAGTTAGAAAAACTATTATTCACGAGTTTAATATTAATTCTAATAGTCAGTTCTATCAAAGCTGATAATCTTTCAGACAATCAAACAACCCCTATAGATACAGAACCAATTAATACAGAACCAATTAATACAGAACCAATTAATACAGAACCAATTAATACAGAACCAATTAACACAATAACAGCAGACGAAACAGAATTGATTACTATCAATGTAAGTGCAAGTGATCCTGATAAAGAAGATACCCTCAAATATTTCTTTTCAGCACCATTTGATGAAAATGGCACTTGGACTCCCGGTTATGAAGATGCAGGAGAATACACTATCGATGTCACAGTAACAGATGGAGAATATTCTGATCACAGTCAAATAAATATTATTGTTCTTGAAAAAGACAGACCCCCCATTATTGTGGCAGTAGGGAAACAAACTTTAAACGAAAACCAAGAATTGATTTTACCAATCGAAGCATTTGATTTAGATAAAGATAATGTAACTTTAACAGCAATTGAATTACCTGAAAATGCACTATTTGTGAATAACACCCTTTACTGGCAACCAGGATATGATACTCTTAGTAAAAGCTGGTTAAGAAAAATATTAGCAAAACTTCATTTAGATATTCTAAAAGACAATAAAGAATTTACAGCAACAATAAATGCAAAAGGAAAAGATCTCGATACAAATGAAATAATCCCAATAAATGTAATAGATTTCAACAGACCACCAAAAATACAATCTATTGAAAACACCACCATAAAAGAAGGAGAAAAATTATATTTTACTCCAAACTCTTCTGACCCTGATAGTGATTCAATAAGTTATTATTTTTCTGGATGGGTTTCTCAGAATAATTATGAAACAACATATAATGATGCTGGGATACATCTAGTAACAGTTACTGCATCTGATGGTTTTTTATCAGATTCAACAACAGCAACTGTGATAATTGAAAACACAAATAGAGCACCAGTATTAGGTAAAATAAAATCATATAAGATTGATGAAGGAGAAGAAGTTTCTTTTGAGATTTCTGGTTTTGATGAAGATGTAGATGAATTAAGTTTTCATGCAACACCTTTACCAGAAGGAGCAATCTTTGATGGAAAAACATTTTCTTGGACCCCTAATTTTGATGCTGTAAGTACAGAAGAAAAAGAAAAAGAATTTAATCTCAATATTACAACTTTTGATGGAAAAAATAGTGATACAAAACAAACTACAATAAAAGTAAAAAATATTAACAGAGCTCCAGAAATAACTAACAGCACACCTTCAACAAATGAATTTGAAGTTTATGTTGGTGGGGCAGTTGTATTTGAAGTTGATACAATTGATGCAGATAATGATAATTTAACTTACACTTGGGACTTTGGAATGTTTAATGCATATGCTGGTTCAACAATCCACAAAAGAGTATTTCAAAGAACAGGAAATAAAAAGGTTGTATTTCAAGCAAATGATGGAGAAAATATTGTTGAAAAAGTTTGGAATTTTAAAGTGCTAAAACCCCAGACACAAACATCCACAACCCAAAACCAAGAAACAACTTCAACACCCTCCACACAAGAAACAACACCTACAACCGAACCTATTCAACCACCTGCACAAGCACCACAAGTAGAATACATAAGTTTCTCAATTTAAACCTCATTTTCTTTCTTTATCATAAAATATATAAACTACTAAACTAATCTTTATTCAAAATGGAGGTGCTACTGACTATTGCAGTTTGTTTAACTATTTCTTTTGCCCTATCAGAATTAGCTCACAGCATGCATTATCCAAGAGTACTTGGTCAAATCGCTGCAGGACTTATTGTAAGCATTCCTTTCATAAAAAGTTCAATCTTATTACCTGGTTCAACAACAGCTATCGCTTTTCTTGCTGAATTGGGGATCATCTTTTTAATTCTGCTGGTAGGTATGGAAATTGATTATAAACGACTAAAAAAAGCTTCGAAAGAAGGAATATTAATAGCAATCTTTGGAGCAGTAGTCCCCTTTGGTTTAGGATATCTAACCATGAAACTTCTTGGTTATGACACTATCGCTGCAGTGGTATTAGGTGCAGCATTATCTATCACAGCACCAGGAACAAGTATCCGTCTTTTAATGGAACTCAAAAAACTTAAAACTAGGATGGGAGAAATACTTATAGAAGCAGCAATAATTGATGATTTACTTGCTGCAATATTCCTAAGTTTACTACTAGTTATAGTTCATTCCAAATCAGCAATTGGGATTGTTATGTTTCCTGTAAGGATAATTATTTTCATATTAATCGCAATCGTGTTGTTTAAACTGATTCCAAAATTAGTAACATCTATCCAAAAAGAAAAATCAGAAATAGGTGATTTTACAACAAGCATAATTCTCGCACTATTTATTGCTGTAATAGCACAAGTATTTGGTCTTGGATTAGTCATTGGTGCATTTATTGCAGGACTGATTCTTCAAATATCAATGAGAAAAGATAAAAGAGAAGAACGAAAAATAATAAATGATTTGAAAGTAATCAGTTTTGGTTTTATAGTTCCATTTTTCTTTATTCATCTTGGGCTTAACATGGATCTCGCTTCAATCATATCTAATTGGCATATCTTTATTCTTATCATGATAATGGCTATTTGTGGAAAATTAATTGGCTCAATGATATTAAAATTATTCTCAAAACTTAGTTTAAAACAAACAGCACTAATTGGGTGGGGAATGAATAGTAGGGGTGCAGTTGAACTAGTTATCGCAGAAGTAGCAAGACTAAATGGATTGATACCTATTGAAATTTACTCAATAATCATCGCAATGGCACTGATAACCACATTTATATTTCCATTTGTACTAGAAAGAACATTAAAAAAAAGCCCTCACATAATGGAATAAAATGTATCTTGAATTATTACTTCTAATATTGGGGTTAATTTTTATATGGTTAAGTGCGAATATTACTGTAGAAGCAGCAAAAAAAATTGCATATGCTTTTAATATCAGTGAAGCAATTATTGGATTAACCATTTTATCTATAGGAACGTCTCTTCCAGAAATATTTACTCACATTATGGCTAGTATAAACATCTTAAATGGTGTTGAGAGCAGTGGAATTGCAGTAGGTACAAATATAGGTTCTAACATAATTCAAATAACATTAATTTTGGGCGTCATTGCATTATTAACCAAAGTACACACAGATAAAAAAATACTAAAATTAGATTATCCTATAATGCTCGGAGCAATACTCTTGTTATTTCTCTTTTCATTAAACCAAACAATCGGCAGATTTGAAGGATTTTTATTAGTTATAGGATATATTTGGTTTTTAATTTGGCTTATCAAAAAAGAAAAAGTAATTGAAAGAAATCCTGAAAAACACAAATTAAATTATTTCCTTAATCTTATAGTAGGGTTAACTGCATTATTATTTGCAGCAAAGATAGTAGTAGATAATGCGATCTCTTTATCAATGATTTGGGGAGTTTCTGAATCTTTGATAGGTGTATTAATGATTGGTGCAGCAACAGCACTTCCAGAATTAACAACTGCATTAATTGCTATACTTAAAGGATCCACAAAAATGTCTCTTGGCACCCTAATTGGTAGCAATATAACAAACCCTATGCTCGCACTAGGTATAGGTGCAATGATTTCCGGTTATACAATCGATAGTGCGATTCTTTGGTATGATCTTCCATTTTGGTTTTTTATATCTATATTAGCCATGTTTTTCTTTAAACGAAAAATGAAACTTGAAAAAAAAGAAGCAATAACATTAATTTTAGCATATATCATTTATGCGATAGTGAGATTTAAGTTCTTTGCGCATGTTTAAATAAAATAATAAATAAATAAAATAATAAATAAATAAAATAATCCTTATTTACCATTTAAGAAAAATTATTTAAACCTATTTAATTATTCTTTAGCCCAACATCTTTTTTATTTCTTTATTTTATTTTTTAAAATAGGGGGCTTAAGGATTTTTAAATCTCTTTGTTTTTTCTTTCTTTTTTCCCAAAATAGGAACTCCATACATCCCATCATAACCTGGTTTTACTTCTATTTCTTGATTTCTATTTTTTATGATTGCATCTGCCAATTCTTCTGAAACAATTTCAACAAGTTTCTCTTTTTCTACATTCAAAAGCACATTATATTCAGAATCAAAAGCATCAATTAATTGATTATATATTGGCCAAACTTTTGTTGAAGCAACAGGACTCCCAATCAAAGCAGAAATAATCTCCGATAATGGAATCAATGTCTTAAATTCTTGAGCATCTTTTGGTTTAAACCCTTCTGGCCTATCTGCTAATTCTTCTACCCTATGAAGCACTCCAATAGTCAACATTTTTTTACATTTTGGACAAATATCTTTGTTTTTAATTGAATCAGTAGGACTCATACAAACATTACACTTACGATGACCATCATAATGGTATTTTCCATAACTCGGATCCATCTCAATTGTAGTCACTTTTTTATTTTTTAATGCTCCTATAAAATCATTATAAGTCAATTCTCCTAATTCAACAATATTAGCTTCCCTACCAATTCTCCATGGCCAAAAGCTATGTAAGTCAGAATTACTCACTAAAGTATATTTATCAAGAGCACTGAGTCTCCAGTTCATTGCAGGGTCACTGCTCAAACCAGTTTCCAATGCAAAAATATGTTTAGATTGCTCTTTAAAACATTCTTCAACAGAATCAAATCCAGATTTACTTCCAAAAAGGCTAAACCAAGGCGTCCAAATATGCGCAGGTATCACTTCAATCTCTTCTGATATCTTTTTTAATTCTCTTACAAATTCATCACAAGGAATTTTAAATATAGGTCTACCATCATAATCTACTCTTCCGTGAGTTTTTAAGTATTCTGTTATTTTTTCAACAACTTCAAAATTAGATGCTAAAACAATAAGGTGGACTCTTCTTCCACTTCCATCTTGTGTATAAATCAAAGAAATTTCTGTCTGAAGAATAAAAGGAAAACCTGTTTTAGTCTTTAGTATTCCAGAACCATCTTCTTTAAGTTCTTGTTTTAATTCCTTAATCCATTCTGGGTGTGTAAAATCTCCAGTACCTAATAGCTCTACCCCTTTAATTTTAGCATATTTTTCCAGATTTTGAATGTTCAATTGTTTAGATGTAGCTCTACTAAATCTGCTATGGATATGGATATCAGCGATTATTTTCATAAAAAAATAAAAAGAGTTAAAGTATAAAAAACTTATGAGAAAATCAAAACTTATTTAAACTCTTTTGCTTTAAATTTATTATATGTCACGAAGAACTGAAATAATACCTAGAGCTCCTGTAGGGAGAATAATGGTAAAAGCAGGTGCACAAAGAGTGAGTGCAGATGCTATGAACACTCTAGCTGAAATTCTCACAGATATTGGTGAAGAAGTATCTGAAAGAGCTATCAAGATAGCAAAACATTCTGGAAGAAAAACAGTTAAAAGTAGTGATATTAAATTAGCTTTCAAATAAACTTTCAAATAATTATTTCTTTAAATTCAAAGGAGATTTTCGCAGTTCCCTAAGCCACAACAACCCTATTCTAGTCATCTCTTTATTAAAGTTTTCACTAATCCTATAAGTCTTCTTATACAAATCATAATCCACCAAACCCATGGATTTCAAAGGTGTAAGAATTCTATCATAAAATTGTCTTTTGTTATAACTCAATTTAACAGTTTTAACTTTCATCTTAACAACATCTCCACCCACAACATAGTTTCCATCATGTAATTGTGTTGCAAACATAGACATCTCTGTTTTAGTTATCTCGCCTTCATTGTCTTTTATATACCCAATTAAAAGTCTGGCCACTAAACTCTGTTGTTCTGTAGCAAATAGAATAGTGAAAATATCTTCAGATAAATTAAACCTATCAAACAACATTACCATTTTAGTTTCTTCTTTAAGTGCCTAGTATATCAAAATCCACACTATTATATAAAATTATCTCTAAAAACTCATTTTTATAACAAAATTTATAAAATCAAACACTTAAAGAACATTTGAGGTGGGGAGTAATAGGTTGAATTCCAAACTAGAAGACATAGTCAAGAAAACAGGCAAGTTTTTGTATAATCAATATCCTAAAGTAGTTGGGTTGGGAATAGGATATGGATTTTACTCTTTAATTGAACCAATTTATTTAATTAGTCCAACCAAAGTTATGACTGTTTTTTCACAAGAAGCCATAACAGTTAGTGCTACACTTTTAGGGTACCTAGGATATGAATTTATCCAATCCAAAAAAGATAAAAAAGAAATTCTAGAAAAAAATGCAAAAAAGAACTTAGAAAACCTAATAAAACTTAAACCATTAAAAGATAAAAAAAGTTTTTCTGGAATCTTAAAAAAGATATATGATTGGCCATTAAAACACCCAAAAACAACTGCAACAGTTTTAACTATAAAAACTTTTAATCCTCCTTTAAAATATTTTGAGATAGAACAAATTGCAATAAAAATGGCACATAATTTCTGGAAAAGAGGGGATAGTTTCAATGAAATAATTGATGTCTTCACTCAACTACAACCACCTATTCAATATCATCAAGCTGCTGCCATAAATCTATCAGTTAATTTTGTTGGTTTTTATCTACTTACAAAATTAATTTCTCCATTTATCAATTCAAAAGATATCAATTCTAATCGTTATATGTTGCCAGGAGTGGGGATGATGGCTTTAAAGAAATATGGAAAAGCAAAAAAACTTCTTGAAAAAGCAATCTCTATCAATCCTTCTTCATGGAATCATTTAGTGTTGAGTGATATCTATCAAAGACAAAAAAATCTTCCAAAAACAATACAACATTATGGAGAATATATCAATAGATCTTCAAGAAAAGATTCTTTATGGCTCAAAATAATGAACTCCGCGCCAATTATAAGAAAAGGAAATGTAAAAAATATCAAAAAGAAAACTAAATTGATTGATTCTGAAAAAACAACAATTGATGATTATTTAGAATTAGCAATAGATCATTTTTCAATTGGCAATTTCAATAACGCCTGCAAAACATTTGAAGATTCTATAAAAAAATATCCTGAAAATGACTTAGACTTAAACTGTTTATATGCTTATGCTCTTGATGTTATGAAAAAAAATGCAGAACCACAATGGAAAAAAGTAATTGGGCTAATATTAAAAGATGATTCTTTAGAATATGAACAAATAGGTGAAAGTAAAAATAAAGTGTTGATAGTTGGGGAAGGGGGAATTCTAAAAAACTCATTCATCTTTAAAGAAAGCAGAGATAAAGAAAGTTTAGAAAAAGAGATTAAACTAACTAATGAGTTAGAAGGATTAGTTTCTTCTTATTCTCAATACAAAGTACCTCAAGACATAAACATAACAGAATATGATAGCAAATACATCTATGCAATGATGAGAGAAAGTGGAAAAACCCTTATGGAGCTCATAGAATCAAAAACAGAGCCATTTGAGCACATCAAAGGTGTAGCTGAATATTTATCCCTAATCCATGCTAAAACCTCTCTTTATGGGCTTAAAACACTAAATTACCGCGAAAAAATAGAAAAGGTACTCAATGAAGTGCCTTATGTGGATTCTAGCTTAAAAAATCTGATAGTTAATAACATAGATCCTATTGTTCATGCTTTTGATGATGCTATAATGGTTTTCAATAAAGATGCCCATCCACAAAATTGGTTAATAACAGAATATAATGAAATTGTAGCAATAGATATTGAAAACAAAGGAGCTGTACCTGTAGAATTTGATTTAGCCAACCTGATAGAATACTCAGACTTTTTCACAAATGATTCTCAAGGTGATAAAAAAAGAAAAGAAGTAATAGATTTATACAAACAATGTTATGTTGAACATTCTGGAGACATAACTGCATTAGAAAAAATAAATGAGTTTAGGTATTTGAATGCGATTGTACAAAGAACTATCTCACTTTATTCTGCCTGGTCTTCCCCGAACAGAAAGTCTCTCTGGGGGAGTAGAAAAATAATAGTAAATAATGCACTCCATGCAATTGATAGATTATCTATTGAACATAAAGATTACTTTGGCCAAAATAATAAAAGCTATAATAATTTGACTATAGCACTTAAAGAATTAGAATCAATAGCTCAATCAATTTGATTTATTGCTATAGTTGATGCAGAAAAGTCTGCAAGTTGATAAATTAAATTTTGTAAATAATGGATAACCATCCTATCAGAATCATCTCCTTCCATTATTATTTTCTGACCCTCTTTAACTAATTTTTTTCTGTCCCCACTCCACTCGCTAAGTTTTTGGATATCAAAATTATAAAATATCTCATAATATCCCCTCATTAAGTTATTTGATTTTTCATAAAACCCTATTGTGCCATTATTTAATTTTGCATTCTTTTTTTCAGCAAGATAATTACAGATATATTTATAATTATCACATATTTTTTCCAGATTCCAAGTTATAACATACATAAAACAAGTTTTTCTGTGATCTTTAGCCCCTTTTTTGTTTAACAATCTCTCACAAAAATTAGTCAATTGATTATTTGTATTTTCTAAAGAGATCAAACTATTCATACCTTTGAAATTTTTTTCTTTAATTAATTCTAAAGTACTTTCCCCCATAGACATTGTGACTAAAAAAGCTCTTCTTAGTATAGTGTCAAATTCAGACTCAAGCTCTTTTGAAATATTTTTTAACAAACACCTTTTAGTACTTTGTTCAACAACTGCAAACCCCATAAATAAATTTTTAACTAATTCATTTACAATATCCATAACCTTAAAATCCTCAAAAAGAACTTCAATAGAATCATACCCACTTTTATGTAAACTCGATAATGCCCACCTCAAGGTTCTCTCATTAAGTTGTTTGGCATCTAAAGTTGTAATTCTTCCACTTTCTTCTTTTTCAGTCCCTATACTCAACTCCCTTCCCCTTTCTTCTACATTGATTTCATCTCCTGGTTTTAACCCATACTTATCAACCCAAAACTTTGGAAGCGTTATAGTTATAGCAGAACCACCTTGTTTCACTAATTTTCTTTTCATAATTAACAAAAAAGGTCCAAATTATATAAATATTTCGGTTTTCTATATTTCTATACTAGTATATAGAATATATTGATTAAATATATATAAATCTTTCACTATAATTGAAATATATTCGGGCAATCAAAAGATTATTCGAAAATGGGGTAAAACAAATGTTATCAAAAAAAGAAATGATGATTTTGAGTTGTTTACGACAAGATGCTCGACAAACACTCACTAAATTAAGCAGGAAAACAAACATTCCTATAAGTACCATCTATGAAAAATTAAAAATCTACAACCAAGGATTGATCAAAAAAAACGCTTGTTTAATTGATTTTGGAAAACTCGGTTTTAACACAAGAGCACAACTTCTAATAAAAGTAATTAAAGAAGATAAAGATTCACTAAAAGATTACTTGGAAAGCAACTTCAATGTTAATTCCATCTTTAAAGTAAGCAATGGATTTGATTTTATGGTTGACGGTGTTTTCAGACACATAAAAAATTTAGAAGAATTCAATGAAGATTTAGAAGAAAGATTTAACATCAAAAAGAATGAATACTATTTTGTAATAGAAGAACTCAAAAAAGAAGCATTCATGGAATCTCTAGACGATGTTGGGTTAATTAATTCTTAAAAGGGGTGATTGGAATGGAAAAAGAACATAATATATTAGAAAGTAAAATATGGGGTGAACAAGGATTTAAATTAACAGGACAAAAAAGATATAGTGAATCAATAATTTGTTATGATAAATCTATAGACTTATGGAATGAAAATTATTCTGCTTGGATCAATAAAGGAACTGTATTAACAATGCAGGGAAAATTAGAAGAATCTATTGAGTGTTTTAATAAAGCTATCACAATAAGCCCAAACGAATATCCTGGATGGAATTGTAAAGGTGTTTCATTAAGGAAATTAGGAAATTTAGAAGAATATTTAAAAAAATATCCTTCAGATATTAGAAAAGAAAAGTCCATTCAAATCTTAGAAGAATCAATCGAATGTTATGATAAAGCACTAGAGCTATCCCCTAAAGAAAATAAGATTATAAATAGTGTAATGTGGAATGGTAGAGGGTATGCATTACACGCAAAAAAAGATTACAATAAAGCAATTGAATCTTACTTAAAAGCTATAGAATTGAATCCTAAAGAAATATCTTATTTTATTAATTTAGATGATGCTTTGAATCATAGAGGGATTAGAAAATGATTCAATGTTCTTCTGGACAACAGAATTTAGAACAAAAACTAGAGGGGATTATCAAACAAATAAAAATAGATGTTTCAGAAAAAGAATCAAAAGAAGAAAAAGATTTATTTGAAAAAGCAAGAGAACCATATAAAGATGGAGAGTTTGATAAATTAATGAAAAGATATAATGATATTATTGATTTGGAATTAAAAAATTGTAAATATTGGAATAATAAAGGGATAGATTTGGAGAAATTGGGCAAACACAAAGAAGCTAATGAATGTTATCGAAAGGTGCTGGATATAAATCCAGAATATTCTCCTACATGGAATAATATGGGGTATCTTTTTTCTAAATTAGGAGACAAAAAATCTGCATTAAAATGTTATGATGCCGCCTTAAAGCTAAATCCTGAAAATGAGACTTATAAAAAAAATAAAGAGATTACTAAAGAGAATATTAAATCAAACAGTAAAATAAGAAAAGCAAAAAATAAATTAACCGATATAGTTAGTAGATCATCTGACAAACTACTATATACAACAAGCAAGATTGGAGGCACTTTAAAGGATTTAATTAGCAAAGCATATAAACCAATACTAAAAACAACTTTTGGTGCAGGTATCGCTGGAGGATTGGCTTATGGTGTTTATAAAGGTAATAAATATATCTTTGACTTAGCAGAAGATATGACTAATAATACTGGATTTTTTGATATCTCTTTTACAAATGCAATTAATCAAATAGATACCATGCTTAATTTAACCTTATTAAATGGTGCTATTGGTGGAATGGCCAGTATAGGAATTGGCACTTCTTTAGGATTACTGGGTGCATGGGGGATTGGAGATGATTTGCCTTATGAATTTGGGGATAGTTTTATTGGAAGGGCAAGTAGAATAACTTTATTTTCTGCAATTGGAAGTGCTATCGGAACTTTTATAGACCCTGGTGCAGGTACTCTTATCGGATCTTATCTTGGCGCTCCAGCCTGTTATGGATTAATGCAACTAGGTGAATAAAAGTTAAAATTAATAAGTGTTATGTGGGTTTTATTGGAGAATTTTCAATAAGGTTGAAAGTTATTAAAGAAGTATTAATCTCTTAATTTCTTATTAATTTCTTCTCTTAATCTTTTAATATAAAGAATAAACTGAAGTTCAACTTCTTTCCAGTCATTAAAATCAATTGGGGTGCCATAATAATTGATTCCATTTCTTTTAGTTCTTACTTTTTCAAAAAAATCCCAATCAAAATCTAATTTTTGATATTCCCCACATAAATACACAAATAAGCATTGATGATTATTAATTTTAGTCTTTTCAAATCTCAAAAATGATTCAACTAATTCGTGTAAAGCATCATAATATAATTTATAGACACTATTCCATTGGTTGCTTTGTTTTGGAAGAGATTTTTTAATATAATTTGCAGCTTCAACATCTGCATCCGCAATATAAAGTGTAGATTTTATTTTTTCTAAATTCACTTCTTCTACAACTAAAAAATTTCCTTCTTTTTTACATTTCATAAATGCTTCTTTTTGAGTTAAATATTTAGGCATTAACAACCACCTCTATAAAATCTAAATTCCCTTTAATTAAATTTCCTTTGATTATATGTTTAATTAAACCTTTTCCTAATTTTGATAATTCCATGGGATTTTGACAAATAAATAATTGTATATTTCTATGTAATTTTAATTCATAATCTACTATTTTTAGTCCTTCTGGATCTCCATAAATAAATAAATCAATATCACTATCTTTATACCAATCTGAACGTGAAAAACTCCCAAAAAGAATAATTGAATTAGTTTTTTTTAAAGAATTTAAATGGGCTAAAAATCCGCTTTTATATAATTGATTCAATCCAAATAATTTTTTCTTATGTTTATACTCCAAAGAATCGTGATTGCTTAAATAATAAGGCATATTCCCTTTTTCTTTTACTTTTTTAATTAATTTCATTTTAATGAATTTTTTTAGCCAATCATTAGTTTTGCTTCTAGCAATTTTAGCTTCTTTAACTATTTCTTCAAAGTGCCATTCCTTAGTTGGATTATTGAAAAATAACTCAATTACTTTGTTTTCTTTACTTTTCATAATAGTACCCCTTATAGGTACTAATTTATAAATCTTTCTATTCTCTTTTCCTGAAAATTTTCTCTGGCTGAAACTCAAAATAATCTTGATCATCAAACCATGCACACCTGATATCTTTGAGTTTGATTCCTGTACGAAAACTGATCCCTTTAGCATAAAAAAATAACTGAGAGCAAACTTTTGATAAATTTTCAGATATAGCTTTAGGTTTATAATCTAAAATGTATATTTTATTTCCCCTTGTTTGTAATAAATCAATATGGCCACAAATCCCTTTTTGCCATTTTTTATCCCAAAACCATATTGGCACTTCTATGGCAACAGTACAGACATCATTAATAAGCATAAATTCTTCAATCACTTTATGTCTTAAGTAATCATTTCTAGCAGCAGACACAGAAAATCTGGCTAGATCAGAAGCATAACTCTTTTTTCTATCAATGTTTTCAATCCCATTTAATTTCATTTTCAATTATGAACATCTTTTATTTACCTCAAAAAATTCATGTGGAAAATCGTCTTTGATTCTCTTTAAGTATTTAACTAATTCATTAAATTCTTTATCTAAAAAATCTATCTTTGCCCGATGATATTTATAATTATAAGTAAGTCCCTTATGTTTAAATAATTTAGATGCAATAATATTTTTCCCATATTCGTTGATTACTTTATCTCTTATCTTGTAATAAGGACAAAGCCGTTTAAATTCATTAATCCAAACACCCACTATAGAATTGCTTACTTTAACTTTAAATTGTCTATTAACTAACTTACTGCTTTGATAAGTGTTATTTCCTAAATTATAATGAGAAATTGCATTTAAAATTATTGCCGTACTATATTTTTTTCCTGGCTGGCTGGAAAAAACAAATCTTTTTTTGCAATCTTTACAGTAATATCTTTGCTTAATTTCTTTAGAGTTCTTTTGTTTTCCTTTTTTGATGATTTCTTTACTCTTGCAATGAATACATTTAGTTTCATCCATACATTTAGATGAAATTTTGAGATTAATAAATTCATATCCTCTTTTTCTGAAAGATTTTCAATAAGGTTGAAAGTTATTGGAGAAGTATTTGATTTAACGTGGGTTATTTCATCTTAATTTAAGCCCTTTAGAAATAAATTTTTTGATTCCTTCAGGATCATATGTCCAAATAACACACCCTTCTTTATCTATTAGAATCTTCCCTGATTGTATTAAATAATCTAAAATAACTTGGAAGGTTTGATACATCATCTTTTTAGGTAATTTTTTCCATAACTGATATTTACCACATTCTTGAGTATATTTTTGTATAGTTTTTTCTACCATGATCACAGATTCTAAAGTTGGACTATGCAAAATTGTAGTTTGAGTCATCTTATATAACTATATATAAGAACAAATATTTAAATGTTTTTGGTTGTTAAATTAATTTAACAGGTGTTAATTATTATTAACAATCTTTTTTGAATAAAAATTAGTTTATTTATAGAGGTTTCCATTACACTGGAAGGTCATTTGAATAATTATTTTTAGGGGTTGTATAAATTAGATCTAATTTTTTAGTTTAGGTCCTGAGAATTGGATAGGTTTTAGGTCCTGAGGATTGGACGGGAAAGTCCTGTAGACTGGATGGAACTAGAAGTCGTTTTTTGTTTTTTTTGCTAAAATATTTTTTTAAATATTTTTGTAAAGCTCGACGATTTATGGGATAAATCTTCTTGTTTTGTCATGGAGAGAAAAAGGTGTTAGGTACTATAGATAGGATGAGACTAAGAAAAAGGTAAAAAAAAGAAAAAAGAAAAAAGAAAAAAAATAAGGGCGTTAGCCCTTTTTAGTTGGTCACTTATTCTGCGTCTGCGTCAACAACAGTTGGTACTGTTACAGTCTCAGTTAGAGTTGTAACAACAGCTTCTGTTCCATCTATAGCAGCGATTCCACCATTAGCGACTACTTTTGCTGCGGTTCTGGTGTCGTCACCAGTTGCGCCTGCAATAAGCATTGCAACGTTTCCGCCATTTTCATATAGCTTAACAGTTGCTTCGCCTTCAGTAAATCCAGCATAACATGGTGATGGATTACCCATCAATGTTGCTGCTGCTGCATTAGCACATGGTCCACCGATAACAATAGCATTAACTGCTGTGATATCAGCTACTTCGCTTGCTAATTTTGCTGCTCCAACTTCAATCTGTGTAACAGTTTGAGTTGTTACTGAGCTAGTACTTGTTGTTGCAGATTCTGCTGAAACTG